>JBBSGM010000010.1:0-54652 GCA_038254065.1 Mycobacteriales bacterium | reverse complement strand
TTTACACCCGAGCGGTCGCAGGTTCGAACCCTGCCGCGCCCACCGTTGGTGGTCAGGGGAGCATGCCGCCTTCCATCCAGCGGCGGAAAAGGACGACCTGTTCTTCGGGCCAGCTGCCGTAGCACGGCATCCGCCCGGCGGTGAGCTGGTCGAAAATGGCATCCGCGTACTCCTGGACGGACTCGTGGTCCCACAGATCGAACATGATCTGCATGGCCTCATGGTCCCGCTGGGAGAAGAGCGGCTGGATGTCCATCTCGAAACTGACCTGCTCTGGTGCGTCCGACATGGTCGCTCCTCTCACTGACAGCTGACCTGGTTGGTGACAACGACCGCTGATCATGACAAGAGCGGGCTGCGACAACAAGTGCTGGTTGGTGCAGGTCAGGTATAGCTCGGGCCGTCGCAGTGCGCCGGTCGACCTCGACGCTGGGAGAGCCGGGAATGCGGCAGCTCCCACCCACCGGGCCGCGACCGCCACCCTCTCCGACGGTACGCTCGCGACACCTCCGAGCACGGGGATCACCGCACATCACATCCACTCGTTGCTCAGGTCTGGTTCTGTGCGAGTCCCCGGGGAGTGCCTTGCCGCCATGTGTGCGCAGCGGCGTCGCGTCGGCACGCCGTGCTCCACCCCCGCAGAGAGGATGCTGATGAGAGCATCGGCCGCTCGCCTGGTCGAACAGGTGGTGGATACCGCCCGCTATCCCCTGTCGGAGCCGGCCGGCGCCGGCTGGCGGGACGTCGTCTCTCGCGTCCGGCAGGACCTGCGGACCGTCGGCGCCACCGTGCTGCCCGACTTCGTGCGCCCCGCCCTGCGTGAGGTGCTGCAGCGGGAGTGCGGGGAGATCGCAGCTCGGGCGTACTACGACGTCGAGACGGTCAACGCGTACAACACCGATGCGGACCCGGCACTGCCGGACGGTCATCCGGCCAATACCACGATGGAGCGCGGCAACGCGTTCGTGGCGCGCGACGCGATCCCCGACGAGTTCCTCATCCACCGGCTCTACACCAGCCCACTGTTCCAGCACTTCGTCGCCGGCTGCTTGGCGCTGCCCCGGGTCCACGAGCTGGCGGACCCGCTGGCCGGGTTGTGCCTCAACGTCGTCACCCCGGGACGGGCGCATCCGTGGCACTTCGACACGAACGAGTTCACGGTCAGCATGCTCACCCAGGTGCCGCAGACCGGGGGAGTGTTCGAGTACTGCCCCAACATCAGGTCGGCGCGAGCGGAGAACTTCGACGACGTCCGCGCCGTGCTGGCCGGACGCGGTGAGCACCTGGTCCGTCGCCTCGCGTTGCGTCCGGGCGATCTCCAGCTGTTCACCGGCCGCTACTCCCTGCACCGCGTGACCCCGGTGGCCGGCAACACGGCGCGGCACTCGGCGATCTTCGCCTACAGCGAGCGTTCCGGCGTGATCGGCACCGTCGCGCGGACGCGGCAGCTCTTCGGCCGCGTCGCACCCGCGCACCTGGCCGCCGAGGGCCGCGCGGTGCGGGGCGACCAGCTGATGGATTAGAGGGCCGCCGGGCCCGTTCGCCGTTCCGACCACCGAGATCAAGGATGATCGTGCACACCAGCCAGGAACTGTCGCCCCGCACCTTCGACAACGAGGATCGTCTGCCCCGCGTGCCGTTGCCCACCCTGGAGCAGAGCTGCGAGAGGTTCCTCGAGTGGTGCGCACCGCTGCTGACCGCCGAGGAGCGGGCCACGACCGAGTCCGCGGTGCGGGAGTTCTTGCGTCCCGACAGCCCCGCGCGCACGCTGCACGCCGCACTCGAGCAGTACGATGCCGCCGACGGGGTGCACAGCTGGCTCGACGCGTTCTGGACCTACCGGTACCTGGGCCGCCGCGACCGCATCGCGCTCAACGCGAACTTCTTCTTCCTCGTCGAGGACTCCGACCAGGGGCAGGTGGAGCGGGCGGCGGGACTCGTCGCCGCGGCCGTCGACTACAAGCTCCTGATCGACGAGCAGCTCGTCGCGCCGGCCGTCCAGCGGGGACGGGCCCTGTCCATGGAGCAGCACAAGTACCTGTTCTCGGCCACCCGGATCCCCGGACCGGTGCAGGACCGCGCCCGCACGCCCTACAGCGCCGACTGGCCGGGCCCGTCCCGGGAGCACCACATCGTGGTCCTGCACTGCGGCACCATGTTCCGCTTGGACGTGATCGGCCCGAACGGCCGTCCGCACACCCGTGACGAGATTACGGCCGGGCTGCGCGCGGTCCTGGCGGCCGGCGCGGCCCCGGCCGCGCCGGGCACGGCCGTCGGGCACCTCACCACCAAGGCGCGGGCGGAGTGGGCGGCGAGCCGCCAGGCGTTGCTCGACTGCGATCCCGGCAACGCGGAGAAGCTCGACGCGGTGGAGACCGCGCTGTTCTGCCTGTGCCTCGAGGACACCACCCCCGAGGGTCCCCGGGAGGCGTGCGATCTGCTGCTGCACGGCGACAGCGGCAACCGGTGGTTCGACAAGGCGCTGTCGCTGATCGTCTTCGGGGACGGGACGGCGGGCCTCAACGGCGAGCACTGCAGGCTGGACGGCACCACCATTGTGAGCTTCATCGACGCGGTCCTGGGTTCCTCGGCGGAGGGCCACTCACGCCGGTCGGGCGCGCAGACGCAGGGGATTCCGGCCTGTGTGCGGCTGGACTTCGTGCTCGACACCGGGCTGCGGGCCGATGTGCGGGCTGCCGCTGCCGCGTTCGCCGCGTACGCGGCCGACACCGCGTCCGCCGTCCTGTCGATCGAGGGTTTCACCAGCGAACGGGCCAAGCAGCTGCGGTGCTCGCCCGACGCCTTCGCGCAGCTGGCCTTCCAGCTCGCCCACCAGCGCGCCAAGGGCCACGTGGGTGCCACCTACGAGTCGATCGCCACCCGGCACTACCGGCACGGGCGCACCGAGGCGATGCGCGTCGTCACGCCGGAGGTGGTGGCGTTCGTGACCGCGATGGACGACGCGCAGGCCGACGAGCGGACCCGCAGGGCAGCGTTCCGGGCCGCCGCCGAGAAGCACGTGGAACGCGCGCGGGAGTGCCAGGCGGGGCACGCGCCCGAGCAGCACCTGTGGGAGCTGCAGCTGATCCAGCAGCGGCGCGGCGCGGAGCTCGGCGTGACCGAGCCGCTCGCCCTGTACGACTCGCCCGGCTGGCTGACGATGCGGGACGACTACCTGAGCACCAGCGCCGTAGGGTCCACCCACGTCCAGTACTTCGGTTTCGGGTCGACCAGCCGCACGTGCATCGGCGTCGGCTACGCGTTGCTCCCCGATCGCTTCGAGCTCTACCTGAGCACCCCGCGGGCGGTGCGCGAGCAGATGTCCGTGTTCGCCGAGAAGCTCCCGGAGGCGGTCCGCGAACTGGAGGATCTGCTCGCCGCGGAACACACCGTCACCGGCGCGGCGTGGAATGAGGGGAGGTGGCCGGAACCTTCACCTGGGGAGCGGACGGCTTGGGACGGAGGTGTGTGATCAGGCGATAGTCGCTGGCGCCGGAAATTGTGGTGCGCGTGCCGTGGTCGAACAGCCACACGGTGAACCCGTCCGCGACGAGCTGGTCGGCGATCGTGCTGAGTTCGTCCCAGTTGTCGCTCTCGGCGGTGCGCAGCTCGTTGCGCGTGGGCGGGTGCAGCGGGCCGGTGAGCAGTCGCGCCTGAAGGTGATAGGTGCTCATCGGCAGCGCCCGTGGTCGACACTGGTCCAGGGGGTAGCCCACCGCGTCGTCGAGGGGATGGCGGGAATCCGCCGTGATGGTGTCGGCGGTGATTGGTTCGGGTCGCCGCGATGGCGTGCGGGCGCTGCCCCCGTGCGAGTGCTCAGCGCGGAGGGCTGAAGACAACGCCGGCGCCGGCGCAGCGCGGGCTGCGAGGTCCACCATCCGACACCTGTTCGATGAGTCGGTTGACGGTCGTCCGAGCGGCGTGTTCGCCATGGGACCGTCGCCTGCATCGACCGCGGGGATCGACGTCGGTCACTACCGCTCATCATCTGCGTTCCACCGAAGAAGTTCATGGTGATTACGCTAGTTAATTAACTTACGGTTGGCAACCGTCCTGTCAAACCCCACCTGGTTAACTTCGTGCTGTCGCGTCGATGGGCTCGCATGGTGGCGAGACGGTAGGGAGGACGTTGTGGCACCCGTGTCCTCTGTCGTCGCAGCTCACGAGCTGGGACGCCGCCTGCGGGAGCGGCGGGAGACGCTGGGGTTGGGCGGCGCCGACGTTGCCCGCACCGCCCGATGCACACCGCAGTTCCTGAGCCAGGTCGAGACGGGGAAGAAGATCCCGGCCATCGACAAGCTCACCGCCATCGCCGAACGGCTCGAGTTCGGCGCCCCGGACACCCAGGAGCTCCTCGCGTTGCGTGAGCAGGGCACCCAACGCGGTCCGTTCGCGGCCTTCAGCCCCGTCTTCTCTGCGGAGGTTCTGCGCTTCTTCGGGTTCGAGTACGGCTGCGAGTCCATCTACTCCTTCGGCTGTGGGCTGATCCACGGCTTGCTCCAGACACCCGACTACGCCGGCGCGGTCATTCAGGCCGGCGGCGCCTACATCCGCCAAGCCGAGGTCGAACGCCGCGTGCAGGCCCGCCTCATCCGCCAACAACGACTCACCGGCCCGGACCCGGTCGCGCTGTCTGTCGTGATGAGCGAGGCCGCCATCCGCCAGCAGGTCGGCGGCCCCGACGTGCTCGCCGAGCAGCTCACCCACCTGGTGGCGCAGGTCGAACAGCACCACCCCCGGGTGGAGGTGCGCGTCATCCCCTTCACCGTCACCGGTCACCCCGCCATGGGCGCCTCGGCGTTTCACCTCCTCAGCTTCCCCAATGCACGCATCCCCACCCTCGTCTGGTCGGAGAGCGTCAGCTCGACCGAGCTGATCGACGATCCACCAGTCGTCCACGAGTACAGCCTCGCCCACACCGCAGCAGCCGAGGCCGCGCTCGACGTCACCGACTCGATCGAACTGATCAAACACGCCACCGAGGAGCTCCCATGACCAACCCGCCCCGCGCGAACCGGACACACCCGCAGCCGCAGTGGATCAAGGCACGGCGCAGCGACAACGCATACGCCTGCGTCGAAGTGATGATCCGCGACGCCTACTACATCCGCGACTCCAAACACGCACCACACGGACCGGTCCTCAAGCTCGACGACGCCCAGTGGACCCAGCTCTGCGAGGTCCTGCTCAACGCCAGTCACGACGAAGGCCCCCGCCCGCACAGCGCAGTCACCATCGGGTCGATATACGCGACCATCCACTCAGACGGTCATCTGGATCTTCACGGCCACATCCCGATCCAACCGCACCTTCCAGCCGACCTGCGCTTCACGCCCATCGAGCACGAATGCTTCCTCGACGGCCTCCGGAACGGCGAGTTCAAGACCCTGAACCTTTCGAGAGCCTGACGATCGAGCACAACCTTCTGGGAGCTTCACGCGCCGTTGCGGGGCGACGTGCCGCCCATCGAGACGGCGCTACGTGCGGGCAGGGCAGACGGCCGCTAAGGTCGGAGGTGGACGCACGACTGAAGCTTCCCGAGATCACCCCGAAGATCTACCAGCGGATGGGCGCGCTGGAGGCGGAAGTGCGCCGCTCCGGCCTCGACCCCACGCTGTACGAGCTGGTCAAGATCTAAGCGTCGCAGATCAACGGATGCGCCTTCTGTCTTGACATGCACACCAAGGACGCCCGCGCCGCCGGTGAGAGTGAGCAACGCATCTACGCCCTGAATGCGTGGCCCGAGACGCCGTTCTTCACCGAACGCGAGCGCGCCGCGCTAGGAGGCCGATGAAAAACCCCGGATTCTGGACTGGCCCGGCTGAATAGCCGCAGGTCAGCGACTTGCATCGGTCCGTCAGATCGACTTTTTCAGCACCCTCCTAGCGCTGACCGAGGCCGTCACGCTGGTCAACGAGGGCCACGTGCCCGACGAGGTCTACGACGAGGCCGCGCGGCGGTTCGACGAGAGCGAGTTGGCGAGCCTGATCTGGGCGATCGTCGCGATCAACGCCTGGAACCGGCTGGCGATCAGCAGTCGCTCCCCAGAGCCCGGGTCCTACCAGCCGGGGCAGCGCGATCCCCGCCTGTAAGGGCAACCGCGCATTGGGGCTGGGAGCCTAACTTCAGCGTGAACGTAGCGGATCAGCCGCCGTCGGCGATGCGAGTGCCGGTGGCGGGGTCGAGCAGCAGTGTGCCGGGCTTGGGGTGGTGGAGGTCCAGCATGGCGGCGAGCGACCCCGCGCGGGTGTCGAACGAGCCGCCGCCGATCCGCTGTCCGGACAGCCAGTTGTCCTCGATGAAGCGCAGGATCGAGGCTTGGTCGGTCACCGTGTGGTCGACGAAGTTCCGCTTGGCGAACGGCGAGATCACCAGCAGCGGTAACCGGGGGCCGTAGCCGCAGCGGTCCTGGAAACCGCCCATCGGCGTCCTGGTCGACCCGCACACGCCCGGCGCGGTGAGGGCGTCCGGTGGCGACTGGCTGGGGTTGACGAGGGGGCCGGCCTGGTGGTCGTACCAGCCGTCGGAGTCGTCGTAGGCGACGACGACCGCGGTCGAGCCCCAGTCCTTGGAGTGCTGCAGGGCGTTGATCTCCTCGACGAGGAAGCGCTGCTCGTCGAGCGGATCGGAGTAGCCGGCGTGGCCGTCCTGGTACTTGGCTGCTTTGACGAAGGAGACCGCAGGGAGGTTCCCGGCATGCAGCGCCGCGTTGAAGGCGGACAGGTCGTACTGGTGGTTCGCGGCGTCGTCGTGCCCGATCGCGGCGGTCGAGGACGGCGGCAGGTGGTGCGGGTTTGCCGTCGACGCGTAGTACTGGAACGGCTCGTGATGGGCGCTGTAGTCGCCGACCGAGGCGCCGCCGACGTTGGTGTGGGCGCTCTTGCAGGCGGCTTTCACCCCGGTCGCCGGGTCGAACGGGGTGGTCGGGCGGAAGCCGCCCTGGAAGAAGCCCCAGGTGGCCTTCTTCGCGGTGAGCAGGTCGCCGATGTTGCGGTTGGCCGGGTCCATCTTCACCGTGGTGCCGGCGGAGCAGTCGTCGAACGTCGGGTCCGGGTCACCGATGACGCTGCCCCCTGCCACTGCCTCCGCGTCCGGTGCGCTGGGGGTTGCGCCGTGGGTCTGGCCGGAGACCAGGTTGAGCGCGCCCGGAGTCGATGGCCCGAACGTGGTGCCGTAGCTGTTGTCGCTCATCGCGAAGTGCTGGGCGTAGTTCCACAGGGCGGTGACGGTGTTGCCGTCGTAGTAGTCCATGACCAGGCCGGGCTTGCCGATGTCGGGTGCCTTGCACGACGCGGTCTGGGTGTTCTCGACGAACTTGTCCAACTTGCCGCCGTCGAACGCCTTCTGCTCCGCGGTGTAGTCGTGGTCCTGGTCGCAGGTCAGCGGCTCGCTGCGGTCCAACCGGGTGGGGTTGGCGGCGTTCGGGTTGTGCGCCAGCAGCGCCGGGGTCAGCCCGTTCACGGTGGGCGTGTGCGGCGCGGCGTGGAACGCAGGTTGCCCGGCCGGGTTGGCCGCGTGCGGATAGGTGCCGAAGTAGTGGTCGAAAGACACGTTCTCCTGGAAGAGCACGACAAGGTGTCGAATGGGTGTCACCGGCTCCGACTCGCTGCCCTGTGCCGCAGCCGGTCCGGCGGTGACGAGCGCAGCGGTCACGACCACCGCGGCGCCGAAGGCCCCGATCCGGGTGATTCGTCTGGTCACGTCGCGTCCTCTCGGGAGAAACCGTGGACGGTCGGCCAGCGGCTGTGTCGCTGCGTCACCGATGTCCGTTGGTGTCACCCGAATGGGTACCTGTCCGAGGTGAGCAGGTCATGAGCAGGACTCGTCGGGCAGGCGAACCCGGGCCTAACGAAGCGGTCCTGCCGGAACCCTCGCGGGCCTGGACACTCTCCGGAGTCAACCGTCGGTGTCTCCGCCCGCCTGGTCCGGGGATCGGGCAGCGGATGCTCCTGGCACCGGAGGAACCGCGGGAAGCGGGACGTCGGCGGGCGCGGCGAACACCTGGTGCTGAGGGGGCGGCATCGGCACTGCGGTGCCCTTGACGCTCTGCCAGATCGCCTGGTTGAACGCCGCCTCGTCGATCTTGTCCTCCCGGCTCAGGTCTTGCGCACCGGACAGCGCCGCCGCGGGTACGGCTACCGGGTTGACCTCCTGCAGGTTCTGGGTCGGCTCGGTCGCCGAGTACGGGGTCGGGTCGGGCCTGCCGGTGAACGCGGCGAGCATCGGCGTGGCGTCGGCGTCGAACTGGGTCAGCGGCCGCAGCCCGACGATGAGCTCCATCGTCCGCAGCATCGAGGCCGTGCTGTAGAAGGTGGAGTCGACCCGCCGAGTGTGGGTGTAGGGGCTGATGACCTCGGCTACCGTGCGGTGCGCGTCGACGTGGTCCGGGCCGTTCTGGGCGTCGTCCTCGGTGACGAAGATGGCCGTCGAGGCCCAGTACTTCGAGTGCGACACCGTGTCGACGAGCTGGCCCAGCGCCCAGTCGTTGTCCGCGATGTAGGCCCGCGGCGTCGGCGACCCGACCTTGGTTCCGGCGTTGTGGTCGTTGGGCAGCCGTACGAGCTGCATGGCCGGGAGGTTGTTGCCCGCGACGTATGCGTCGAACTCCTGCTTCCACTCGGTGAACCGAGGCCGGCCGCAGGTGGTGGAGCGGGGGGAGAACGTGTTCGGTGCGTCCGGGCAGCTCAGGTCGAAGCCCCGGAACGCGTGGTCGGTGGCGGCGTCGAGGACCGGGTCGGTGGCCTTGACCGAGCCGTTGGGCTGGGTGTCGACGTAGAAGCCGTAGTTGCGGAAGGAGATCTTGCCCGCGGCCAGCCGGTCCCAGATGTAGGCCTGGGCAGGGTCGCGGTTCGGTGCGATCGCCGGGTCGGAGCTCTCCGCGGGATAGGGGGCGTTGCGGTCGGAGTAGTTGGCCGCCCAGACCTGCTCGGAGTAGGGGTTGGAGTTCGCGGCCACCGTCCAGTTCCAGCCCTGGGCGCTGACTTCGGCATCAGCGTAGAAGTTGTCGAAGGTGACGTAGTCGCGTTGCAGCGCGCGGGCGTTGGGCGCGGACTCGTCGCCGAACAGGTTGAGCGACGGATCGCCGTTGCCCTTGCCCAGGCTGCCGAACTCCTGGTCGTAGGTGCGGTTCTCGCGGACCACGTAGATGACGTGCTGGATGGGGGAGTGCTCGCCGGGAGTGCGCGGCACGATGCTGACGCCCGGTCCGGCGCCGGCCCGCACGGTTTCGCCCCGGGCGAAGCCGTCGTTGGTGACGACCTGCTCGGTGAGCTTCTCGAGCCGGCCCTGGTCGCGCGGCACGTCGATGGTCGAGAGGGTGCCGACCATCATCGACCCGGCGTACTGGTCCGGCGCCCTGGCGGCGCGATACGGGTTGGGGTGGCCAGGGCCGTCGTTGGGGCCCGCCCCCAGACCCTTGGCGTTGGTCACGTACAGCTTCTGGTCGGTGGCGACGACCGCGGTCGGGTACCAGGCGGTCGGGATCAGCCCGCGCACGGTGCCCGTGGCGACGTCGATCACGGCGACGTCGTTGTTGCCGGCGTTGGCGACATACAGCGAGTGGCCGTCCGGGGCCAGCGCCAGCGCGTCGGGGTTACTGCCCACCTGGGCGCCGGCATACGGCGCGAGGCTGATCGTCCGGCGCACCCGTCCGGCAGCGGTGTCGACCACGCTGACCTCGTCGGAGTCACCGTCGGCGACGTAGAGGGTCCTCGCGTCCGGGGTGGCGACCAGCTTGTTCGGGTGCGTGCCGACCGCGATCGTGGCGCGCTGCACCGGCTCGGCCCCGGTCAGGTCCAGCACCGACACCGTCGAGGCGCCCTGGTTGCTGACCCAGGCCGTGCGCCCGTCCGGTGCGACGACGACGCCGTAGGGGCGGTGGCCGACCGCGGTGGTGTGCACGGTGCCGGTGGCCACGTCGACCACGGAGAACGCGTCGGCCTGCTGGTCGGCGACCAGCACCCGGGCACCGTCGGGGGTGGCGGCCAGGCCGGCCGGAAACGGGTTGACCTTCGCCCCGGCCGGGTTGGCCGTGGGCAACGGGAACGACGGACCCTCGGTCAGGGCGCCGCCGGCGACCGCGTAGCGGCGGATCACGTTGTTGCCCCCGCCGCTGGCGAACAGCGTCTTCCCGTCCGGCGCGAACGCGAGGCCGGTGTAGAGGGCCTTGGGTGCCGGGTAGGAGACGGTCTGGGTCACCTTGCCCGACTCCGTGTCCACCACCTGCAGCGACTGGGTGGCCTGGCCGTCGTTGCCGACGACCAGCCAGCGGCCGTCCGGCGAGGCCACCGCCCCCAGCGGGAGGTCCCCGAGGTCGGTCTGGATGCCCGCGGGCGTCACCTGATAGCCGATCGGCGTCACCGCTGTACCGTCCTTCGCCGGCCCGGCGTGCCGCTGGACCGCCGCGAGCGCGGTGCCGCCGAGCGCCACCACCGCCAGGAAGGTCAGCCCGAGCGTCACCGGTGAGCGCCATCCGCGAGTCGTGCGGGCCATCCGTCCGCTCCCTTCCCTCAAGTGGCGGTGACGAGACCGCCGGACGGACCGGACGCTAGGGCGGTCAGGTAGCGCCGAGCCGTCGGAAGGGTGAACCCACGATGTCAGGTCCGCACTCGCCGTGATCCTGCGTTGCACACCTGCTCGGGTGCTCGGGGGGCGCCCGCCGGGCGAGCGCCACCCGGATCTCCGCGCGGATAGGCGGCGAAAGTTCCCGCGAGCGGCGTGCGGTATGGTGGACGCTCAGCAGGAACGACGCATGAGGAGTTGGCGTGGCTACAGGTACGGTCAAGTGGTTCAACGGGGAAAAGGGTTTCGGCTTCATCGCGCAGGACGGTGGCGGTCCGGACGTGTTCGTGCACTACTCGGCGATCAACGCCTCCGGTTTCCGGAGCCTGGAAGAGAACCAGGCGGTCACCTTCGACATCACCCAGGGACCCAAAGGCCCCCAGGCGGAGAACGTCACGCCTGCTTGATACGCATCCGCGGGTAGCGGTGCACCGGCTCCGCCCGAGCCTGCTCGCCGACCGGGTGGCGCGTCGCCCGCGAGAGAAATGCCACCCGGCTAGGTGAAAGCGTCAATCCGGAGGACCGTTGTGGTGAAGAAGATTGTGGAGCTGTTGACCCTCAAGTGGTTATGGGACCGCCGTAAGGGTCGCCGCGACAACGCGTAGCTCGACTCGGCCAGGATCGCGTCGGTGACAGCAGGACACTTGAGGCGCGTCCCGCAGCTTTCGATGGATGAGTGGGTCGAACGCACTGGTGGTGACTGATGGCGGAGCAGCGGGACGCGGTTGGGCAGGGTGCATCTCCGCCGGGCACTGAGCGGCCCAAGCGGCTGCTGTCGCGGTTTCACTACGAGCTGATCGGCTGCGGCGTCCAGGGCCATGAGCTGGTCGGGACCGACGTCGCCGATATCAGACCGGTCGATGACCTGGTCGTGCGGGAAACTGGTGATGGGCTTCGGTGGTATCGCTGCGTGCGATGTGACGCCTGGCTCCCGCTGCCACCACCTCTGACGCCGGCGCGCGAGCATCTTCCCGAGCGGGCCGACATCCCCCTGCCACTGCGCGGAAGGCCGCTGCGGGACCGCTATGTGCTGCGCCTGATCGCCCTCGACCGGCTCGTGCACTTCCTGGTGCTCGGTGCGCTCGCCGCGGCGATATTTCTCTTCGCCGCCGACCGGGCCGCACTGAGTCAGACGTTCTATCGGGTTCTGGACGCGGTGCAGGGCGGCGTCGGGGGGCCGAACGGCCAGAGTGGGGGGATCCTCGGCGAGCTGCAGCGGGCCTTCGCCGCGAAGTCCTCCACCGTCGTGCTCGTCGGGTTGGTGCTGGCCGGCTACGCCGTGCTCGAGGGCGTCGAAGCCGTCGGGCTGTGGTTCGCCAAGCGGTGGGCGGAGTACCTCACCTTCGTCGCGACGACGCTGCTGTTGATCCCCGAGGTGTACGAGCTGACCGGACGGATCACGGTCACCAAGATCATTACCTTGGTCATCAACCTCGTTGTCGTCGGCTACCTCCTTTTCGCCAAGCGGCTTTTCGGGTTGCGCGGCGGTGGGCGTGCGGAAGCCGCCGAACGCGACCGCGACACCGGCTGGCAAGCGCTGGAACGTACCCGGCCCACCAGTGAACGTCCGCCCGGTCCGCGGGGTGGGGTGACAGCGGCCGGTAGCAGGTTGTGATCTGGCACGACCTGTGGCAGGTGCAGGTTCCGTTGCTGGAGAAGGTGCTGCGCACGGTGCTGGTCTACGGCGGACTGGCGGTCCTGCTGCGCCTGGGCGGCAAACGCGATCTTGCCCAGCTCAACAGTTTCGACCTGGTCGTGATGCTGTTGCTGTCCAACGTGGTGCAGAACGCGGTGATCGGCAGTGACAACAGCCTGACCGGCGGGTTGCTCGGCGCCACCGTGCTGGTCGCGATCAACGCCGCGGTGGTGCGGTGGGTCAGCCGCTCTCCCCGCCTGACCCGGATCTTCGAGGGAACTCCGACCATCCTGGTCGAGGACGGTCGGCCGGTACCTGCGGCATTGCGCCGGCTGGGGCTGCGGCGCGGCGACGTGCTCGCCGCGTGCCGGCGACAAGGCGCGGATGACGTCAGCGAGATCAAGGAAGCCACCCTGTCCGCGGGCGGCGCCGTCGTCGTCACCCTCGCCGAGGACTACCGCGATGTCACGGTTCGGGACCTGCGCGCCGAGCACGCCCGGCTGATCGACGAGATCCGGGGCGAGCTCGCCGACCTCGAACAACGACTCGGCGCAACGCTCACCCCCACCCCGCCCCCGGCCGCGCCCCCTTCTGCCTCCGCCGGGCGTGATCAACGGTAGCCAGGAGACAGTGCGGTACGCATCCCTCATCCCGCGACCGCGTTCAATACGCTCCAACGAAGATCACCCGGCGACGGGCCGCTCCGCTGGATGGCCCCGGTACGTGCGGGCCGGGAGGCGCAGCCATAGTTGCAGGAAGGGATCGGGCGCGGGGAGCCGGGAGGAGGCGCGGAAGGTCGGATGAGCATGTTCTCCGAGCTGGCCTACTATCCCGCCGCCATCGGCGCGGCCGCCGCCTTCGCGGTCGCGGCGACCCTTGAGCACCGCAGTGCCGGGGAGGTGCCCGACGCCCAGGGCCTGCGGGGGCGCCAGCTGCTCCGCTTCGTGCGGGCCAGCGTGGCCCACCCGTACTGGCTCGGTGGGACCGCGGTCAGCGCGGTGGGGCTGGGCCTGCACGCCTTCGCGTTGCACAGTGGCGCGCTGGCCGTGGTCCAGCCGCT
This sequence comes from Mycobacteriales bacterium, assembly GCA_038254065.1. Classification (GTDB taxonomy): domain Bacteria; phylum Actinomycetota; class Actinomycetes; order Mycobacteriales; family Pseudonocardiaceae; genus Pseudonocardia. The sequence goes on along the minus strand of JBBSGM010000010.1, from coordinate 41,396 downwards.
GCTGGTGCTGGCGGTGCTGTTCGCGCTGCCGCTGCAACGGCGGCTGCGTCACGAACGGATTTACCGGAGCGAACTGCTATGGGCGCTTGCGCTTGTCGCCGGTCTCGCCGGTTTCCTCACCGTCGCCACGGCGGGCGTGCCACCCAGCCACGAGACGGCCGACCCAGGGCCGGCGATAGCCGCCGGTGTACTCGCGGTCGGCGCCGCGGTGGGGTGTGTGCTGATCGCGCGTGGCCGCCGACGTGCCACCACAGCAGCGTTGCTCGGGGTCGCCACCGGCATCGCCTTCGCCGGCACCGCCATCCTGATCAAAGCCTGCACCAACCTGCTCGCGCACGGTCCGGTGGCACTGCTCACCGGCTGGCAGCTCTATGCGCTGCTGGCCGTGGGAGCGGTCGGCCTGCTGCTCAACCAGCTCTCGTTCCAGGCCGGTCCGCTCTCGGCGAGCCTGCCCGCCATCACCGTGGTCAACCCCCTGCTGGCGGTGCTGCTCGGGGTCGTGGTCTACGACGAGAACCTGCGCCACACCGGCTGGGCCGTCGCCGCCGAGGTGGGGTTCCTCATGCTGTTCACCGCGGCGGCGGTCGTGCTGACGCGTCGCGAAGTCGGCGATCTCGGACCGCCGCGGCGGGACCTGCGGGACAGCCAGCTGGGAGCGTGACGGCGTCAGGCGTGCCGGGTCGTCCGCTGCGAGCGGTGCCGCCGCCACAGCGTCCGGGCCACCATGGCCACCACCCCCACGCCCAGCACGATCAGCAGGTAGATCTCGTAGCGCTTGAACTGGGCGTAGAGCACGTCGAGGTGCGAGCCCGCGACGTAGCCGACCGCCGTCCACACCCCGACCCAGAGCGCGGCACCGAGCATGTTGAACGGCAGGAACCGCCGGGTCCATGTCATCTCCCCGATGCCGGCGACGATGCCGTTGGCCTGACGCAGGCCCTCGATGAAGCGGGCCAGTGTCACCACCCAGGCGCCGTGGCGGTGCACGAACTCCTCCACGCGGTCGAGCCGCTGCGGGGTCAGCAGCACGTAGCGGCCCCAGCGCAGCACGAGCCGCCGGCCGCCGTAACGGCCGATCACATAACCGATGTTGTCGCCGGTCACCGCGGCCAGCACCGCGACGACCACGACCAACGCCAGCGACAACCGCCCCGCACCCGCGTACACCGCCGCCGCGATGAGGATCGTCTCGCCCGGTAGCGGAACTCCGAAGTCCTCGACCAGGATGAACCCGCCGACGGCAAGGTAGCCGTAGGAGTCCAGCACCGGGGCGAGCGCACCGAAGATCCCGGGCAGGATGGTGTCGGGACCGCCCATCGGTCGATCCTGCCCGCCGCCGACCGGCGACGCCAGCCGGACAACCGGGTCGGGTGCCCACCAGCTCGCGACCTGCCTCAGCCGTCGACGAGCAGGCCACGCAACGGGCCGGCCAGCCGCTCGGTACGCCGGGACACCGCTGGCAGCAGGGTGAGCCGGCGGCTCGGTGCCGCGCCGGCTTGACGACGGGCGTGCTCGCGGACCGCGATCGGCCGCCACCACTGGTCGATCACGACGGACGGGTCACCGTCGATCTCGGCCGCACCGAGCTGGAGGTGTTCGGCCCACAGCCGCAACCGGGTGCCCCGCACCACCGCCGGGTCGGACGTCGTCACGTTGAGCTCGGTGTCGTTGAACAGCGAGTGGTCGTTGAGGTTCGCCGACCCCACCGTCAACCAGCGGTCATCCACGATCCCGATCTTCGCGTGGACGTACAGCGGGCTGCTCGCACTGCCCTGCTGCGCGGTCAGCGTCGTCGCGAGCAGCCGGCCTGCGCCGCCGTCGGCCTCCAGCAGCGCGCCGAGCTGCCCCCGGGTGGTGTCGGCGCCACTGGCCGGGCGGGCCGGCAGCACGAGCAGGATCCGGAACTGCGCGCAGGGCGGATGGGTCAGCTTGTCGGCCAGCACCGCGCCGACCTCGGTCGACCACAGGAACTGGTTCTCCAGGTAGACGAACTCACGCGCGGACCGGAGCGCCCGCAGGTACCCGTCCAGCAGGCTGAACACGCCCCTGCGGGCGAACCGGTAGGTTCGTTCCGGCACCGTCCGGGTGACCTGCACGGTCACCGCACCGGTCGGCGCGGGGGGTACCGGGATGCCGAGCTGCTCACCGGTGACCTCGCCCCAGCGGTCGACGAAGTGCCGGGCCACGTCGGCGACCACCGGTCCGGTGAGCTCGACGGCAGCGTCGTGCCAGCCCAGTGGGGTGGTCGGCGGATGCGTCGGGCTGTCGTAGCGGTCCCCGGCGAGCGCGGTCAGGTCGATTCCCCCGACGAACGCCCGCTCACCGTCGATGATCACGATCTTCTCGTGGTGGCAGTGCATGGTGCGCTCCCTGGCGTCGAGCGCGCATACCACCCTGGTGCCGGTGACGAACCCGTCACACGCGGCGCGGGCCACCGCCCTGGTGGGCTGGAACACCGGCGCCGGCGGCCCGGCCCACATCAACAGCCGGACCGGTAGCGTCTCCGCCAGACCGGCCAGCAGCTCCCGCAGGGTGGGGCCGCCGGGCTCGCGGGTCAGCCGGAAGTCGGGGCTGGCATGCCAGTTGGCAATGTGCACCTGGGAACGGGCGTTGCCCAGCGCCTCGGCGATGGCCGGCAGCGCGCTCGCCCCGTCGATGTGGACATGCAGCTCGTTGCCCCGCCTCGGCGGCAGGTCCTCAGCCGCCCACAGCTGCGGGCCCGCCGGTGACAGCGCATCCGCCCATCCCAGCCTGCGCAGCCGCCGCCGGTGGTGCGCCGCGACCAGCCGCTCCAGCCGGTCACCCGCCGCCCGGTCCAACCGATCCAGCACCGTGCCCATCGCCACCTCCGCGAGCCCCGCTGATCCTGGCCCTGAGAGGCGATTCTTACCAGCTGGCAGCTCGTCGAGCTTGCTCTTGGGTGGCTGTCGGATGCGAAATCGGTAACCCATGCCGGCTTCAGTGATGAGGCGGCGAGGCCGGGCCGGTTCGGGTTCGAGCTTGCGGCGCAGCAACGCCGGGCCGAGTCCGCCTACCAGCGCGGCCACCACGGTGCCGAGGAAGAACAGCACCACATCGGTGGACAGCCCGATGAGCCCGCGCAACCCCACCCCGATCCCGGTCACGGCCAGCGGCAGCACCAGGCCGAGGGCCCAGCCCACCACCCGCCGGGCGAGCGGGACCGCGCTGCGCGGCCACCGGCCCCCGTCCGGTCTCGGCGCGGGTGACCGGGTGCACGTCGATCGGCCCGAAGTCCTGCATCACCGGCGCGCCGATCCCCTCGGCGAAGGTGCGGACCGGCCGGGATCGGTGCGAGGTGCCGAGCACGACACGTCGGCTCACCCGGCCATCCCTACCGTCGGTTCCGATGGTGCTGGGTCGTCCACCGGTCGGCGCCGCCGGGTGCCGAGCCAACCCTGGTCACCGACCCCGAGGTGGTAAGGCACGTCGACGACGACCACGCCCGGGGTGAACAACAGCCGGGCCTTGAACCGCAGCGCGCTCTGGTTGTGCAGCAGCTGCTGCCACCACCGGGTCACGACGTACTCCGGGATGAACACCATGACCACGGTCCGTGGGTGGGCCTCGCGCAGTTGCTTGACGTACCCGACCAAGGGCCGGACGAGATCCCGGTAGGGGGCCTCGATCACCGTGAGTGGCACCGGGATGTCTCTCTTCTCCCAGTCGGTGCGCAGTCGGCGGGTGTCCACGTCGTCGAGGTTGAGGGTAATCGCGGTCAGTGAGTTCGGGCGAGTGGCCCGGGCCAGGGCCAGCGCCCGCATCGCCGGCTTGTGCAACCGGGAGACCAGCACGATCGCGTGTACCCGGCTGGGCAGCGTACCTTGATCGTCTTCCTCATCGGCCGAGACCTCCGCGGCCACCCGGCCGTAGTACCGGTTGACTCCGCGCATCACCACGAACAGCACGATCATGCCCACGACCGCGATCCACGCCCCATGGGTGACCTTGGTCGTGAACACGACCACGAGCACCACGGCGGTGAACACCGCGCCCGTGGCGTTGATCGCCTGCGAGCGGCGCATCGCCCGGCGTTCCCCACCGCCGAGGCCGGCGCTGACCGCCGCGTCGGCCCCGTGCGCATCACCGCGCCCGTGCAGGGCACGTTGCCAATGTCGAACCATTCCGAGCTGGGACAGGGTGAAGCTGGTGAACACCCCGATGATGTAGAGCTGGAGGAGCCGGTCGATGTTGGCGTCAAACCCGATGATCAACGCGATGGCGGCGGCAGCGAGCAGCACTACGCCGTTGGAGAACACCAGCCGGTCCCCGCGATTGTGAAGTTGGCGGGGCAGGTAGCGATCTCGGGCCAGGATCGAGGCCAACACCGGGAACCCGTTGAACGCGGTGTTTGCGGCCAGCACCAGGATCGCCGCAGTTGCCGCCTGGAACAAGTAGAACACCGGCGATGTCCCCCCGAACACCGATCCGGCGATCTGGGAGATCACCGACGGGTCCCCGCCGGGCAGGGCGCGGACGTCCAACGCGACCGCGAGCACGGTGATCCCACCGAACAGCGCCACGGCGATCACCCCCATCAGCGTCAGGGTGGTGGCGGCGTTGCGCGCCTTCGGTTTCTCGAACGAGGGCACGCCGTTGCTGATCGCCTCCACGCCGGTCAGCGCGGTGCACCCGGACGCGAACGCGCGCACCAGCAGCAAGACCAGCGCCAGCCCGGCAAGCCCGGTCGTGTGCGGGATGGGTTGTGTCGCGGTCACCGCTGCGGGTAGCCCGGTGGTGGAGGCCCGGACTGCGGCCCAGACGAACATCAGCAAGCTCAGGCCGACGAAGGCATAGGTGGGTACCGCGAACACGCGGCCCGACTCCCGGGTTCCGCGCAGGTTCGCCAGCGTGAGTACCACGACCAGGCCCACCGCGATGCTCACCGCGTGCGGCGAGAGCGCCGGGAGCGCCGAGGTCACCGCGACCACCCCGGAGGTGACCGACACCGCGACGGTCATCACGTAGTCGACCAGCAACGCCGCCGCCGCGGCCAGCGACGCCGACTCGCCCAGGTTCTCCTTGCTCACCACGTAGGCTCCGCCGCCGCTGGGGTAGGCGAAGCAGGTCTGTCGGTAGGACGTGACCACCGTGATCAACAGCAACACCACCACCACCACACCGACCCAGGGGGTGGCCCGCAGCGCGGCCAACCCGCCCGCGGCCAACACCAACACGATCTGCTCGGTCGCATAGGCCACCGAGGAGATCGGGTCGGAGCAGAACACCGGCAACGCCACCCGCTTGGGCAGCAAGGTCTCGCCCAACCGGCTGCTCCGCAGCGGCCGGCCCACCAGCAGCCGCTTGACAACATCGAACACGGCACGAGTCTCGTCGCCGGGCAGGGCGCTTACCCTACCAATGGTCGACCCGGACCGTTAGGAAGCCGTTACGATCTGAGGTGAGGCATGCCGCGGTCCGAGCCTCGCCGACCGCCCGGTCAGCCGGGGACGCGAGTGGGCTTGTCGGGATTCACCACGCCGCGACGACTCACCGGTCCCGGACTGCGAGCGACCCCGGATGCGGCTACGGGAAGCTGGGCATCACAGTGAGGGGGGAGCCGAGGGGGCGGGGCTCGGAGTCTGTCCCGCGGCACGGGCTGCGCCGATCCGGGTGGCCGTGATCGTGGAGCCGTTGGTCCGCCCGGTCACCCGGACCGCGGTGCCCACGGTGAACTGTTGCACGGTCGCCGGGTGCTTCGTGGTACCGAACGTTGTCTGCGGGGTGATGTCCACGGTGAGCTGCGTGCCGTCGGCGGTGACCACGGTCCAGGTGGGTCCCTGCTCCGCGGTGATCTGGCCGGCGGTCGCCTTCGCGGCATGGTGGCCCGACTTGGTCGAGGGCACCGGCGCGGGTGTGGAGGACGTGGAGGAGGCGGTCGGTGCGCCCGGGTCGGTGGCGGAGGAGCAGCCGGCGGCCAGCACGACGACGCCGGTGGCGGCCAGCACGGTGGCGGCGAACCGGCTGGGGGCCATGGGGATCGGGATCAGTTTCACGGAGCGCTCCTCGTCAGGATCGGGATGGGCACATGCACCGCTGTGCCCGTGGACCTCATGTGGGCCGACTCTGGATCGCGGAGCTGAGGTCCGGCTGAAGTCCGGTTCGGCGAGGGCGCACCTTCAGCCGATCTTCAGTGGCATGCTCTGAAGGGTGGCTGAAGAAGTGGTCTGATTCGATGCGCACGGCGGCAGCCGGTCCTACCTTCCGGCGTATGGGGATCGGTGACCGGGATGCGGTCCGGCGGCTGTTGCAGCGGGTCGGTCTGGGTCCGCGCCACGGCGAGCTGGACACCGCCGCGACGGCGGGCTTCGACGCGACGCTGGCCGCGCTGACCGCGCCCCCGGCGGGTCGTGACACGGGTGCGATCCCGCCCCCCTCGTTTCCGGCCCGGACCAGTAGGGCGGGTAAGGCGGCGGGTAAGGCGGCGGGTAAGGCGGATGTCGCGGCGCGGCGGGAGGTCCGCCAGCAGGAGGCCGGGCAGGCCCGGCAGTTGGTGGTGTGGTGGCTGGACCGGATGGCCGCGGTCGACGCCCCGTTCCCGGAGCGGCTGACCTGGTTCTGGCACGGCCACTTCGCCACCAGCGTGCACAAGGTCCGCAGCGCCGAGCTGATGTACCGGCAGAACGACACCCTGCGCCGCCTCGGTGGCGGGGACTTCCGCGCGCTGGCCCAGGCCATGATCATCGATCCGGCACTGCTGGTCTGGCTCGACGGGGGCGGGAACCGGGTCGGGAGACCGAACGAGAACCTGGCCAGGGAGTTCATGGAGCTGTTCACCCTCGGGGTGGGCAACTACACCGAGAACGACGTCCGCCAGGCCGCGCGGGCGCTGACCGGATGGCGGGTCGACTACGCCACCGGCACTGCCACCGTGACGCCGCGCGACCACGACGGCGGTCCGGAGACCGTGCTCGGGGTGAGCTCGCCCTTCGACGCCGCCGGCCTGGTCGACCTGCTGGTCACCCAGCCCGCCTCGCCCCGGTTCCTGGCCGGCCGCATCTGGACCCGGTTCGTCTCCGACACCCCACCGGATCCGGTCACCCTGGACATGCTGGTCGCCGCCTACGGACCGGGCCACGACATCACCGGGCTGCTGCGCGCCGCGGTGACCGCACCCGCGTTCCGCGACCCGGCCTCGGTGCTGGTCCGCCAACCCGTGGAATGGCTGGTCGCGGCGCTGCGGGCGTTGCGGCTGCCGGCGTCGACACTTCCCGCCGCCGCCCTGAACGCCGGGCTGACCGGGCTGGGCCAGACCCCGTTCGAGCCACCCAACGTGGGGGGCTGGCCGGCCGGCACGCCCTGGCTCACCACCGCCGCCGCATTGACCCGGCTCACCCTCGCCCGGACGCTCGCCGCCTCAGGGGACCTCTCCCCGGTCACCGACACCGCCCCGGGCGACCGGGTCGCGGCCACCGCGGCGCTGCTCGGTCTCCCGCCCTTCACCGACCGCACCGCCGCGGCGCTCACCCCGCTGGCCGGGCAGCCCACCCAGCTGGTCGCCGCCGCGCTGGCCAGCCCCGAGAACACGGTCAGCGCATGAGCGGCGCGAACCGATCCCCCCGCGAGGAGCACCCGTGGACACCCTGACCCGTCGGCGCTTCCTGAAGGTCTCCGGTGCGGCCGCCGTCGCCGCGGCCGCCACCGGCATCGGCTGGAAGGAGCTTGCCGACCGCACCCGCACCGACCCGCTGCCGCCCGGTGCAGGCGTGCTCGTCGTGCTCACCCTCTACGGCGGCAACGACGGCCTCAACACCGTCATCCCCGCGGCCGACCCCGCCTACCAGGCCGCGCGGCCCGATCTCGCCTACGCCGAGCACGAGGTCCTCCCGCTCGGCGAGGGGCTCGGGCTCAACCCCGGGATGCCCGGCCTGAAGAAGCAGTGGGACGGCGGCACCCTGGCGATCGTGCGCGGGGTCAGCTATCCCCAACCCGACCACAGCCACTTCCGCTCCATGGACATCTGGCAGACCGCCTCGCCCGACCACCCACAGTCCACCGGCTGGCTGGGCCGCTGGCTGGACACCACCGGACGGGACCCGCTGCGCGCGGTCTCCCTCGAACCCGTCCTGCCACCGTTGCTCGCCGGCGCCACCACCGCGGGTGCCGCGCTGCCGCTGTCCGGGCTCACCCTGTCGAGCGGCCCGGTCGGCACCGCATTCGCCGGCCTCGGCGCGCCGGCCGACGGCGAACCGGACCTGCAGGCCTTCGCCGCCAGGGCGATCGCCGACCTGCACCGCACCGCCACCACCCTCGGTCCCGCGGTCGACGGCGCCCGCGCGGTCCCCGCGTCGACGGGCGGTGGTACCGGGACGGCCACCACCGGGAAGAAGGGTGCCGGCATGCTGGCCGCGCAGCTGGACGTCGTGGCGCGCTGCGTGGAGCTGGGCGCTCCCAGCCGGGTCTACTCGGTCAGCCTCGGCGGCTTCGACACCCACGCCGACGAGCGGGGTACCCAGCAGCGCCTGCTCGGCGAGGTCGACACCGCGGTCTCGAGCTTCCTCACCCGGATGGCCGGTACCGACCACGGCCGTGACGTGGTGCTGCTCGCCTACTCCGAGTTCGGCCGCCGGGTCGCCGCCAACGCCAACCAGGGCACCGACCACGGCACCGCAGGTCCCGTCCTCCTCGCCGGAGTACCCGTCCGCGGCGGGTTCGTCGGCGCCCAACCCAGCCTGACCGACCTGGACAGCGGCGACCTCAGATCGTCGACGGACTTCCGCGACGTGTACGCCACCCTGCTCACCGGCGTGCTCGGCGCCGACCCCGGACCCATCCTCGGCCCGGGACGCACCACCCTGCCGCTGCTCTCCACCTGAGAATCTTCACGGCAGGTGCGACGTCGGCTCCGCCGGTGCCGCGGCCGCGGCACCCGGGTGCGCCTACTCCGCGGTGGTCAGCGCCGGCCCAGCCAGCTCGGCCAGGCTCACCTGCGGCCGGGCACCGAAGTGGGAGATGATCTCCGCGGCGGCGATCGAGCCGAGGCGCGCGCACGTCGGCAGCTCCAGGCCGTGGGTGAGGCCGTACAGGAAGCCCGCCGCGTAGGAGTCGCCGGCACCGGTGGTGTCCACGACGCTGTCGACCGGCTCGGCCGGCACCTCGTGGACGGTGCCGGCGGAGGACACGAGCGAGCCCTTCTCCGACCGCGTCACCGCGACGATGCGGCAACGGCCTCCCACCTCGGCGAGCGCGTCCTCGATGGTCTCCACCTCATAGAGGGCCCGGATCTCGTCCTCGTTGGCGAAGAGGATGTCCACGTCGTTCTCGACCAGCGCGGCGAACTCCTCCCGGTGGCGCTGCACGCAGAACATGTCCGAGAGCGTCAGCGCCACCTGGCGGTCGGCCCCGTGGGCGGCGGCCATGGCGGCCCGGAACGCCTCCTTGGCACGCGGCGGGTCCCACAGGTAGCCCTCGAGGTAGGTCACCTTGGCCCGCGCGACCAGGCTCTCGTCGATGTCCTCGGGACCCAGCTCCACGCAGGCGCCGAGGTACGTGCTCATCGTGCGCTGGGCGTCCGGGGACACCATGATCAGGCAGCGCGCGGTCCCCGGTCCACCGGTGGACGCAGGGGTCTGGAACAACACGCCGGCTGCGCGGATGTCGTGGGTGAACGCGTCGCCCAGGACGTCGTCACGCACCTTGCCGACATAGCCGACGGTGGCGCCGAACGAGGCGGCGCCGACGATCGTGTTCGCGCACGAGCCACCCGATGCCTCGATGCCCGGTCCCATGTCGGCATAGAGCGCGTCGGCGCGCTCGGCGTCGATCAGCGTCATCCCACCCTTGGGCAGGTCATGGCCGAGGATGAAGGCATCGTCGGCGTGCGCGAGCACGTCGACGATGGCGTTGCCGATGCCGAGAATGTCCAGCGCGCCGTTGGCGTCGCCCATGTCGTCCCCTATCGGGTGTGGTCGGGGCGCTGATCCTATCCGGTTGGACCGGGTGGATCGTGAAGCGCTCTCGGCGGGCAGGCCCCCGGCAGGGCCGTCGGCGACGTCGTCCGGCGATCGGCGCCTCGCGGTCCCTGGCGGGCCTGGTGATCAGCGCCCGGGGGACATGAGCCGCACCGGTGCGGCTCATGTCCCCCAGGCGATGATCATGGCCGGCTTGGCCGGGCGGGTGCCGCCCATCGGACGGCCGGTCAGGTCGGGCGGGACCGGCCGGGTCGTCCACCGACCGGCGTGGGCCACGCGGGCGCGAGGCCGGGGTAGGTCATCTCGTCGCTGTCGGCACGCGGCACGGTCCAGGTCCGGGCCGCGTTCTCGGGCGGCGCGCGGTCCGCGCGGGTCCAGCGCAGGACCAGGGCCACCACGGTGAGCACGACCGGCACCTCGCCGAGCGCCCAGGCGAGTACTGCGCCGAGCCGCTGGTCGGCCAGCAGGTCCGGGACGAACGGCAGCCGCAGCGAGCTGTAGAACCCGGCGGCGACGGGCGTCGAGCGGCTGAGCAGCCACGCGGAGAAACCGGCGTGCAGGGCCATCACCGCGAAGACCATGACGATGCGGCCGAGGACGGGCAGCCCGCGTCCGGCCACGCTGTGTCCGAGCACCGGCCAGAACAGCGCAAGACCGGTGCCGAAGAACGCGGCGTCCATGGCCAGATGCGCCCAGTGCTGCTGGAGGACCGCGTCGAACAGCCCGGTCGGATAGAGCCCGAACAGGGTGAGCGCCACCGCGCCCCACGCGACCGCGGGGTTGCGCGCCAGGCGTACGGCGGGCGCGTCGAGCAGGCTCACCAGTCGGTCCGCGGTGCGGGCCGGTGCCACCTGCAGCACGAGGGTGATCGGGTGGCCGAGCACCAGCAGCGCCGGGGCGAAGGTGGCCAGCAGCATGTGCCCGACCATGTGCACACTGAACACTGCAGGTCCATAGGCGCCCAGACCCGACGAGGTGGCCACGAGCAGCACCGCGCAGCCGGCCAGCCACGCCGCGGTACGCCCGGCCGGCCACGACAGCCCGGCCCGGTGCGCCCGCGTCACCCCCAGCAGGTACGCGACGGCGGCGAGCACCGCGAGGGGGCCGAACACCAGGTCGATCCGCCACCGGAGCGCGAGATCCGCGGCGGTCAGCCGGGTCGGCAGCTCATAGCCCAGCAGGTACACCAGCCGGCTGGCCTCGTAGCCCCGGTCGGCGGGCGGGAACAACCGGGTCAGCCCGCTACCGGCGCCGGCGGCCGCGGCGAGCAGCAGCAGCTCCAGCGCGGCCAGGCGCAACGCCGCTGCGCGCCCGCCGGGCGTTCCCGCCGCTGCGCGGGCCCGCCTGCCGACCCCGACCAGCACGGCCAGCAGCACGGCGCTGGACCCCACGAGCAGGCCGTACCCACTGGTCAACAGGTCCGCGGGGGCCACGGTGAACGATGCGGAGACCACCCCCGAGGCGCCGACCACGACCAGCGACCAGGTGGCGATCACGCCGTGCCGGCGCCGTACCACCGCAGGGGCGCCACCCCGGCGCGCCAGGTGCGCCACCACGGCGACGGTGCTGCCGAGCCACAGCACCGCGCCGAGCACGTGCAGGGTGAGCGCGTCCCCGGCGATGTCGTGCGAGCGCTCGGCGTTGGTGACCGCAGTGAGGGTGACCGGAAACAACCCGGCGAGCGCGAGCACCAGCAGGCCCACCGCGCTGCGCCAGGACAACGTCCAACCGGCCAGCGCCGCGACCACGACGGCGACCAGTGCGGACACCGCCCACCCGCTGGCCGACTGGACCTGACCGAGGCCGTTGACGAGCGTGGGGCCGCTGCCGATCAGCCGGCCCGGCGGCGCGCCGCTGTTCTCCGCGACGGTGAGCACGGCGACCGCCACCGACGCCAGGGCCTGCACCAGCGACCAGACCCGCGCCGCACGCAGACCGGCGTACCCGTGCGGGGACACGGTGCCGTAGGGGTCCCCCGGCGCCAGCACCGCGGCCAGCAGCAGGTTTCCCACACTCGCCGCCGCGGCCCCGACCGCCAGCACCCGGGCGGCGGGCAGCCCGGCGTCCACCAGCGGGCCCAGCGCGGGCAGCCCGTAGAGCACGGCGACGCTGGGGGCCAGCGCGGCGAGCAGCCCCCCGGTCAGCGCCGCCACCGCCAGCAGGCCGACGGCCAGGGCCGGCCACACCGGGGCCGGTCGGCGGGCGGCCGAGGTGCCGGTCACGGGATCCGCGACCCGGGTTCGTCGCCGGTGGGCCGGAAATGGCGCAGCCGCAGGCTGTGCGAGACCACGAACACCGACGACAGCGACATCGCCGCCCCCGCGATCAGCGGGCTGAGCAACCCGACCACGGCCAGCGGCAGGGCCGCGATGTTGTAGCCGAAGGCCCACCCAAGGTTCCACCGGATGGTGCGGTGGGTGCGCCGGGCGAGCTGTACGGCCTCGGGCACCACCAGCAGGTCCTCGCGGGCGAGCACGATGTCGGCGGCCTCGATGGCGGCGTCGGTACCGTGCCCGATCGCCATGCCCAGATCGGCGACGGCCAGCGCCGCGACGTCGTTGACCCCGTCGCCGACCACGGCCACCCGGTGGCCGTGCTCCTGCAGGCGGCGCACCACGTCGGCCTTGCCTTCCGGCAGCGTCTCGGCGATCACGTCGTCGATCCCGACCGCGGCGCCCACCGCGGCGGCGGTACGGGCGTTGTCCCCGGTGAGCAGCACCGGGTGCAACCCGAGGCGGCGCAGCGCCGCCACCGCGGGGGCGCTGCTGGCCCGCACCGTGTCGGCCACGGCGAGCAGGCCCTGCGCGGCACCGGCCCAGCCCACCAGCACGACGGTGACCCCGCGCCCCTCGAGCTCGATGCGGTCGGACTCGAGCCCGTCGGGTATGTGCAGGCCGTGTTCGACAAGCAGCCGGGTCCGGCCGACGACCACCGGATGCCCGTCGATGACCCCGCCGGCTCCGAGACCGGGCAGCGCCACGAAGTCGCGCACCTCGGGCAGCACCCCCAGCTCGGCGGTGGCGGCCGTGGTCACCGCCGCGGCAATGGGATGTTCGGACGCCGCCTCGACCGCGCCGGCCATCGCGAGCAGCCGGCGGCGGTCCACGCCCGCCGCGAGGCGCACGTCGACCAGGCGCATGCGTCCCGCGGTCAAGGTGCCGGTCTTGTCCAGCACGATCGTGTCGATGCTGCGGGTCGACTCCAGGGCCTGGGGGCCCTTGATGAAGATCCCGAGCTGGGCGCCGCGGCCGGTGCCGACCAGCACGGCGGTCGGGGTGGCCAGGCCCAGCGAGCACGGGCAGGCCACCACCAGCACCGCGACCGCGGCGGACAGCGCCACGCCCACCGGGCGGCCGGCGACCAGCCAGCCGACCGCCGTCGCCGCGGCGAGCACCAGCACGCCCGGGACGAACACCGCGGCGATCCGGTCGGCCAACCGCTGCGCGCCGGCCTTGCCCTCCTGGGCGCGCTGCACGAGCCGGGCCATCCGGGCGAGGTGGGTGTCGGCTCCCACCCGGGTGGCCCGCAGCAGCAGCCGCCCACCGGCGTTGACCGCGCCACCGACCACCTCGTCGCCGGGAACCACCTCACGGGGCACCGGTTCGCCGGTGACCATGCTCACGTCCAGCGCGGACCGGCCGTCCTGCACCACGGCGTCGGTGGCGATCTTCTCCCCCGGCCGCGCGGTGAACACATCACCGACGACCAGCTGCGCCACCGGGACCCGGTGCGCCGCGCCGTCGCGCAGCACCTCCACGTCCTTGGCCCCCAGCGCGAGCAGGGCCCGCATCGCCGAGCCGGCCGACCGTTTTGCGCGCGCCTCGAAATAGCGCCCGGCCAGCAGGAAGGTGGTGACGCCGACCGCGACGTCGAGGTAGAGGGCGTGGTCGCTGCCGGTGAGCACGGCCCATCCCCGGCCCAGTCCCGGGGTGACCGCGCCACCCTTCACCATGACCCACAACGACCACGCCGACGCGGCCAGGATCCCGATCGAGACCAGGGTGTCCATTGACGAGGTGCCGCGGCGGGCGGCCTTCCACGCGGCCCGGTGGAAGGGCAGCGCACACCAGCCGACGACCGGCGCCGCGAGCACCAGGCACACCCACTGCCAGCCCGGGAAGCGCAGCTCGGGGAACAGGGACAGGGCCAGCGACAGGTCGCAGACCGGCACGGCGAGCACGGCGGCCACCGCCAGCCGCAACCGCAGGTCGGCGACCCGGCCCTCGTGCGCGGCTGCGTCGTCGACGGTGACGATGTCGTCGACGCGGCGCGCCGCGTACCCGGCGCGCTCCACCTGCTCGACCAACCGGCGCGGGTCGGTGTCGGGGAGACACTGCACCCTGGCGCGTTCGGTGGCGTAGTTGACCGTGGCCAGCACCCCGTCGAGCTTGTTGAGCGTGCGCTCCACGCGGGCCGCACAGGCGGCGCAGCTCATCCCGCCGACGAGGATCTCGTAGTGCCGAACGTCCGCGGGGGCGGCGGGGGTGGCAGCCGTGGTCGTGGCGATCGCCTCCAGGTTCGCTACCGGCGTCGGGCCGGGTGGTCGTTCGGATCGTAGGCGCACGGCAGGCTCAGGCCCCCGGCCCGGGGCCATGCCGGGGCGCGGGAAGGCCGTGCAGCGCGGACAGTGCGGCGTTGTAGGCGTCCAGGGCACGCTGGTCGGCGTCGACATCACCGCCGTCCCCGCCGCCGCCAGGGAGGTCATCGCTGTCACCACCGAGCAGGGCGCGCCTGCGGACGCCTTCCAGCCAGCCGCCCAGCCCCTGCTTCTCCTGGTCGGCCAGGCCCCACTGCACGGCCACCACGACGATGAGAACCATCATCAACAGGTCCCCACCGAACCACATCACCGCACCGGCGACCCCCTGGTCGGCCAGGGCGCCGGGCCCCCAGCTCGGGTGCGAGGCCGCGTAGGCGGGGGCGAGGGGGCGGCCGGTGAGCATCAAGGTGACCCCGGCCAACGTGTCCACGCCCATGCCGAGGGCGAGGAGTACGAACCGGAACAGGTAGGGTAGCGATTCCCGCCCGAGCTCGGTCCCGGCCAACGGCAGGAAGAACAGATAACCGCTGACCAGGTACAGGACGAGCTCCACGGCGCGCACCCCACCATGGGTCACGGAGAGTTGCTGGAAGCCGGTGAGGTGGGTCAGCACCACCACCGCGGCGTAGAGCGCCAGACCGAACAGCGGCGCGGTGGCCGACCGGGCGGCCCGGCTGCCGACAAGCCGGTCGAGGGTGTCCTGGCCCCGCGGACCGGTGGCCGCACCCACCAGCCGAAGCGGTTGCGCCCACACCAGCAGGACCGGCACCACCATGATCAACAGCAGGTGCTGGACCATGTGCACCCAGAACAGCACGTCCCCGTAGCCGGCCACGGCGCTGTCCAGGGCGATCACCAGGACCGCCATGGCCAGCACCCAGGCCGCCGATCGGCGCCACGGCCAGCGGGAGCCGGCCCCGTGCCGCCGGACCAGCAGCAGGTAGCAGACCGTCGTGGCCACGATGAGGACGTCGGCGACCGGAGTGGGCGTCCAGGTCGTCAACGCGGTCGTCCAGCTCGGCGCGGTGTCGATCGGTGCGGTGTCGATCATGGCGCGGTGCCGTCCATCCTCGTGTCCTCACATCCTCCGTCGACGCTCCAACCCGCCCCCGAACGCGACGCCTGCCTGCGCGCGGCGTCGGGCACCCGTGGTCGTCGTTGGACCGTTCCGGCTCTCCCGACTCGCTATGATGACACCCGCTGGCCCTCGGGATCGCCACGCTCCGCCGGCCGGGTCGGACACGAGGAGATGTATCGGTGCCGGTGATGAGCATGCTGCTGCTGCCCGAGTGGTTGCGGGTCGGGTGGGTGGTGGCGCTGGGCGCAGTGGTCGTCGTGCATCTGAGGCATGCGTGGTCGACGTCCGGGCCGGGCCGATGGTGGCACGGCGGGCACATCCTGATGGCGACCGGCATGGCGGGGATGTACCTGCTCAACCCGATGACCCACCCCGATCTGTCCCGGGTCGGGACATCGCTGTTCGCGGCCGTTGCGGTGGTCGAGACCGTGGCCGCGGCGGCGTTCCGGCGCCGGGAAGGAGCGCTCGACCCGCTCTGGGTCGTCGCGGCGCTGGACATGCTGGTCATGGCCTACATGTGGCTGCCCGACCCGGTCCGCCCACCGCTGCTGAGCTACGCGTTCGCGGTCTACCTGGGTGGCCAGGTCCTGGCCTGGGCTCTGGGCCGGTGGGACCGCGTCCCGGTCTCCACGCGCCCGGCCGCGCCGGCCATGGTCGGCTCCGGTCGTCTCGGGCCTGTGGTCGAACCGCCTGTGGTCGAACCGAACGGGGCGACGACAGTGCTGGCCACGGCGGCGGCCGCGCCGCTCGGTCTGGCAGCACACTGCACCCCCGTGGTCCGCGCCAGTCTCGCGGTGATGGCCGCCGGCATGGGGTACATGCTCGCCGTCATGTAACCCACCGGCACCCCGGGACGAGGAGAACATCGCGAGTACGGTCGAGCTGGACGTGACCGTCCCGACCAACCAGCCGATCGCGTCGGGTGTCGACCCGGCCGACGCCCGACTGCACGGGCCACAGTGGAGTAGACGACACTGGACAGTCAGATTCTGGGGGTCGTTCATTGTCGGTAGGACCGCTTCGCAGTCGATTGGCCGGCTGGGTCGGGCGCAGGTACCTCACCCGAATCCAGAAGAAGGGCCTGAGTGCGGCCACCAACCCGTTCCTGCCGCGGTCGGCGATGCTGCCACTGGCCCGCGACGGCCTGGATCCGGTGCGCGAGTTGGGCCGCCGCCGGGCGCAGGCACCCATCAGCAGGTTGGCACTCCCGTTCGGCATCACGGCGTGGCTGGTCACCGGCTACGAGGAGGCCAGGACGGTATTGGGCATGACCGAGCGCCTGAGCAACGACTTCGCCCACCTGGTGGGCCTGGCCGGAACCACGGCCGCGCAGAACCCCGGCGGGCTGGGCTTCACCGACCCGCCCGCGCACACCCGGCTGCGCCGGCTGCTCACCCCCGAGTTCACGTTGCGTCGCCTGGACCGGCTGACCCCCCGGATCGACGCCATCGTCGCCGAGCAGCTCGACCGGCTCGCCGGCGCCGATACCCCGGACCTGGTCCGCGACTTCGCCCAGCCCATCCCGGCGCTGGTCATCTGCGAGCTGCTCGGCATCCCTTTCGCCGACCGGGTGACGTTCCAGGAGCTGAGTACAGCGCGCTTCGACCTCCTCGCCGGGACGACGGCATCGCTCGGCGCGATCTCGGAGTCGCTGTCCTATCTCCTCGGTGTCGTGGCGGCGCAGCGGGACGACCCGGGAGACGGCCTGCTCGGCGCGCTCGTCCGCGAGCACGGAGAGCACATCGACGACCGGGAGCTCGCTGCGCTTGCCGACGGTCTGCTGACCGGAGGAGTGGAGACCACCGCGAGCATGCTGGCACTGGGCGCGCTGGTCCTGCTCGAGGATCCCGAACGGGCCACCCGCATCCGCGACGACGACGACGCGGTCGGCCCGTTCGTCGAGGAGCTGCTGCGCTACCTCAGCGTCGTCCAGGTCGCCTTCCCCCGGTTCGCCCGCGAGGACATGGACATCGCCGGCATCCACATCGCGAAGGGGGACGGCCTGCTCTGCTCGCTCAGCGGGGCGAACCGGGACCCGCGGCTCGGGGAGGACATGGAACGGTTCGACCCGACCAGGCCCCACCATCCCCACCTGGCGTTCGGTCACGGAATCCACCGATGCATCGGCGCGGAGCTGGCCCGGATGGAGCTGCGCGCGGCCTACCCGGCACTGGTTCGCCGGTTCCCCACGATGCGGCTCGCGGAAGAACCTGAGCACGTATCCTTCCGGCGGTTCTCGATGGTCTACGGCGTCGACTCGCTACCGGTGCTCCTTGCCTAACGAGCAGCCACCGTCCCGAGGCGTGAGGCCCCGGGTGACGTCAGCCGCTCTGGAGATCGGGTGAGGCCGGATCTATCGGGCCGTCGTTGGAGTCGTCCTCGTCGGTTTTGCCCACCGGCCGGTTCGACGGTCCCTTCTGGCCGACATCGTCCCGGTCGGGTGCCTGCTCCTCAGCGCCGGTGGCGGTGCTCTCACCCGCGCCGAGGGGCGCGTCCGGTTCGGTGTCCGTTGCGGACGTGCTCTGATCGTCGTCAGGCATGGCTGCCACCTCTCTCAGGTGAACCAGGATACTTCCCGGTTCGGCGGGCATGTCAAGTACGACTGCACGGTGCTCGGTGAGTGGTCAGGTGCGGTAGGACCGGTGCGGTCGCAGTGCCGCGACCGCATGGCCCCCCGTCTCCGACGTTGTGAGCGAGGTCGAGACGGCAGGTCAGCACCCCAGCCAGTGGGTGTTCCTGGGTTTGCGCATCCGCTCCCACGCCGCGGGCAGGTCGTGCTCGGCGCGGTCGGCGCGCTGGGTCTCGGCGGCGTACATCAGCCCGTAGGTGAAGCCGTTCCCGTCGTCGAGATGGGCCTGCGCGGCAAGCTCGCGCAGGACGGGCCGGGACACCGCGGTGTCCTGATGTTCACCGAGCAGCTTCTGGACCCGCTTGAGCCGGCGCTGCAGCCGCCCGGCCGGCTTGCCCAGCACCGGTGTGACGGCTTCGGTGGCGTAGCGCAGCCGCTTGGCAGCCTTGCGCGTCTCGTGCAGGGCGAGGTCGCGCTGCATGCCGCCGGGCCGGGAGTCCGCGTCGCGCATCCGGGACTGCATCCGCCGGTAGGCCCGGGCCACGCTCTTGGGCAGCTCGCGCCGCGCCGGCCGGGCGGCGGCCGCGGTGAACGGCGGATCGGTCAGCAGGGCGTCGATGGAGTCGTGCAGCGCCCGGTAGCGGTCGCTGTCCAGGGCGGCGATCCCGTGCTGGCGGGCGTCGGCCTGGCGGCGCTGCACCGACCGGGTGACCGCGGCGGCGACCGGCCCCAGGATCAGCTCGTCGGGCAGCTCGTCGAGCATCGCGGTGAACCGCTCGGCCATCACCTCGCCGTCGCGTGCCCCGCCCAGCTCGCCGGCCACCCATCTCAGCTCCAGGGTCAACGCCCGGGTCCGGTCCCGGTCGAGCACCCGCCCGAACCCCTGCAGTGCGCTGCGCATCCGCCGCGCCGCCACCCGCATCTGGTGCACCGCATCGGGGGCGTCGCGGCGGACCAGCGGCTCATGGCGGCGCAGCGCCTCGGCCTGGGCGCGCAGGTAGGCCAGCACCACCTCACCGGCCGAGGATGCGCCGGCCAGCTGGGGGGCGGCTGGGTGCATCTCGGCCGCCTCGTACCTGTGTCCTGGCGCGTGCACCGCCGTCGCGCCGTTGCTCATGACCATCGGATAGACATACCCCAACGTGGCCCAGTCGCACAATGCGGTCAGGCCAGAATCAGGTACAGCCCGTATCCGACGGTCAGCACGGCAGCCGTCAGGCACAGCCCGGCGACGGTCGTCCCGGCGCCACGGCCCAGCGGTGGGCGGTGGTGCGGCCTGCCGACCGGACTCGCGACCCGTGCCGAGAGCCCGACCAGCGCGAACGCCACGAGCGCGACCACCGCCACCCCGACGCCGAGCGACACGACGGCGACGACCAGCAGCGAACCCCAGGCGATCGACATCGAGCCCTCCTCAGACGCGCGCGGGCACGGGCAGCGGTGCCGGCGTGTCGTTGACGTTGTCGGCGGTGACCGGACGTCGCCGGGATGCGGCGTAGATACCGGCCCCGATCCCCACCGCGACGACGGCGACGATCGTGCCGGCCGTCCCGGTGTTGCTCAGCCACGCCGCCACGCCCCCGACGACTGCCGCCGCCGGCAGCGTGAGCAGCCACCCGAGCACCATCTGTCCGGCCACCCCCCAGCGCACCGACGCCAGCCGCCGGCCGGCGACCGCGCCGAAGATCGCGCCGGTCGTGACATGGGTGGTGGACAGCGCGAAGCCCAGGTGGGAGGAGGTGAGGATGACGGCGGCGCTGGTGGTCTCGGCGGCGAAGCCCTGCGGCGTCTGGATCTCACTGACCCGGTTGCCCAGGGTGCGGATGATCCGCCAGCCGCCGAGGTAGGTACCCAGCGCGATGGCCGACCCGGCGCTGAGAGTCACCCAGAGGGGCGGACCTGAGTCGGGCGCGAGCACCCCGGCGGTGATGAGGGTCAGGGTGATCACGCCCATGGTCTTCTGCGCGTCGTTGGTGCCGTGTGCCAGCGCCACCATCGACGCCGACACGATCTGGCCCGTCCGGAACCCGCGGCGGACGGTGCCGTCGTCGGCCCGGGCGGTGATCCGGTACGCCAGGTAGGTGGTAACGGTGTTCGGTGCCGATGCCTACGGGAGCGTCGAGGAGAAGGTTGCCGCGTTGTTGCACTCCCTGGTCCGAGACCGTGTCCTCGTGGACGGCAACAAGCGAGTGGCCTTGGCGGCGACAATCGCCTTCCTCGGGGTCAACGGGCGAAGACTGACCTTTTCCAACGACGAGGCATACGACCTCGTCATCGTCGTTGCGACCGGCGAGCTGGACGACGTGCCCACGCTCGCGGACCGAATCAGACCCGCGACCGAGCCCCGCTGACCCCGAGGCCGACCCAGCTGAACCCAGCGCGTCGGAGCAGGTTGCAGTCGAGCAGGTCGCTGGTGTCGACGACGACCGGGCCGGCGACGGTCTGCGCCAGCCGGCCCTCGGACTTCGGCATGCCACGATAACCGATGATCACCGCGAACAACATGATCAATGTGCACCAGATGATTAATGTGGTACAGCGACCTACCGGACGGCGGGCGGGCCAGGTGGGCGGAGCGTCCAGCCGGACCCACCGCCCAGCGCGATGCAGTGACAGGGAGCAGGATCGGCGCGGCGCACCCCACCACGGTTCAACGACTCCGGTACATCGAACGCTGTCACAGATGGAACGCGAGGAGCTCACCATGACGCCCAGTCCCGATCCTGCCGCGCCGTCCCGGGTGCCCGCGTCCCGACGCCGCGACCTGGGGCAGGCCCGCCGGCGGGACGTGCGGTGAGCGCCGCCGAGGCCCCGTCCGGGGGGCAGTTCACGCTCGCGGTCGGGGAGCAGCGGGCGACCGTCGTCGAGGTGGGCGGGGGGATCCGGGAGTACGAGGTGGGCGGGCGTGCGGTGCTCGACCCCTACGAACTCGGTGAGATGTGCGACGGCGCGCACGGCACTCCGCTGGTGCCCTGGCCCAACCGACTCGCCGACGGCCGGTACCGGTTCGCCAGCGTCGAGTACCAGGTCGCGCTCACCGAGCCGGAGAAGGACAACGCGATCCACGGTCTGGCGCGCTGGCGGCCCTGGCAGCCGCTCGAGGTGGCCCCCGGGCACGTCACGATGGGCATCCGGCTGCACCCGACACCGGGTTACCCGTTCCTGCTCGACGTCCGAGTCGACTACCGGCTCGGCCCGGACGGCCTGCAGGTCACGGCCACCGTGACGAACCTCGGCGACACACCGTGCCCGTACGGGTTCGGCCAGCACCCCTACCTGTCACCCGGAACCGGTCTGATCGACGACTGCACCCTGCAGCTCGACGCCGCCACCCGCATCCGCACCGATGACGAGCGCCAGCTCCCCATCGGGCAGGAGGCCGTGGACGGCGGCCCGTTCGACTTCCGCACCGGTCGCAGCCTGGGTGACCTGCACCTCGACTCCGCGTTCACCGACCTGGGTCGGGACGGCGACGGGCGGGCCTGGGCGCGGCTGGGGGCACCGGACGGGCACACCGCACAGCTGTGGGTCGACCGGAACTACCCGATCATCGAGATCTACACCGGTGACACCCTTGCGCCGCACCGGCAACGCCGCGGGTTGGGTTGCGAACCGATGACCTGCCCGCCCAACGCCTTCGCCACCGGTGCGGGAGTGATCCGGCTGGAGCCGGCCGAGTCGGTAACCACGCAGTGGGGTGCCCGGCTGAGCTGACGGGCTGCCCCCGCGGACATCAGGACGTTCGACGCCGGTTCCCGGTCTCGCTTACTCGCCGGTTCCGGGACGGTCGGAAACGAACCCGCCGGTTGCCTGTCTGATCGAGGCGGTCAACGCGTCGGCGTGCTCGCGCAGCCTGCTCGCCTGCGCGTCGATGGCCCGCTCCCGGTCCAGCAACCCGCGGCGCTCGACGGCGCGCCGGGCCCGTTCGCGCTCCGGCAGCCCCTCCAACCTGCCGAGCTCGGTCTCGCGGTGGTGGCGGATCTCGTGCTGCAGCTGGCAGAGCCGCGCGATGCCGTCGTCGATCCGGTGGAGCTCGCGACGCAGCCTGCGTCCACCGCCGCGCCCGCCGCCCCTGGCGAGAGCCCGCTCGGCCCACTGCAGCTCACGCGCCAGCCGCTGCTCGGTCCGCGCGGCCAACCCGACGTCCTGCGCCCGGATGAGCTCGTCGAGCTGGCCGGTGACCAGGGGTGACGTGGTGAGCAGATAGATTCCGACGATCATCACGAGCAGGCTCACGATGGCGGCGGCGAGCCCTGCCGCGGCGAGCTGGACGGTCCCCCCGAGCACCCCGACCGCGACGGCGATGCCGGCGACCAACTCGGTCGTCACCACCGCCGGGTAGGACGCGGCCAGCGGGGCCGCCTCGAACGCGCTCTGCACCAGCAGCATGCCCAGCAGGGCCACCACGGCGACCGCATAGCCGTTCCAGGTGCTCAGCAGCGCCACCACCCCGCCGGAGCCGAGCAGGCGCACCGCGCTCTGGGTCAGCGACGCCTGCAGCCCGAACAGCAGGCCCGCGCCCGTCCCGAGCAGGACCGCTTTTCGAACGGGTCCTGTCCGGCGGGCGACCGCGGTCAGCGTGAGGGCCAGCGCGATGACGCAGCCGAGGCCGACCACCCAGTGCAGGATGGGCACGTCGGCGGACTTTCCCCGGCGCGGCGCGGCGGCCAGGATGAAGGCCACCAGCCCGGCGGTGATCGCCAGCGAGCCGAGCACGTCCCGCAGCGGGATCCGGTGGCGGCCCGGCGCGGCGGCCAGGACCAGGGCGAACAGCAGGCGCACGACGAACACGGCCTCGACCAGCGCCACACTGCCGTATCCGACGGCGATCGCGAACAGCACGTTCCCGGCCGCCGAGGCGCCGACCCCGGCCAGCCAGCGCGGCCGGCGCACCAGCCACAGCAACAGGCGGAGGGAGAGGTTGTCCTCGGGCGGGGCGCCGGCGGCGGTTCGCTGCTGGATCACCTCGCCGACCGCCACGACCAGGGCGCCGACGATTGTCAAGGCATAGACCAGCATCACACCTCCGCGCCACCACCGGGCCGCTGCTCTCGGCATTCCCGGCCGGCCGCGGGCCGAAACCGGGCCCCGGATCTCCGAGGTTTCCCCGGTGCCCATTCGGGCATCCGTGCGTGGAGGCGCAACCGGCCCCGGGGAAGGGCTCGGCATCACCCAAGGGTAGGCGGCACCACCGGGGCACCATCACCGAAGGGCGGCCAATGGGATCAGCCGGGGCGGCGCGGGTGCTCATTGCCACCGCGGCGATGGGTGGTGGCCACCTGGAGGTCAGCCGGGAGGTGGCGCGGCGGCTGACAACGGCCGGCCATCGGGTCGTCGTGGTCGACCTGACCGAGGTCATGCCGGGGCCTACCGGGCGGTGGCTCCGCGCGGTGTACCCCTGGCTGGTCAACCGGGCGCCATGGCTCTACGACCTGGTCTACCGTCACTTCTTCCTCGCTGAGCAGCGCGCGGGCGGCCGCGTCGGCATCCCGGTGCGTCTGGCGCTGCCGGGGCTGCGGCGGCGCATCGCGGAGTTCGGCCCCGACATCGTCGTGTCCACCTACCACCTGGCGGCGCTGGCCGTGGCCCGGCTGCGCGCGCGGGGGGTGCTGCACTGCCCGGCGGCCACGTTCGTCACGACGTTCTCGGTGCACCAGCTCTGGCTGCACCCGGGCGCCGACGCCTATCTCTGCATCTCCGAGCAGGCCGGGCGCGAGGTGCGGCGCCGCACCGGAGCGCAGGTACAGGTCTGTGGTCCGGTGGTGCGTGCCGGGTTCGCCGACCCGCCCGCCGACCGCTCGCCCGTGGTGCGCGCCGAGCTCGGGCTGGGGGCGGCCGAGCGGATGGCGCTGGTGGTCACCGGCTCGCTCGGCCTGGGCTCGGTGCAGCGGGCCGTGGTGGCGATTACGGGTCACCCCGGCTGGCTGCCGGTGGTGGTGTGTGGCCGCAACGAGCAGCTGCGCCGGGAGCTCGCCGGCACCGCGGGCTGCGTGGCGCTGGGCTGGGTCGAGGACATGGCAGGCCTGATGGCCACCGCCGACGTGCTCGTCGAGAACGCAGGCGGCCTCAGCTCGAAGGAGGCGCTGGCCGCCGGGCTGCCGGTGGTGACCTTCCGGGCGATCGCCGGCCACGGCCGCGACGACGCCGCCGCACTGGCCCGGCTCGGGCTGACCGACCTCGTCGAGGACGAACCCACCCTGCTCGCGGCGCTGGACGCGCTCTGCGACACCGCGCGGCGGGCCGACCGCGCCGAACGCGGCCGGGCGCTGTTCGTGGGCGACGCGGCGGCCGACGTCGCGGACCTGGCGGGGCGCCGGCCCGTCCCACCCCGCGCGAACTGACCCGCCGGCCGGAGCCCGACCCATGGGAACCGGGCACGCGCGGTCTCGCGCCGGCACTGGGCCCGTCCGGAGCCGACTTCACCGCGCTGGCGGCCCTCGAACCGAGGTGATCCGCGCGAAATGGGCGTGGACGTTGATCGATTCACGTTCCTGCGCATCTCGCGGCGATCTCATCCTGCCGGGTCTCCGCACCGGCGGACGTGGCGACGGGCCGGGAGCCTGTTCGCCGCCCGGGCCGGGCCCGGCCCGTTTAGGGGCGGGGACGGCGGGTAGCCGGTCGCGTCCGCAGGAACACTCGGCAGGAACACATCAAGGAGGTGTCATGGGTAAACAAGCCCGTATCGGGCTGTTGCTCGGCGCGACCGCGGCCCTGTTGGCCGTGCTGGTCGACTGGGTCATCCAAGAGCTCTGAGCTCCCCGCCCCACGAGGGTGAGCGGAAGTGGCCCCCGCTGGGTCAGGCGCAACGAGAGCCGCTTTCGTTCCACCTCGGGCGAGAGAGCTACTGGCGGAGCCAGCTGATGGTGGGGCGCAGCGCGGTGGGATCGGCGCGGTGGCGGTGGCGCTCGGCGATCTCGCACAGTGAGTCGATCAGCGTGTCGCAGAGCAGGTGCGGGTTCAACCCGAGCCCTACCAGGCCGTCGTGCACCACGTTGTAGTAGTGGGTGTCCTGCTCGACCCGCGGGTTGTCCAGGTACTCGATCTCGGCGCGCCCGGGGTAGCACTCGGCGACGGTCTTGGCGATCTGCTCGATCGACAGCGCCTCGGTCATCTGGTTGAACACCCGGAACTCACCGCGCTCGGCCGGGTTCTCGCAGGCCAGCCTGATGCACTCCACGGTGTCGCGGATGTCGATGATGCCGCGGGTCTGGCCGCCGGAGCCGTACACGGTCAGTGGGTGGCCGAGCACGGCCTGCACGACGAACCGGTTGAGCACGGTGCCGAACACGGCGTCGTAGTCGAACCGGGTCGCCAGCCGCGGGTCGGCCGCGGTGGCTGAGATCTCCTGGCCGTACACCACGCCCTGGTTGAGGTCGGTGGCGCGCAGGCCCCAGGCCCGGCAGGCGAACTCGATGTTGTGGCTGTCGTGCACCTTGGACAGGTGGTAGAAGGAGCCGGGCTTCTTGGGGTAGAGCACGCGGTCGGTCCGCCCGTTGTGCTCGACGGTCAGCCAGCCCTCCTCGATGTCGATGTCGGGGGTGCCGTACTCGCCCATCGTCCCCAGCTTCACCAGCGCGATGTCGGGGTCGGTCTCGGCGATCGCGAACAGCAGGTTGAGCGTGCCGACGACGTTGTTGTGCTGAGTGTAGACCGCGTGCGCCCGGTCGATCATCGAGTAGGGCGCCGAGCGCTGCTCGGCGAAATGCACCACGGCCTCGGGGGAGAACCGGCGGAGCAGCCCGTGGATGAACGCGGCGTCGGTCAGGTCGCCGTAGCAGGTCTCGATGCAACGGCCGGAGAGCTCGGCCCAGGCCCGGACCCTGGTCGCCAGCGGCTCGATGGGCACCAGGCTCTCGACGCCGAGCTCGTGGTCGTACCCGCGGCGGGCGAAGTTGTCCGCCACCCCGACGTCGTGCCCGGCGGCGGACAGGTGGACCGCGGTCGGCCACCCCAGGTAACCGTCACCTCCGAGTACCAGCAGCCGCATGTCCCACTCCTTCGCGCCGAACCCGTCCTGCGGCTTCGGCTACCCGACGCGGCGAGGTCCAAACGGGCCGCGAAGTTCGAACCGGACGGCCTGCCACGCCCCCCGCAGACCCTCGACCAGCCCGATCGCGGGGCGGTAGCCCAGCACGCCGGCGGCGCGGGAGAGATCGACGATCACCGCGGGCATCTCGCCGCGGCGCGCGGCCACGTGCTCGGCGGGCAGCGGGCACCCGGTGACCCGGCGCGCGGCGTCGACCAGCTCGAGCACGGTCACCGACCGGCCCGAGCCGATGATCACCGGTCCGGTGCAGGTGCGGGTCGTGGCCGCGAGCACGGCGGCGACCACATCGTCGACGTGCACGTAGTCGCGCCGCTGGCGGCCGTCGCCGTAGATCTGGATGCCACCGCCCGCCAGCGCCGCCCGCAGCAGCCGGGCCACGATGCTGTCCTTGCCGGACATGCCCGGCCCGTAGATGTTGGTGAAGCGCAGCGCGCACGTCGACAGCCCGTAGGCGCCGGCGTAGCCGGCGAGCAGCATCTCCGCGGCAGCCTTGGTGGCGCCGTAGGGCGTCAGCGGTGCGAGCGGCATCCCCTCGTGCAGCACGGCGTGCCCGACATCGCCGACCACGGCGTTCGTCGAGGCCATCACCAGCCGTCGCACACCCGCCCGTCGAGCCTGTTCGAGCAGCCGCTGGGTGCCCGCGACGTTGGACTCATAGGTCGCCACCGGCGCCCGCGTCGACGCCAGCACCGAGGTGGCGGCGGCCAGGTGCACCACGGCGTCCGGCGTCGGCGTCAGCGCCTTCACCAGCACCTCGTCGTCGGACACCTCGCCTGCGACGACGCGCCCGGCGCCCGGTACCGCGGCGGCCTCGCGGTCGAGGACGGCGACCTCGGCCCCGGCCCGTGCCAGGCCGGTCACGACGGCGCGGCCGACGAACCCGGCGCCGCCGGTGACGAGAACCCGGGTGCCGGTCAGCGACGGCCTCGTTGCATCCATGGCGGGGAGTCGGCAGAACCGCCGGCTTCAAACGTGCATGTCGGTCTCCGGTCCGGGTAAGCGGTCATACCACTGCGACGAGGAGGTACCCGTGCGCGTGCTGCTGGTACACCCCAGTGCCCTGATGTACTCGGAGCTCTTCCTGCGTCTCGAGCCCCTCGGGCTCGAACGCGTCGCGGGGGCGGTGCGTGCCGCCGGCCACCAGGTTCGGATGCTCGACCTGCAGACCCACACCCACGCCGAACTCGACCGCGAGCTTGCCGGGTTCGCCCCGGACGCGGTCGGCTTCGGGCTGAACTACCTCGCCAACGTGCCCGAGGTGATCGATTTGGCGCACCGGGTCAAGGAGCTGGTTCCCGGTGCCTACGTCTTCGTCGGCGGCCACTCGGTGTCGTTCATCGCCCAGCACGTGCTCGGGCAGGCCGACGGGGCGATCGACGCCGTGCTCCGCGGCGAGGGCGAGACCGGCGCGCCCGCGTTGCTCGACGCGCTTCCCGACCGGGCTGCGCACGAGGTTCCCGGCGTCGTCACCCTCGACGGCTTCGGTCCACCGCCGCGCATGCTCGACGACCTGGACTCCCCGTTGCCGGCCCGTGACCTGTTGGCCCGGCGCAAGCGCTACTTCATCGGGGTGCTCGACCCGGCGGCGTCGGTGGAGTTCACCCGCGGCTGCCCGTGGGACTGCTCGTTCTGCTCGGCCTGGACGTTCTACGGGCGCAGCTATCGCAAGCTCTCCCCGGAGGCGTGCGCGCGGGACCTGGAGACGGTCGCCGAGCCGGGCGTGTTCATCGTCGACGACGTGGCCTTCATCCGACCCGAGCACGGCGACGCCATCGCCGCCGAGCTGGAGCGCCGCGGGGTCCGCAAGCAGTACTACCTGGAGACCCGCGCCGATGTGCTGCTGCGCCACCCCGAGGTGTTCGAGCGCTGGCGGCGCCTCGGGCTCAACTACGTCTTCCTCGGGATGGAGGCACTCGCCGCCGAGGGGCTGGACCTGTTCCGCAAGCGGATCAGCCCCGACGAGAACATGCGGGCACTCGAGCTGGCGCGCACGCTCGGGCTCACCGTGGCGATCAACCTCATCGTCGACCCGCAGTGGGACCGCGAGCAGTTCCGGCTGGTCCGCGAGTGGGCGCTGTCCGTGCCGGAGATCGTGCACCTGACGGTGATGACGCCCTACCCGGGCACCGAGATCTGGCATACCGAGGCGCGCAAGCTGACCACGCTGGACTACCGGCTCTTCGACATCCAGCACGCCGTGCTGCCCACCCGGCTGCCGCTGGGCGAGTTCTACGCCGAGCTGGTGCGGACCCAGGAGGTCATCCACCGCAAGCACCTGGGCGTCGCGGCGCTGCTCAAGACCACCCGGGTGCTCGCCCGGCACCTGCGGCACGGGCAGACGAACTTCGCGCGGATGATCTGGAAGTTCAGCTCGGTCTACAACGCCGGCCGGCAGCTCGCCGAGCACGACCAGCCGGTGCGGTACGAGCTGCCGGCCCCGGACCACCACGCGGTCGCCCAGCGGGACCGCCGCGAGCTGTACGTGCACACCAGGGCGCCCCGGTCCCGCGGCTGAACCAGACAGTTTGAACGGGCTCTTGACCGGGCAGCCGATGCCTGCACGACATCCATTACCCATGCCTGAGGAGGCGGAGGCCATGCGAACCAGAAGGAGCGAGGAGAACACTCCTGGCCGCACGGCGATGGACCCGGCCGGCATGCCGGGCGTGAAGGTGGGGCAGTGCGCGAAGGTGGGGCAGTGAAAGGCCCGGGGCCCGACCATCTGCCGATGCTGAGCAGAGGGGGGCACCGCCGCTCCGAGGACGGCGCGTGCGTCATGGAGTATGTCTCGGTGCTCAGTGGCGGCCGGTTCTCCGACCACCCCCGGTGCACGCATCCGGCGCTGGCCTCACTGGCCCGGCTGGTCAACGACCGGATCATCGACGACGGGGTCCGCGGGGAGCTCGCGCTGCTCGCCCCGGACCTGATCGGTGCGGGCCGAGGCGACCGGCTGACCACACCCCGCGTCGTCGTCGGCTGTCTGCGCGCCGCCGCGGCGGCGGGGTCGCTACCGGCGGCGGCCGCGCGCCGGCTGGCCAGGGCGTCCGTGCGGATGCAGCTGCTGGACCGTGGTGTTGACCGGTGGACCCGAGTCCGGCTGCGCTGCTGGCAGCTGCTGAACCCGTCGTGCGTCGCGGTCGGTTCGGCGTTCCAGGTGGCGGTCGAGCAGATCCGGGTGCTCCCGCCGCGGGAGCGGGACGTGCGGTTGAGCCAGTTGCTCCAGGGCGCGGTCGCCGACTGTCGCCGAACGGTCGAAGCGCCGGCACCCGACCGGCCGAGCTGGGCCACCGGGGCGCGGCATCGCGTCGCTCGATAAGAACAACAAGCGGGGGGCATGAACCGCATATATGCGGTTCATGCCCCCCATTCATGGATCATGATGGGTGCCCCACCCGCAAGGGTGGAGGGTCAGTGGGTGGAGTGACGTCATTCCCGGGCGAAGACCGGTATCTCAGCCGCTCGCGCTGCGGGACGACGGTGTACTTCGGGTCGTTCGCCGACTGGAGGCCGGCATGGAAGATGCCCCAGCGGGTGGCGGCCGAGGCGGCGAGCAGCGCGACCCCGGACGCGGCGCTCACCGCGCGGTTGCGCCTGCCGAGAAACGCCCCGACGAGGCCGAGCACCGAGAGCGCTTTCCCGGTCTTGACGTACGCCCCGGCGCGGCCCTGCGAGTACGGCTCCGCGACCATGCCGATCCGGCGTTCCATCCGCTCGAAGGCGGCCAGCTCGGCGCCGATGCCGAACACCGCCATGGCCCGCGCCGGCCCGGTCTGGGCCAGCGGTGCGCCGAGCAGGCCCAGCCCACCCGCGGCCGTGGCGGCCGAGCCGACGAACACGAACGGCATCTCGGGATAGCCGTCGTGCCAGGCCGGCACCGCGGTGTCGCTGACCAGCGCCGCGGTGTAGGACGCCACCGCGGGCCCGAGCAGCGCAGCACCGGCCGTCGCCCCGATCCCGATCCTCGGTATCCGCCCGGTGACCGAGCTCGCCGCGGCGATCCCGGCCAGCGGGACGTAGCCGGCGAGCAGCCAGGATCCCACGCTCATCGGCGAGGTCACCTTGAACACCCGCAGCATGTGCAGGAACCGCGAGGGCCGGCCAAGGTCGTGGACCAGCCCGACCAGCGACAGCACGGCGGCGCCGAACGCGCCGACCTTGCTCACCCGACCCAGCGCCGGCCGGCCGGTGGCCTGCCCACCCGCGCCCAGCAGCGACGCCGCGCCGGCCAGGCCACCGAGGAACAGGTAGCCGGCGATGTCGGGTGCGGCCCAGACCGGAGCGTTGATCACCGGCAGGCCGTAGTAGGAGGTGAACTCCGCGTCCGGCACGGTCGGCGCGCCGTCGCCCCTGCGGTCGCGACCCGGCCCGTTGCGCCGGCGGCCACGCTTGCCGGTGGTGACCCCGGTCCTAGCGGCGCGGTCCGGGCGCACGCCCGTCAACCCGTCCGTCGTCACCTCCGAGCTGCTCATCGGTCCCGCCCTCCCACGGCGAACGCCGCCAGCGCGCCGCCGATCAGGGTCAGGGCCGCGGCACCCACGTGCTTCCACATCGACGCCACGTCCCGAGTGGTCACCACCGGGTCCGGTGGCAGCCCGTAGACCTCGGGCTCGTCGAGCAGCAGGAAGAACGCACCGTCGCCGCCCACGCCGTCGTCCGGGTCGCGGCCGTAGAGCCGGGCGTCGTCCACCCCGGCCTCGTGCAGCTGCGCCAGCCGCTCGTCGGCCCGCTCGCGCAGCTCGTCGAGGGGTCCGAACTGGATGGAGTTCGTCGGGCAGGCCTTGGCACAGGCCGGTTCCTGACCCACGCTGAGCCGGTCGTAGCACAGTGTGCACTTCCAGGCCCGGCCGTCGTCCTTGCGCTGGTCGATGACCCCGTAGGGGCAGGCCGGGATGCAGTAGCCGCAGCCGTTGCAGATGTCCTCCTGCACCACCACCGTGCCGAACTCGGTGCGGAACAGCGAACCGGTGGGGCAGACGTCGAGGCAGGCCGCATGCGTGCAGTGCTTGCAGACGTCACTCGCCATCAGCCAGCGGAAGTCCCCGGCCGCGCCGGGGGTGGTCGGCGTTATCCCGGCCTGCTCGGGCGGGGTGCCCGAACCGTTCGGGGCCAGCGCCAGCACGTCGATACCCTCGTGCAGGACGCCGGGGTCCTGCGCGGCGACCGGCTTGCGTTGCTCGATGAACGCCACGTGGCGCCAGGTGTCCGCGCCCAGGCCCTGAGTGTTGTCCATCGACATACCGGTCAGTCCGACGGTGTTGTCAGCAGGGATCGCGTTCCACTCCTTGCACGCCACCTCGCACGCCTTGCAGCCGATGCACACGCTGGTGTCGGTGAAGAACCCCATCCGCGGTGGGTGGTCGCGGTAGCCGCCCTGGGCGGCGGGGTCGGTGTCGCCCAGCAGCGCGCCGGTCAGGTCGGGCCGGTGCCCGATCTCGATGTCGACCGCGGTCATGTCAGATCCCCGTCCATCTCACACCTCGGTCCCGGTCTTCTCGGTGATCCCGGCCCGACGCTGGTACTCCAGGACGAGCTCGACGCGCGCGGGCCCGCGCGGCCGCCGACCCGGGCGGATGTCGCACTGCCCCACCTTGACCTCCTGGATGTGCGCGTTGGGGTCGAGTGACAGATGCGACAGGTCGTTGGCCGAATCACCGGTGGCCAGGCCCCCGTGGCCCCAGTGGTAGGGCAGCCCGACGAGGTGGTGCGCCTTGCCGTTGATGGTCATCGGCGTCATCCGCTCGGTGACCAGCACCCGCGCCTCGATCACGTTGCGGGCGGTGACCACCATGGCCCAGCCCTTGTGCTCGAGGCCGGCCCGGGCGGCCAGCTCGGGGGAGACCTCGCAGAACATCTCCGGCGCCAGCTCCGAGAGGTAGGGCTGGTACCGGCTCATCCCACCCGCCGTGTGGTGCTCGGCAATCCGGTAGGTGCTCATCATGTACGGGAACACCTCCGCGCCGGGCTCGTCCCCGCTGGGCTGGAACCGGTCGTAAGGGTGCACCATCGGGAGGATCTCGCGGACCGGGTTGCGCTGCTGGCGGTACAGCAGGTTGGGGACGGGCGACTCCTGCGGCTCGTAGTGCGTCGGCAGCGGGCCGTCGGTCAGCCCGGCCGGCACGAACAGCCAGGACTTCCCGTCGGCCTGCATCACGAACGGGTCCATCCCGGACAACGCCTCGGCACCGGTGGCATCGGTGGGCGGCCGGTAGTGCGGGGACTTGGACGCGCTGAAGTCGGCGATGTCGTGCCCGGTCCACAGCGCCTTGTCCTCGTCCCACCAGACCAGCGCCTTGCGCTCGCTCCAGGGTTTGCCGTCGGGGTCGGCCGAGGCCCGGTTGTAGAGGATCCGGCGGTTCGCGGGCCAGGCCCAGCCCCACTGGTTGGCCACCCAGTTCTGCTCTGTGCCCGGCTTGCGCCGCGACGCCTGGTTGATCCCGTCGCTGTAGACGCCGCAGTAGATCCAGCAACCGCACGCTGTCGAACCGTCGTCGTTGAGCTGCTCGTACGAGCTCAACGGGCCGCCCTGCGCGTCCCAGCCGTTGATCTCGGCGAGCACCGCCTCGGCCTCCGGTTCGACGATCTCGGGCCGGGTGGGGGAGCTCTTGGTGGGGTAGTCCCAGGTGAGGTCGAGAATCGGGCGGTCCATCTCGTCCTGGGACGCGGCGAGCTTCTCCCGGATGATCCGGCCGAGGTGGAAGGTGAACCACAGGTCGCTGCGCGCCTCACCGCCGGGTTCGACGGCCTGGTGGTGCCACTGCAGCATCCGCTGGGTGTTGGTGAAGCTGCCGTCCTTCTCGGTGTGCGCGGCGGCCGGCAGGAAGAAGACCTCGGTTCCGATGTCCTCAGTGCGCAGCTCACCGGTCTCGATCTCCGGCCCGTCCTTCCACCAGGTGGCACTCTCGATCAGCGAGAAGTCGCGGACCACCAGCCACTCCAGGTTGGCCATGCCCATCCGCTGCATCTTGGCGTTGGCCGAGCCCACCGCGGGGTTCTCGCCCATCAGGAAGTAGCCCGCACAGTCACCCGCGAGCTGGGCCAGCACCGTCTCGTAGGTGGAGTGGCTGCCGGTCAGGCGCGGCAGGTAGTCGAAACAGAAGTCGTTCTCCGGCGTCGCGGCCGGGCCCCACCACGCCTTGAGCAGGCTGACGGTGTAGGCCCGCATCTCCGCCCAGTAGCCCTTCTTCGTCGACTCGGCCTGGATGAACGAGTCGAGGTCCTGGTGGGAGTGCGCATGCGGCATCGGGATGTAGCCCGGCAGCAGGTCGAACAGCGTCGGGATGTCCGTGCTGCCCTGGATCGACGCATGTCCGCGCAGCGCCATGATCCCGCCGCCGGGCCTACCGATGTTGCCCAGTAGCTGCTGCAGCACCGCGGCTGCGCGGATGTACTGCACGCCCACGGTGTGCTGGGTCCAGCCGACCGAGTAGACGAACGCGCTGGTGCGCTCGCGCCCGGAGTTCTCGGTCAGCAGCTCGCACACCTGGCGGAACGTGTCCGGTGCCACCCCGCAGATGTCGGAGACCATCTCCGGGGTGTAACGGGCGTAGTGGTGTTTGAGCGCCTGGAACACGCACCGCGGGTGCTGCAGCGTCGGGTCGACCTGCGGGACCCCGCTGATCGCGACCCCGCCGGAGCCGTGCGCCTCACCGTGCCCGGACTGCCGCGTCGCGCTGCTGCTGCTGCCACCCTTGCCACCGGTCTTGTCCTGGTACTCCTGGTCGCGCTGCCCCGACGCCGCCTGGGCCTCCATGCCCTCGTACTGCCAGGTGTGGAAGTCGTAGGTGCGCTCGTCGGGGTCGAGCCCGGAGAAGACGCCGTCGAGGTCCTCGGTGTCGCGGTAGTCCTCGTTGAGGATGGTGCCGGCGTTCGTGTAGGCCACCACGTACTCGCGGAAGTCCTTCTCGTTCGCCAGGACGTAGTTGATGATCCCGCCCAGAAAGGCAATGTCGGTGCCGGCGCGCAGCGGGACGTGCAGGTCCGCCAGCGCGCTGGTCCGGGTGAACCGCGGGTCAACGTGGATGATCTTGGCGCCACGGGCCTTGGCCTCCATCACCCACTGGAACCCCACCGGGTGGCACTCGGCCATGTTCGAGCCCTCGAGCACGATGCAGTCGGAGTTCTGCAGGTCCTGCTGGAAGGTGGTGGCGCCGCCGCGACCGAAGCTGGTCCCCAGACCGGGGACGGTGGAACTGTGTCAAATACGGGCCTGGTTCTCGACCTGCACCACGCCCAGCGCGGTGAACAGCTTCTTGATCAGGTAGTTCTCCTCGTTGTCCAGGGTGGCCCCACCCAGGCTCGCGAAGCCGAGCGTGCGACGGGTGCGGGCCCCGTCGACCTCCCACTGCCAGCCCTCGCGCCGGGTCTTGAGCACCCGATCGGCGATCATGTCCATCGCGGTGTCCAGGGGCAGCCGCTCCCACTCCGCGGCGTGCGGAGGCCGATAGAGCACCTGGTACTCACGTGCGGAGCCGGTGGTGAGCTGCAACGTCGAGGAGCCGCGCGGGCACAGCCTGCCGCGGCTGACCGGCGAGTCCGGGTCGCCCTCGACCTGGACCACCTTCTCGTCCTTGACGTACACGTTCTGCCCGCAGCCCACCGCGCAAAACGGGCAGACCGACTTGACGACCTTGTCCGCGGTCGCGGACCGCGGTTGCAGGTGCGCGCTGCGCGTACTCTTGGCCGCGGAGCCGCGCCCGAGCAGGTCGCCGCCGGTCACCTGCCGATAGACCGGCCACCCCTCGATCCAGGTCTTCACGCCCACCAGATGCCTCCTCGTCCCTACCGTGTCGTGTCCTGCGGTGATGCCGGCGCGGGCGCCCGAGTCAGCCGGCCCCACGGGGTCGCTGCGCCTTGAGTATCTTCTCGCCCAGCTCGCGCCGCGCCTGGTCCGACAGCACAGACTTGAGCTGGAGGAACAGCTTCTCCTCGTAGGCGACGTGCGTGCGCAGCGACAGCACGAGCTTCTCCACCAGCTCGTCGAACTCCTGGGTGTCGGGTTCCAGCCTGCCCAGCGCGGTGAGGATGTCCTTGCCCTGTTGCTCCTGCCCGATGGCCTCCGCGGCCCAGCGGTCGCCGTCGGGCATCGCCTTGCGCACCGCGGGCCAGAAGTACTCCTCCTCGACCGTCTCGTGCTGGGACAGCTTCACCGTGATCGTG
The DNA here is from genome assembly GCA_038254065.1 of Mycobacteriales bacterium. Classification (GTDB taxonomy): domain Bacteria; phylum Actinomycetota; class Actinomycetes; order Mycobacteriales; family Pseudonocardiaceae; genus Pseudonocardia. Next base: position 6,077 of record JBBSGM010000010.1, on the reverse strand, counting down.
TCCACGATCGACTTGCGCTGGGACAGCTGCGCCTCGCTCCCGCCGGTGGCATGGCCGGGCAGCGCCTCGAGCTGTTCCTGCAGCGCCTTGACCTGGTTGTGGTCCCGGGTGAGCACCACCAGCGCGTCGTGGTCGTCGCGCGGGTCCTCGATCTCCCCGGGTCCGGCGTCGCGGTGGCGTGCCGCGGCCTGCATCTGCGGATCGGCGCGCACCCGGTCCTTGACCCAGTCGAGCACGGCCTGCTTGGTCGTGGGGTTGACCGCACCGGCGCCCAGCAGATGTTGGGCACTGGACAGCACGCCGGGGCGCCGCCGCTCGGCCGCGGTCTGGGTGTCCCCACCGTCAGCCGGCATACCGGTGCCGATCAGGTACGCCTGCCCGGGCGGTACTCCGAGCTGGCGCCCGATCTCGGGGTAGTCGAGTCCCTGCTCCACCAATCTCCGGACCTGTTCCCTGGTCGGCACGCAACTACCTCCTGTTGAAGGGACCGTCGTGGCGTTACCCGACGGGTGGCCGGGAAAACGTGGAGCGCATTCCTCGGCGGGCGAGCGGTCAGGATCTGCCGCGACCGGTCACGGCGTCCCGGGCCTTGTCCATCATGGCGGCGCCGGCGCCCGCGGTCTTGAGGACGCCCGGCTTGGGTGGGGTGTGCGGGTGCGGCCGGGTGGGGGCGTTCTTCTTGGCCTGCGCCAGCTGCTCGCCGAGCTCGTCGAGGCGCTCGGGACTGAGTGTCTGCTGCACCGCGGGCCAGACCTGTTGTTCCTCGTAGGAGATGTGCTCACGACCGGCGGTGATGATCTCCGCGATCAGGTTCTCGAACTCGGGGTCGGTGGCCTTGCAGTGGTCGAGCTTGTCGAGCACGTGCTTGGCCCGCTGCTCCTGCTCGGTGGCCTGCGCGGCGAGCTGGTCGCCGCCCGGCACCGAGTCTGCGACGGTCGGCCAGAAGTACTCCTCCTCGACGGCCTCGTGCCGCGACTCTGCGATCACCAGATCGGTGACCAGCGCGCGGCGGGCCTCGAGGTCCGCGGGGGTCACGGTCGTGTCCACGGGCTGCTGTTCCAGCCGCGCGAGCATTGCGAGGACCTCCTCGTGGTCACCCTTCAGATAGCTGATCGCATCCATGGGTTCCTCCCTTCATTGGTCGCGGCCCGACGCAGTCGGCGACGGTGGACGCCTTCCCGGGACATCTGCTGCCGGCCGGCAGCCGGGCTTGCCCGGCACCTGTGGGCGCTAAACAGCGGTGACCGGTGAGATCGCGGTGATGGCGAGCGGACCGCCGGGAGCGCGCGCAGTCCGCAGGACGGGTTTGTCGTTCCCTGCTCCGGGTAGTCGACCGACCACCAGTACAGGTCGCACCGGTCGGGGGAACACGTTGCCTGCGGCCCGCGCCTGTCCGGGCCGTTGGCATCGCGGAGGAGGACGGCGTGAAGGCGTTGACGTGGCAGGGCAAGCGGGACGTGCGGGTGGAGACCGTCCCCGACCCGACCATCCAGGAACCGACCGACGCGATCGTGCGCGTCACGAGCACGAACATCTGCGGCTCGGACCTGCACCTCTACGAGGTGCTCGGGGCCTTCCTCGATCCGGGGGACATCCTCGGCCACGAGGCGATGGGCGTCGTCGAGGAGGTCGGGCCGGGGGGGGCCGAGCACCTCCGGGCGGGCGACCGGGTGGTACTGCCGTTCAACATCTCCTGCGGGAGCTGCTGGATGTGCTCCCAGCAGCTCTACGCCCAGTGCGAGACGACCCAGGTCCGCGCGCAGGACAAGGGCGCAGCGCTGTTCGGCTACAGCAAGCTCTACGGGCAGGTCCCCGGCGGCCAGGCCGAGTACCTGCGGGTGCCGCAGGCCCACTTCGGCCCGGTCAAGGTGCCCGAGGGTCCTTCGGACGACCGGTTCGTCTACCTCTCCGACGTGCTGCCGACCGCCTGGCAGGCCGTCGCCTGGGCCGACATTCCCAAGGGTGGGTCGGTGGCGGTGTTCGGGCTGGGGCCGATCGGGCAGATGTGCACGCGGATCGCGCGGCACCTCGGCGCCGAGCGGGTCTTCGGCGTCGACCTGGTGCCCGAGCGGCTGGAGACGGCCCGCGCACACGGCGTCGAGGTCGTCGACCTGCGTGCGGTCGACGACGTGTCCGGGTGTCTGCGGGACCACACCGGCGGCCGTGGACCGGACTCGGTGATCGACGCCGTCGGGATGGAGAGCCACGGCAACCCGCTCGCGAAGACCGCCCAGCAGATGGCCTCGATGCTGCCCGACGCCCTCGGCGGCCCGATGGCCGAGAAGTTCGGCATCGACCGGTTGGGCGCCCTGACCGACGCGATCGATACCGTGCGTCGCGGCGGTACGGTCTCCATCAGCGGTGTCTACGGCGGGGCGGTCGACCCGTTGCCGATGCTGCAGATGTTCGACAAGGGGATCGCGCTGCGGATGGGGCAGTGCCACGTCAAGGCGTGGGTCGACGACATCATGCCGCTGCTGCTCGACGACAGCGATCCGCTGGACACCGAGGGCCTGGCCACCCACCACCTGCCGCTGGACCAGGCGCCGCACGGTTACGAGATCTTCCAGAAGAAACAGGACGGCTGCCAGAAGGTGGTGCTGGTGCCCTGACGCCGATGACTGCCGCGCTGCGCTGGACGGGGCTGGGGAAGCTCATCTCCTTCTACCGGTACTTCGCCTTCAACGGGCCGCGGGTGACCACCGCGTCGGGAATCGTGGTGCTGCTCGGCATTGCGGCGATCCGGCTCTACTACCTGCTCGCTGACGTGGTGTTTCCGGCTTACCTCGTCGCGTACTTCGTGCTGGTCATCGCCGTTGCGGTACTGGCGTCGGTGGGCATGGTAGTCGGCGGGAGGCCCGGTGTCACCAGGGTTGGCTGGGCGCTGGGCAGCCTGGTGTCGTTGGCATCGCTCGTGGTGTACATCGTGGGCCGCTCGCTGGGCCTGCCCGGTCTGCCGCAGCTGGTGGGTCGGTGGGACTACGCGCTGGGCACCTTCTCGATGGCGCTCGCGGCGCTGTTCCTGGCCCTGCACTTCTCCGTGCTCACCGGCATGAACATCGCCTATCCCCAACGGCGCCAGTGGCATGACTGACCGGCATGCCTGACGGGAGATCATCGTGGTGACGCTCGACTATCCGGTGGTTGCGGGTCGAGCACTGGGTCAACGTCTTGTTCGTGACCCTGCTCATCCGCAGCGGGATCGAGATTCTCGCCACCCACCCCAAGCTCTACCGGCGCAACGACAGCAGGCCGGGCACCGAATGGGCGCGGTTCACCCGCAAGACCATGCCCACCGACAAGCTGTACGACACCCTGGACGAGGAGGAGAGCTACTCCTCCATCGTGTCCCTGCCCGGCCACAAGATGCTGGGAATGGGTCGGCACTGGCATTTCGTCACGGTGATCGGCTGGATCCTGACCGGTGTCGCCTATTATGTCCTGCTGTTCACGACCGGGCAGTGGCACCGTTACCTCCCGTACTCGTGGTCGATCTTACCCACGGCGTGGAACGACATCCTCACCTACCTGAGCTTCAGGCTGCCACCGCTGCTGCCGGGCGAGCCCCTGGACGGCATCCAGAAGCTGACCTACGCCGCCGTCATCTTCCTGCTGGCGCCCTTCCAGATCCTGACCGGCGCCGCGCAGTCCCCGGCGGTCGAGGCACATTTCCCGTGGTATGTCCGGCTGTGGGGCGGGCGGCAGGGGGCCCGCACCCTGCATTTTCTCGGTTTGGTCGCGTTCCTCGGGTTCATCGCCGTGCACCTGATGATGATCGGTCTGTGGGGCTGGGCACAGCTCAACGCACTGATGATCCTCGGTGCCGTGCGGAGCCTGCGCTTCGCGTTCTGGCTCTCCATCGCCCTCATCGTGGCGATCGTGGCGGTGCACGTCGCAGCCACGGTGTGGAGCCTGAAGAGCCCGCGCTCGGTGCAGCGTGCGCTCGGCTTCGTGATCAACCGGGGGCGGCTCGGGTTGCTGCGTCCGATGGTCTCCAGGCAACACTACCCGCCCTCGGCGATCTCGCCCGAGCACCGGGTCAACGGCAAGCCACCGTGCAGCGACACGTACAAGGTCATGGCGGTGCACAACTTCGTCGACTGGCGCCTGGAGGTCGGGGGCCTGGTGGAGAACCCGGTGACCCTCACCCTGGCAGACCTGCGTGCACTGCGCGAGAAGCAGACGCAGCGGGTGTTGCACAACTGCGTCCAGGGCTGGTCGAGCATCGGAGAGTGGGGCGGGTTGCCGATGCGCGACCTGCTCGAACTCGTCAAGCCGCTTCCCCAAGCCCGTCACCTCTGCTTCTTGACCATGCAGGACAACGGCCGCGATGAGCCGAGCGCGGAGGCCGAGGGGCAGTTCTACGAGATCCTGGACATGAGCCTGGCACGGCACCCGCAGTGCCTGCTGGCCTACGAGATGAACGGCGCCCCGCTGCCCATCAAGCACGGCGCTCCGCTGCGCCTGCGGATAGAGAACCAGGTCGGCTTCAAGATGGCCAAGTGGATCGAGCGCATCGAGTTCGTCTGCGAGTACTCGGGCATCGGTGAGGGCATGGGCGGGTGGCGCGAGGACAACGTGTACTACGACAAGGACCTCTCGGTCTGATGGGCACCTCGGGTAGCGCCTGCGGGACGGATCGTGTCGACACCACCGACACGATCCGTCCCGAGCTGACAGTGCTGCACGGCGCCCAGAAGGACCGGGTGCTCCAGCGGGTACGCCGTACCCGTCCACGCTGTTGCGCCTGCGGCGGGGAGGACTTCGTGGTCGGGGACGCACTGTTCCTGGGGTTCTTGTTCCTCGACGAGGAACAAGACGCCTATATGGTCGCCCTGACCTGCACCAACCCCGCATGCCCGGTGCCGCACAGCGGGATCACCCTGCACGGGTCGGCTTTTCTGGCAGAGTGACGCGCACGTTTGGCGCCTTCGCCGACATGGTGAAGCCCGGTGTCATGGACGCCTTCGTCGAAGCTGAGGACGTGGTCGGATGGTAGGGAATGAACTCGGGAGCCCGTCGCGGATCTGTGCCTGCCATCCGGGGTGGTGCAGGAGGTGGTGATGGGTCCGGCGGGTCATGATGCAGTTTTCTGGTTTCGTCGCGCCGTCCTGCCACGGCTGGATGTGGTGGATCTCGCGCCTGGTGCCGCACGCTCGTGACGAATGCCGTGGTCTGGACGACCGAGTACTACGGGCCGGCCGTGGAGTCGATGCGCCGGTCCGGGCGCCGCATCGAGGACGAGGTCTTGGCCCACGTCTCCCCGGCACACAGCGAGAACATCAACTTCTTCGGCGCCATCGGGGTCACCATCGAGGGTGAGCTCGGTCCGACCGGGTACCGGCCGCTGCGCGTGCGCGACACCCTCTCTGACAACCGATCAGGCTGGGTCCGGTATCGCTCGGTCGTGGCGTCTGCCTACGCGTTCCACCGTGGACGATCGTGACGACGTTCGAGCCCGGCCCGGACACGCCCGATCCGGCCGATCGCACGATGCGGCGGCTGGAGATGGTCGCCGCGATGGACGAGGTGTTCCCGCAGCGGCGCCCCTACGTCGGCGAATGCCAGCGCGAGGGCGTTGCGCTGGGATGGTTGGCCACCGAGACCGCGCCGGCCGGGGTGGAGCTGGCCGAACTCGGCGAGGACGAGCAGGAGCCGGAAGCAGTGCCGCTGCCCTGGCAGGCCCGCCAGCGGTACCTGATCCTGCGCACCCTCGAAGTGCCGGAGCTGTGGGTGCAGGCCCTGCCGCGGTTCCCGGCCAGTTACAGCGTGCCGTCTGTGCAGGTCGGGCCTGCGATTGTCGGACGGCTCAGCGCAGCTGGTTGATGCGGACGAGGTTGCCCGCGGGATCGCGGAAGGCGCAGTCGCGAACGCCGTACGGCTGCTCGGTCGGCTCCTGGACGACGTCGGCGTCGCTGGCCTGCAGGCGTTCGAAGGTGCCGTCGAGGTCCTTGGTGGCCAGGATGATGATGGCGTAGGTTCCCTTGGCCATCATCTCGGCGATGGTGCGGCGCTCGTCGTCGGTGATGCCGGGGTCGGCGGCCGGCGGGTGCAGGACGATGGACGTGCCGGGCTGG
>JBBSGM010000009.1:0-55861 GCA_038254065.1 Mycobacteriales bacterium | reverse complement strand
TACCACCCGCCCGCGTGAAGCATCCCTTCCCGAACGTGCGCTTCGACGCCAGAACCCAAGGCAGGAGCCCAGTGCGTTAGCAGCGCACGCTGGGATCTGCGCGGGGGGCCGCCCGCAAGGGCGGTCCCTACCGCGAACGTGATCAGGTCGGCGCCAAAGAGTACCTGGACAGGTTACCGTCGTTCATGCCGGTGGTGGGAGCGATCACTGCGACACCGACCAACCCGGTGGAGCGCGGTCTCGCCGACTTGTGGACCCGCACCATCCCGACCAGGTCGACGGACTGGCGACGGCGATTCGCCATAAGCACCAAGAACCTGCTCGAAGAGTCACTGTGGGAGCTCTCGAACATCAGCGAGAGCCGAGTTCCCAACCCGGTCGAGTACATCGAGATGCGGCGGAAGGTGGGGGGTGCCCCCTGGTCGGCCAACCTCGTCGAACACGCCGCGGACGCTGAGGTCCCAGCGGAGATCGCTGCCAGCCGACCCATGCGAGTGTTGAAGGACACGTTCGCCGATGGCGTGCATCTTCGCAACGACATCTTCTCCTACCAGCGGGAGACCGAGGAGGAAGGCGAGCTCAACAACGGTGTGCTGGTCTTCGAACGGTTCCTCGGCTGCGGCACGCAGCAGGCCGCCGATGCCGTCAACGACCAGCTCACCTCGCGGCTGCAGCAGTTCGAGCACACCGCCTTCACCGAACTGCCCCCGCTCCTCGAGGAGTACGGCCTGGACCCGAAGGCCCGCCTGGACGTTCTTGCCTATGTGAAGGGACTCCAGGACTGGCAGTCGGGCGGCCACGAGTGGCATATGCGTTCGAGCCGTTACATGAACGGCGGATCGAGCGGTGCTGCGCCCAGCCGGGGTGTTCTGGACGGCCCGACGGGTTTGGGCACCTCGGCCGTCCACATTGCGTTCTCACTCATCGCGTCGGCGCCACAGCGGCTCAAGAGCTTCACCCACGTCCCGTATCAGGTCGTGGGGACATTGCCACTTCCCGATTTCTACATGCCGTTCGTCACCCGGCTGAGCCGGCACCTACCCGCCGCGCGGCGCCACATGGTGGAGTGGGGACAGCGGATGGGGATGCTGGACTCACTACCCGGTGTTCCCCGATCCGGCATCTGGGACGAGCACAAGCTCCGGGCTTTCGACTTCGCGCTGTGCGCGGCCGGGATCCACCCGGACGCATCCGCCGACGAGCTGAACCTGACCACGGGTTGGCTCACCTGGGGGACCTACGGGGACGACTACTTCCCGGTGGTCTTCGGGCGCACTCACGACATGCTCGGCGCGAAGCTGTGCAACGAGCGACTCTCGGAGTTCATGCCGGTGGACTCCACTGTCACGCCCGTCCCGATGACTGCGCTGGAACGCGGCCTGGCCGACCTGTGGTCCCGCACGGCCGGCCCGATGACCGTGAGCGCGCGCCGCAAGTTCCGCGTCGCCATCGAGGACATGACCGAGAGTTGGTTGTGGGAGCTCGCCAACCAGATTCAGAACCGCATTCCCGACCCGGTCGACTACATCGAGATGCGCCGTAAGACATTCGGCTCGGATCTCACGATGAGCCTGTCCCGGCTGGCTCATGGGCAGACGGTGCCGCCCGAGATCTACCGGACCCGGCCGATCAGGGCGATGGAGAACTCGGCCGCAGACTATGCCTGCCTGCTCAACGACGTCTTCTCCTACCAGAAGGAGATCCAGTTCGAGGGCGAGATCCACAACGGCGTCCTGGTCGTCCAGAACTTTCTGAACTGCGACCGGCATCGGGCCCTCGATGTGGTCAACGACCTGATGACCTCCCGGATGCGCCAGTTCGAGCACGTCGTCTCCACCGAGCTTCCGACCCTGTTCGACGACTTCAACCTGGACGCCGACGCGCGTAACACGCTGATCGGGTATGCCGAGGAGCTCAAAGACTGGTTGGCGGGAATCCTCACCTGGCATGCGGGATGTCACCGGTATGAGGAATCCGAACTGCGATACCACCCGGCAGCAGGGATACCGCCGTCCGGCCGTCCGGTCGGGCTCGGAACCTCCGCTGCTCACCTCGAACCCGCACCCGGTACCGGGTCGCCGGCGTCGGTGGTCTGTCGATGACATGGACCGCGACCACTGACCCGTGCCGGCGATGCGCCGTGTCCTGATGAGCAGCCGAGCCGAGGAGGACTTGCCGATGCCTGGCACCGGAACGCGGACCACGACCACCGCCACCTGCCCTGTTCGCCTGGAACCGGGCGTGGTGCTCGTTGCCGATGAGCTGCTCCGCCGGGACCGACCCGCAACGCGGTGCCCCGCGGCGGCGCTGCTCGCGGGCGAGCTGGGCCGCCACGGCGTGGCCACCGCTCGCGGGCCGTTGCATCTCGGCGGTGGCGAGACCGGGGCTGACCACCTGACCGCCGTGGCCGCTCTGCTCCCCGCCACCGGCGACCAGGTGGGCCTGGCGGTGGCCTGCGCGGACGCCGACAGCAACGGCCGGGCCACCGGGCGGGCGGCCCTGGATGCCTGGCTGGCCGTGGCGGACCGGTCCCGCACGGTCCTGCTCGCCGCACCACGATCGTTCTGCGCCGGGGTCGAGCGCGCGATCGAGGTCGTGGAGCGCGCCCTGGACCAGTGGGACGCACCCGTGTACGTCCGCAAGCAGATCGTGCACAACACCCATGTGGTGACCCGCCTGCAGGTTCGGGGTGCGGTGTTCGTCGACGAGCTGGACGCCGTGCCCGACGGAGCTACCGTCGTGTTCTCCGCCCACGGGGTGTCACCGAGCGTCCATACCGAGGCCGTGCGTCGGGGGCTGAACGCCATCGTCGCGACCTGCCCGCTGGTGGCGAAGGTGCACGCCGAGGCCCGGCGGTTCGCGGCCCGTGGCGACACCGTGATCCTCATCGGTCACGCCGGGCACGAGGAGGTCGAGGGCACCCTCGGTGAGGCCCCGGACCATACCGTCCTGGTGCAGACCGTCGCTGACGTCGAACACGTGACGGCCCGTGACCCGGCGCGGGTGTCGTACCTGACGCAGACCACCCTTGCCGTGGACGAGACCGCTGACGTGGTCGCTGCCCTGCACGCCCGGTTCCCGGCTCTGCACGGGCCGGCGGCCGACGACATCTGTTATGCCACGACGAACCGCCAGGACGCGCTGAACGGCCATCGTCGGCGAGTCCGACCTGGTGCTCGTGGTCGGCTCGGTGAACTCCTCCAACTCGCTTCGACTGGTCGAACTCGCCCGCCGCCGTGACACGCCCGCCCAGCTCATCGACCACGCCGGCGACATCCGTCCCGAATGGCTTGCCGGAGTGGACGTGGTCGGGCTCACGGCAGGCGCCTCGGCCCCACCACGGCTGGTCGAGGCCGTCGTCACCGCACTCGCCGGGCTGGGACCGCTCACCGTCGCCGAACGCGAGACCACCCGCGAGACCGTCCACTTCACCCTGCCTCCCACGGTGGGGTCCCGATGACTGAGGAAGCCCAGGTCGGCGCTGTACTACGACCGCCACGGATGCAGCGATGACACAGTATCTTCTCAACCATTTCTCGACGTTGAGCCTGATTGCGATCATTGTCGGCGGCACGACCGCGGTGGCGGTGATCATCTCTGTTTTCATTCACAAGATGCTTCCCAACCTGGCCGGCTCCGGTTTCGAAGAGGTGACCGGAATCCTCCGGGCGGACGTGTTCGCCCTGCTCTACACGATCGTCCTGGCCCTGGTGATCGCCAACCTTTCGGGGAACCTGGCGGCAGCGTCGTCGACCGTCTCCTCCGAGGCGTCGGCGCTGGCCGGACTGACCCGTGCCGCCGACACGTTTCCTCTCGGCCCGCGGGACTCGATAAGGAACGGAGCCGACGAGTACGTCCACGCTGTGGTCGAGGACGAATGGCCGAGGCTGCGATCAGGGGACTCCAGCCCCCGTGCGTTCGCGGCACTCGAGGGCCTGTACGCCACGGTGCAGAGTTATGAGCCGCAGTCCCAGGTCGAGCAGACGTTTTATCAGAGGGCGGTGGACGACCTCGGCCAGATCACCCTGAACCGGCGGCAGCGCGTCCAACAGAGCCAGGACAGCCTTTCCCCGTTGTTGCGTATCCTGCTGGTGGTCGGAGCGATCGTGTTCATCATGCTGGCGTACCCCGCCAGCGTCAGGAGACTGCGCACCCGAGCGTTGATCGTCGGCGCAACGTCCGCCTTCGTGTCCTTCGCCTACCTGCTGACCATGGTGCTGGACTACCCGTTCGCGGGAGACGTGTCGGTCGATACCGCTCCGTACAAGACGGGTGTGCTGGCCAAGTACTGGGCCGTCGACTCGACCCCTCGCCCGCTGGCACTCGGGACGTTCGGGTCGCTGCCGGCCCAGGACCTCGTCGGTGTCTGGAACTCGGACAGCTCATTCGGCGAAACCGTGTTCCGGGAGGTGGGCGGGGAGATCCATGGCGTCTACCGCGCCAACAAGGGGACGGTCGTGGGCACCCTTTCACCCGATGGCGTCTTCCGCGGGTGGTGGTGCCAGGAAGGGTCCCGACAGCCACCACGGGACGCGGGCGAGGTCGAATGGCGTCTGCTCAAGACCCCCGAGGGCGAGCCGAGGACGCTCGACGGGCGATGGCGCTACGGGACGGAGGAGCCCTTCAGAGGAGGATGGGACCTCAGGAAGCTCGCGGGCCTGCCGGAGCCGCCCGACCTGGCAGCCCTGTTCGCCGACACCTCGTCCTTCTGCCGCCACCCGTGAGGTCAGGTCGGGTTAGCCGGGGTCGCGCTGGATCGGGCAGCTCATGCACCGCGGGCCGCCCCGACCACGGCCGAGCTCGCTGCCCGGAACCTCGAGCACCTCGACGCCGTGTCGCCGCAGGTGCGCGTTCGTCGTCGTGTTGCGCTCGTAGGTGACGACCACGCCGGGAGCGACGGCGAGCACGTTGCACCCGTCGTCCCACTGCTCGCGCTCGGCGCCGTGCACGTCCTGTCCCGCGGTGAGCACCCGGATCCCCGACAGGCCGAGCGCTGCGGCGATGGCGGCGTGCATGTCGTGCGGGCGGTGGTCGGTGACGTGCAGGTCCCGGTGGGTGCGTCCCGGGCGAACCGTGTAGCCCGGCAGCGGGCCGAGCCCGGCGTACTCGACGAACGTCTCGCCGTCGACCATGGTCAGCACGGTGTCGAGGTGCATCAGCGCCCTGGTCTGCGGCAGGGCCACCGCGACGATCCGATCCACCTCCCCGCCCGCGAACAGCCGCAGCGCCAGCCGCTCCACGCCGGCCGCGGTGGTCCGCTCGCTGATTCCGATGAGCACCGCGCCCCCGCCGAGCACCAGGATGTCCCCGCCCTCGGTGGTCGCCGGACCGTCGGTGGTGCCCTCGGACCACACCGCGAAGTCCGCGCCCGCGAACAGCGGATGCCAGCGGTAGACGGCCTCGTAGTGCACGGTCTCCCGCATCCGGGCCGGCTTGCGCATGCTGTTGATCGCGACACCGCCGTGGATCCACGCCGACGTGTCCCGGGTATAGAGGTGGTTGGGCAGCGGTTCGAGCACGAAGTCGTCCGGTTCGAGCACGTGGAAGGCGATCGAGCGCGGTTCGTCGATCCGGTCCAGCACCTCGCGCTTGGTGATGCCGCCGACCAGGTGCTCGGTGAGGGTGTCGCCGTCCATCTCGTCGAAGCAGGCGCGCAGCGTGTCGATGGCCAGCGGGCCGTACACCCGGTCGTCGAAGATCCGGTCGAGGATGTGCTTGCGGGCCGGGCGGATCTCCACGGTGCACCGCAGCAGTTCCCCGAACAGGTGCACGGTGACGCCGCGTTCGCGCAGTACCGCGGCGAACGCGTCGTGCTCGGCCTGCGCGCGCGCCACCCACAGCACGTCGTCGAACAGCAGCCGGTCCTTGTTGCCCGGGGTCAACCGCTTCAGCTCGAGACCGGGCCGGTGCAGGATCACCTGGCGCAACCGCCCGACCTCGGACTCGACGCGATACATGCCCCCATCGTGGCCGACTCACCGCGCGAGTCGGGATGAGCGGGCGAGCGAGTCGGGGTATCTGGCGCGCGTGCGACCCGGTGGCGCTCTCCGCTCCCAGTTCGGTGCCCGCCCGCCGAGTCCGGTCACGCTTCGTCCGCGCGGGGCGGACATTGGGCAGGCGAACGGGTGTACGGAACGGGTCATCGAACTCAGAGTAGCGATATCTCGGCCGGACTACCCTTGACTCCGACTGGGCTATCACCCAAACTGCTTACGCACTACTTGAATGTGAAACGTCCGGCGTCGCGGGCACCGTCGACACCGGACCGCAGTGGGGATGCCGCTCGTGCCGGTCGGCAAGGTTCGCACAGCACACCGACCGCCGAAGGTTCCTCTCGGTAGTACCGCAGGACACTGTACGCCGCTCGACGGGTGGTGCGCGGTCCTCGTCGAGGCACGACACCGGTCCACGCACCGGTGCAGGGGAGGGGAACCGACATGAGTGCCAGCGTTGCACCTGCGGACGAGGCGGTTGACCTGCGATGACCACCGCTGGCAGCAGCGACGGCGTCGGGCGCATGGAGCAGGTGCCGATCCACCTGGTGGCCCCGGCCGTACCGGACCCGGTCGCCGCCGAGATCGACGAGGCTGTCCACGTCGCGGTGCCCGCGGTCGCTCCCGGACCGGACGCGTTCCCCGAGGAGCTCGTCGCCAACGCCGTCGCCGGCGACCCGCACGCGAAGGCTCGGCTCCTCAGCGAGATCCACCCGCTCGTGCTGCGCTACTGCCGGGGCAGGCTGGGTCGCCAGGAGACCGCGATCGGGTCCGCCGAGGACGTCGCCCAGGATGTCTGCCTCGCCGTGGTGAACGCGCTGCCGACCTACCGGGTCAGGGGCCTGTCGTTCCGGGCGTTCGTCTACGGCATCGCCGCCCACAAGGTCACCGACACGTTCCGGGCCATTGGACGCAACCATGCCGAGCCGATGGCCGAGGTGCCCGACACCGTGCTCACTCTCGACGGGCCCGAGAACCGGATGCTCGCCGCCGAGCGTAGTGCGCAGCTGGGTGCGCTGCTGCACCGGCTCACCCCCCGCCAGCGCGAAGTCTTCGTGCTTCGGATGGGTGTCGGACTGAGCGCCGAGCAGACCGCGCAGGCGGTCCGGTCCACCCCTGGTGCGGTCCGGGTGACCCAGCACCGGGCGCTGCTGCGGCTGCGCGAGCTCCTCGTCGAGGAGCAGCGCATCGCCCGCGAGCACGCCGGCGACTCCGGGGACGCGCCGGGCATGCAGGCCGGCTGAGCGCGCGACCCGCCGGGGGGTAGCCTGTCCGCCGATCACTCCACCATCGTCGGTAGGGCGCTAGGAGGGCACGTGTCGGCTGGTCAGATAGCTGCGCTGATCGCCGCGGGAGCCTTCGTGGTTCTCGTGGTGCTACTCGCGGTTCCGTTGTTCAAGCTCGGTCGCACGCTCGACGAGGCGACCACGGCCCTACGCAAGGCGCACGAGGGTAGCGCGCCCCTGCTGACCGACGCCCAGACGACCCTGCACCAGGTGAACGCGCAGCTGGAGCGCGTCGACGGGATCACCTCCGGTGCCCGCACCGTGACGAGCAACCTCGCCGTTCTGACGTCTCTTTTCACCGCGACGCTGGGCGGTCCCCTGGTCCGTGTCGCGGCGTTCTCCTACGGGCTCAACAAGGCGGTCAAGGCGCGCAAGGTCGGTAAGGATGCCGGCGCCCACTCGCTGGGTCGCGGTCGCACCAAGAAACGCAAGGGCACGATGTGAAGCGACTGTTCTGGCTCGGCACCGGGCTCGCCGCCGGGGTGTACGCCACCCGGCGGGCCCAGCAGGCCGCCCGCAACCTCACCCCGGCCGGCGTCGGGGCCAACCTCGCCGAAGGGCTGCGCGAGCTCGGCGCAGGCCTCGGCGCTTTCGGCGCCGAGGTCCGCGCCGGGATGGTGACCCGCGAGCAGGAGCTCAACGAGCTGGTCGCCCGGCGCACCGGCACCGCCATACCCGGACGCGGCGGCGAGCCGGCCGAGGAGCCGGCGCCGGCGCGGACCGGGCGAGGTGCGCGAACGCCGCGGGCGGGGTAGTAGAGCCCTCCGTGCAGACCCACGAGATTGTCCGCCGGTTCACCGAGCACTTCGTCGCGGCGGCCCACACCCGCGTCCCCAGCGCCTCGCTGATCCTCAATGACCCGAACCTGTTGTTCGTCAACGCGGGCATGGTCCAGTTCAAGCCCTACTTCCTGGGCGACGCGCCCGCGCCGTACCCGCGGGCAACGTCGATCCAGAAGTGCGTGCGCACCGGGGACATCGACGAGGTCGGCAAAACCACCCGGCACAACACGTTCTTCCAGATGGCCGGCAACTTCTCCTTCGGTGACTACTTCAAGGCCGGGGCCATCGAGCATGCCTGGAACCTGGTCACCGACAGCTACGGCATGGACCCCGACCGGCTGTGGGCCACCGTCCACCACAACGACGACGAGGCCGTCGACCTGTGGCGGAAGATCCTGCCCGCGGAGCGCGTCCAGCGCCGCGGCGGCAAGGACAACTACTGGGACATGGGCGTGCCCGGCCCCGGCGGCCCCTGCTCGGAGATTTACTTCGACCGTGGCCCCGAGCACGGCCGCGACGGCGGCCCCGAGGCCGATGAGGACCGGTACCTGGAGATCTGGAACCTGGTCTTCATGCAGGATGTTCGTGGCGAGCTGAGCCCGAAGGACGAGCACCCGCCGGTCGGGGTACTGCCGAAGAAGAACATCGACACCGGCATGGGCGTCGAGCGGGTCGCCACCCTGCTGCAGGGCGTCGACAACGTCTATGAGACAGACCTCGTGCGCCCAGTAATCGCACGGGCCGAGGAGCTCTCCGGCCGTCGCTACGGCGCGTCCGTGCCGGACGACGTCCGGTTCCGCGTGATCGCCGACCACGCCCGTTCCGGCGTGATGATCATTGGGGACGGCGTGACCCCGTCCAACGAGGGCCGCGGCTACGTGCTGCGGCGGCTGCTGCGCCGCATCGTGCGCTCAGCGCGGCTGCTCGGCACCCACGAGCCGGTGCTGAGCTCCTTCGCCGCGGTCGTCCGCGACGCGATGGCGCCGGCCTACCCGGAGCTCGCCGCCGACTTCGAGCGCATCTCCGCCGTGGTGCGCAACGAGGAGGAAGCGTTCCTCCAGACGCTGATGGCCGGCTCGCGCATCTTCGACACCGCCGTGGCCACCACCAAGCAGGCCGGTGGGGGCCGGCTGCCCGGCGACCAGGCGTTCAGGTTGCACGACACGTACGGCTTTCCGATCGAGCTGACGCTGGAGATGGCGGCCGAGGCCGGGCTGACCGTCGACGAGCAGGGCTTCCGCAGCCTGATGGCCGAGCAGCGCAACCGGGCCAAGGCCGACGCCAAGGCCCACAAGACCGGCCACAGCGACAGCACGGCGTACCGCGCCGTGCTCGACGCCGCGGGCGGCACCGAGTTCCTCGGCTACACCGACCTCAACGGCGAGGCACGGATCGTCGGTCTGATCGTCGACGGCGCCGGCGTGCCCGCCGCGGGCGCAGGCACCGCAGTGGAGGTCGTGCTCGACCGCACCCCGTTCTACGCCGAGGGCGGTGGCCAGCAGGCCGACACCGGGTGGATCCGGGGCGAGGGCTGCACGGTCACCGTGACCGATGTGCAGTCACCGGTCACCGGGCTGGTCGTGCACCGCGGCACGGTCGACGACGGCGAGATCCGGCTCGACGCCACCGTGCAGGCCTGCGTGGACACGTCGCGGCGGGCGGCTGTCTCCCGCGCACACTCCGCGACGCACCTCGTGCACGCCGGGATGCGGCGCGCACTGGGCGACTCCGCCACCCAGGCCGGCTCGCTCAACGCCCCTGGGCGGCTGCGGTTCGACTTCACCTCGCCCACCGGGGCGGTGCCGGCCTCGGTGCTCGCCGAGGTCGAGGACGAGGTCAACGGCGTGCTCACCGCCGACCACGAGGTCCGCGCGTTCGTCACCACCCAGGACGAGGCCCGGCACATCGGCGCGATGGCGCTGTTCGGCGAGAAGTACGGCGACGCGGTGCGGGTCGTCGAGATCGGCGACTACTCCCGCGAGCTGTGCGGCGGCACCCACGTGCGCCGCTCGGGCCAGCTCGGCCTGGTCAAGCTGCTGTCCGAGGCCTCGATCGGCGCCGGAGTGCGCCGCGTCGAGGCGCTGGTGGGCCTGGACGCCTTCCGGTTCCTCGCCCGCGAGCATGTCCTGGTGTCCCAGCTGGCCGAGCAGTTCAAGGTCCGGCCCGAGGAGCTGCCCGAGCGCATCGGCGGGGTGGTGGAGCGGCTGCGGGTGGCCGAGCGCGAGCTGGAGAAGGTGCGGGCCGGCGCGGTGCTCGCCTCCGCAGGCTCGCTCGCCGGTGCCGCTGAGGACGTCGGGGGAGTCGCCCTCGTCGCCGTCGCGGCACCCGACGGGGTAACCGGCACCGACCTGCGCGCGCTGGCCTGTGACGTGCGTGGGCGGCTCGGTGTGCGGCCCGGGGTGGTGGCGCTGTTCAGCAGGGACGCCGCCGCGGTGTCGTTCGTGGTGGCCACCACCGCGGCCGCCCGCGAGCAGGGTCTCGCCGCGGGCCGGCTGGTCCCGGCGTTCGCCCCCGCGGTGGGGGGCCGCGGCGGCGGCAAGCCCGAGCTGGCTCAGGGCGGCGGCACCGATCCGAGCGGTGTCCCGGCCGCGGTCGAGGCTCTGCGGGCGGCACTGCGCCGCGAGCTCGCCGCGCGGTGACCCCGCTGCGGGGCCGCCGGCTCGGGATCGACGTCGGGGCGGTGCGGGTGGGCGTCGCGCTGAGTGATCCGGACGGGGTGCTGGCCACCCCGTTGGTCACCGTGGCGCGCGACCCGGTACCGCCCGACGCGGGGGGCGGCGCCGACCTGCGGGTGATCGCCGGCCTGGTCAGCGAGCACGACATCGTGCAGATCGTCGTCGGGCTGCCGCGGACGCTGGCCGGCCGTGAGGGGCCCGCCGCCCAGGCCGCCCGGGAGTTCGCCGCCACTCTCACCGGGGTCGTCGACGTGCCCGTCGCGCTGGCCGACGAGCGGTTCACCACGGTGGTGGCCACCCGCCAGCTGCGCGAGCGCGGGGTGAAGGGGCGCCCGCAGCGCTCGGTCGTCGACCAGGTGGCGGCCGTCGGGATCCTGCAGGGCTGGCTCGACGCCGGTCGAGCCCGATCATGAGACCTCGCCGCGGTTTCGCCGCCACCTGCCCGTTACCCTGCGGAGCTGTGAACCCACTGGAGCTCGCGACCGGGCATCCCGGGTGAGCGAGCGGGTGGGCACCGGCCCGAGCCGGCGTGCCGAGCTCGCCGGCCGCCGCGGCGGGGTGCGCGTGCAGGCCCGGCGGCGTCGTCGTCGCGCCGGGATCGTCGGGCTGGCCGTGATGCTGCTGCTCGGCGTCGTGTTCGGCGGCGGCGCCTACGTGCTCGGGTACCTCAGGTCCACCCCCGACTTCGACGCGGCGGGCACGGGCGACGTCGTCGTCCGGGTGCACGACGGCGACTCGACCACCCAGATCGGCGCCATGCTCGCCCAACGCGGGGTGGTCGCGAGCGCCGCGGCGTTCACCCACGCCGCCGCTGCCGACGAACGGGTTCGTGGCATCCAGCCCGGCTACTACCAGCTGCGCTCGATGATGTCGGGCGCGTCGGCCGTCGCGCTGCTGCTCGACCCGGCGTCGCGGGTGGGCCGGCTCGAGATCCGCGGCGGGGCGCAGCTCGACGACACCCGCTCCCCGGACGGTACGGTCGTCCCCGGCGTGCTCAGCCTGATCTCGCAGGCCAGCTGCGCGAGGTTCGACGGGCAGCGGCGCTGCGTGAGCGCCGACGCGCTGCGCACCACCATGACCGGCACGGACCCCGCCGAGCTGGGGGTGCCGGGCTGGGCGCTCGACGACGTGCGTCGCGCCGAGCCGGCGCGCCGGCTCGAAGGGCTGTTCGTTCCGGGCGTCTACGATGTCGCGCCCGGCACCCCGGCCGCCGGCGTGCTGCGTTCGGTGCTCGCCGTCTCGCTCGCCCGGCTCGAGGCCACCGGCATCGCCGGCAGCGCGAAGGAGGCGGGTTTGGCCCCTTACCAGGTGCTGACCGTCGCCTCGCTGGTGGAGAAGGAAGCGATCACCCCGGACATGCCCGAGGTGGCGCGGGTGATCTACAACCGGTTGGGCGCCGACCAGCGGCTCGAGCTCGACTCCACCGTCAACTATCCGCTCGACCTGCAGGCCCTGCGGACCACGGCGGAGGCCAGGGCGAAGGCGGGCGCCTACAACACCTACGCGGTCACCGGGCTGCCGCCGACACCGATCGCGGCGCCCGGCAGAGCCGCGATCGCCGCGGCGCGCAACCCTGAGCCCGGACCGTGGCTGTACTTCGTCCGCTGCAAGCCCGACGGTTCGTCCTGCTTCGGTCGCACGCTCGAGGAGCACAAGCAGAACGTTCGCACCGCCATCGCCAACGGTGCGATCTGAGCTACCGGCCGAAGAAGCCCGGCGGCGGCAGCGGTGAGGGTGTCGCGGTGGCGTCGGTGCGCACCGGAGCGTCCCGGGCGAACTCGCGCAATGCGCGGCCGTCGAGCAGCCGGGCGGGGAACGGGTCCGCGGCGCCGCGCCGGGTCAACCGCTCGACGGGCAGCTCGCTGTGCGCCGCGACCAGTACCACGTTGCCGAACCGGCCCGCACCGGGTTGTACACATCGGGGTGCAGCCATTCACAACGGTGGGGCGTGGGTTGGTGCGCGAGTGCCCGGCGGCGCAGCATCGAGGCATGAGATCCGAGCTGGTCGTCCCGGTGACCGCGGGGGTGGCCTGCTTCGCCGTCGGGTTGCCGGCCGGGGTGGCTGCGCGGGTGTTGCTGGCCCGGCTGCGCCGCGGGGCCCGGGTGCCCCCGCCGTGGTGCGAGCTCGCGGTGGCACTGCCGTGGGGGCTGACCGGGGCAGCACTGGGCGCCCGGCTGCTGGCACCGTCGTGGGTGCCGGTGCTGCTCGGGCTGGGTTGGTTGGCTGCCGCCGCGGGCGCGGTCGACCTCGCCGAGCACCGGCTGCCCGACGTGCTGACCCTGCCTGCGCTACCGGTCGCACTGTTGCTGATCGCGCCGCTCGGCGCTCCGGCGGTACTGCGCGCGGCGGCCGGAGCGGCGGTACTGGTCCTCGCGCACGCCGCCGTGCACCTCGTCGCGCCGCGGGCGTTGGGCGCGGGTGACGTGAAGCTCGCGGCGCCGGTCGGGGCGGTGCTCGGGGCCGCGTCCTGGTCGTCGCTGCCGGCCGGTGCGTTGCTCGCGGCGGTGCTCAGCGGGCTGGTGGCGATGGTCGGTTTGGCCTGCGGCGGGCTGGCCCGCGGCGGCGAGCTGCCGCACGGCCCCTCGATGCTGGTGGCGAGCTGGCTCGTGGTGGCGGGCACGGGGCTCGCCGCGGCACCGGGGTGAGAGGATGGTAAACGTGTTGCGTTGGATCACGGCCGGCGAGTCGCACGGTCCCGCGTTGGTCGCCGTGCTCGAGGGCATGGTCGCGGGTGTCGAGATCACCACCAAGGAGCTGGGGGCCGAGCTGGCCCGCCGCCGCCTCGGCTACGGGCGGGGTGCCCGGATGAAGTTCGAGGCCGACGAGCTCGAGGTGATCGGTGGGATCCGCCACGGCCTGACCCAGGGTGGCCCGGTGGCCGTCCGGATCGGGAACAGCGAGTGGCCCAAGTGGGACACCGTGATGGCGGCCGACCCGGTGGACCCTTCGGTTCTCGCCGACCGGGCCCGCAACGCGCCGCTCACCCGGCCCCGACCTGGACACGCGGACCTGGCGGGCATGACCAAGTTCGGTTTCGACGACGCCCGCCCGGTGCTCGAACGGGCCAGCGCGCGGGAGACGGCGTCGCGGGTCGTGCTTGGCGCCGTCGCCAAGGCGTTTCTCACCCAGGGCTTCGGAGTCGACATCCTGTCCCACGTCGTCGCACTCGGGGCGGTCGAGGCGGCCGAGGGCGAGGCCCCCGGCCCGGGTGATCTGGAGCGCGTCGACGCCGGCCCGGTACGCGCGTTCACCGAGGCCGCCACCGCGGCGATGGTGGCCGAGGTCGACGCCGCGCAGCGTGACGGCGACACCCTCGGCGGGGTCGTGGAGGTCATCGCCTACGGGCTGCCGGTCGGGATCGGCTCCTACGTGCACTCCGACCGTCGGCTCGACGCCCGGTTGGCCGGCGCGCTGATGGGGATCCAGGCGATGAAGGGCGTCGAGATCGGTGACGGGTTCCGCACGGCGGCGCGGCGCGGCAGCGCCGCGCACGACGAGATGGTTCCCGGCGACCCGGTCACGAGGCTGTCCAACCGGGCCGGTGGCATCGAGGGCGGCATGACCAACGGCGAGCCGGTCCGCGTCCGGGTCGCGATGAAACCGATCTCCACGGTGCCCCGTGCGCTGCGCACCGTCGACGTCGCCACGGGCGAGCCCGCGCAGGCCATCCACCAGCGCTCCGATGTCTGCGCGGTGCCGGCCGCAGGTGTCGTCGCCGAGGCGATGGTCGCGCTCGTGCTGGCCGACGCGGCGCTGGAGAAGTTCGGCGGCGACTCCCTGCCCGAGACGGTCCGCAACCTGCGGTCCTACCTGGCGGCCGGTGGTCCGGGATGAGTCGGCCCACGCTGGTCCTGGTCGGGCCGCCGGGATCGGGCAAGAGCACGGTCGGCAGGATTCTGGCCCGGCGACTCGACGTGGGATTCGCCGATGTCGACGCGCTCGTCGAGGCCCGCACCGGCACGTCGATCGCGGACCTGTTCACCCAGGACGGCGAGGACGCCTTCCGGGCGGTGGAGCGCGAGGTCGTGGCCCGCGCGCTGGTGGAGATCGACGGGGTGCTCGCCCTGGGTGGGGGGTCCGTGCTGGCCGCCGAGACCAGGACGGCCCTGCGCGGGCACCGGGTGGTGTGGCTGCAGGTCGGGCTGACCGCCGGGCTGCGCCGCACCGGGCTGTCCACCGCGCGCCCGCTGCTGGCCGGGGTCAACCCGCGCGCCACGTTCAAGGCCCTGCTCGACGCCCGGGCGCCGCTCTACCGGGAGGTCGCCACCGTCGAGGTGGACACCACGCGGCGCAGCGCGAACCAGGTCGCCGCCGCGGTGCTCGCCGCGCTGGACGAGCCGGTGGAGCCCCTCGAGCCCACCGATCCGGTCGCGGACGATCCGCTCGACCGGCCCACCCCGCGCGACGAGGTACCGCTACCCGACCCGGTCACCCGCGGCGCGCAGCCGGCGCGGAGGGTTCAGTGAGCGGGCCCGCCCGGATCGAGGTGGCCGCCGAGCGGCCTTACCAGGTCCTGGTGGGTCGGAACCTGCGCGGACTGCTCACCGAGGTGATCAGCGAGCTGGGTGCAGGTGCGGCGATGATCGTGCACCAGCCGCCGCTGGCCGACGTCGCAGAGGCCGTCCGGGCCGGGCTGGAGGTTGCCGGCGTCGACGCCCATCGGGTCGAGGTGCCCGATGCCGAGGAGGGTAAGTCGCTGGCCGTGGCCGGCTTCTGCTGGGAGGTCTGTGGCGAGATCGGGCTCACCCGCGGCGACGTGGTCATCGCGCTGGGCGGCGGGGCCGTGACCGACCTCGCCGGTTTCGTCGCCGCCACCTGGATGCGTGGCGTGCGGGTCGTGCACGTGCCGACCACGCTGCTTGCCATGGTCGACGCCGCGGTGGGCGGGAAGACCGGCATCAACACCGCGGCCGGGAAGAACCTCGTCGGCGCGTTCCATGAGCCCTCGGCGGTGCTGGTGGACCTCGGCTCGCTGGAGACACTGCCACCCGCCGAGCTGGCCGCGGGAATGGCGGAGATCGTCAAGGCCGGGTTCATCGCCGATCCGGTGATCCTCGAGCTCGTCGAGGCCGACCCGCCAGCCGCACTCGACCCGACCGGTGCGGTGCTACCAGAGCTGGTCCGCCGCTCCATACAGGTTAAGGCCGACGTCGTGTCCGCGGACCTGCGCGAGTCGCACCTGCGCGAGATCCTCAACTACGGCCACACCCTCGCGCATGCCATCGAGCGGCGTGAGGGCTACACTTGGCGCCACGGTGCGGCGGTGAGCGTCGGCCTCGTCTTCGCCGCCGAGCTCGGCCGCGCCGCGGGCCGGCTCGACGACGCCACCGCCGACCGGCACCGTGCCCTGCTCAGCGCGCTCGGGCTCCCGGTGTCCTACGTGCCAGGTGCGCTGCCCGAGCTCGTCGAGACGATGCGCGGGGACAAGAAGTCCCGTTCCGGGATGCTGCGCTTCGTCGTGCTCGACGGCCTGGCCCAGCCGGGCAGGCTGGAGGGCCCGGAACCGGAGCTGCTCGAGCGGGCCTACGCGGCGATCAGCGGGAAAGCGGTGGCATGACCGGGCTTGCGGGGGCACCAGCAGGCCCGGGTACGCGTCCGGTGCTCGTTCTCAACGGTCCCAACCTCGCCCGGCTGGGCACCCGCGAGCCCTCGGTCTACGGCTTGAACACTTACACCGATCTCGTCGCGCTCTGTGAGCGGACCGGCGCCGAGCTGGGGTTGGCCGTCGAGGTCCGGCAGACCGACCACGAGGGCGAGCTGCTCGGCTGGTTGCACACCGCCGCCGATGCCGGTATCCCGGTGGTGCTCAATGCCGGGGCCTGGACGCATACCTCGGTTGCGTTGCGCGACGCGTGCGCCCAGCTCACTGCTCCCCTGGTGGAGGTGCATCTCAGCAACGTGCACAAGCGTGAGGGGTTCCGGCACCACTCCTATGTCAGCGCCGTGGCCAGCGGGGTGATCATCGGACTCGGGGTGAGCGGGTATGCACTCGCGCTGCGGTGGCTCTCCGAGCAGAGCTGACGGTCGCGGCTCGCGCGCACGGATACCCCGACTCGGCCGCACGGATACCCCGACTCGCGGGTCGTAGGGTGGCGGTATGGGCCCCTTGAGCCGGCGTCGTGTGCTGCGCGAGCTGTTGCGCGCCGCCGAGCTCGACGCGCTGCTGGTCACCGACCTGGTCAACGTCCGCTACCTGACCGGGTTCACCGGGTCGAACGCCGCCCTGCTCGTGCACGCCGGGGGCGAGCAGGTGAGCCGGTTCTGCACCGACGGCCGCTACCTCGCCCAGAGCGCCGTCGAGGTGCCCGACCTGCAGCGGATGATCGAACGGTCCGGTGTGCTCGTGCTGGTCGCCGCCGCCGCGGCGCTCGGGATCCGCAGGCTCGGCTTCGAGTCCGACACCGTCAGCGTCGACGCGCACACCGCACTCGACGAGGCGGCCGGGGACGCCGTGGCGCTGCGTCGGGCGCCCGGTCTGGTCCAGCAGCTGCGGATGGTCAAGGACGACGCGGAGGTCGCAGCGCTGCGGGCCGCGTGCGCGGTCGCCGACGCCGCGCTGGCGGACCTGGTCGCCGCGGGCGGCCTGCGTCCCGGGCGTACCGAGCGCGCGGCAGCCCACGACCTGGACGCCCGGATGCGCGGGCTCGGCGCGTCGGGTCCCGCGTTCGAGACGATCCTCGCCGCCGGGGCCCACTCGGCGATCCCGCACCACCACCCGAGCGAGGCCGTGCTGGCGCGCGGCGACCTGGTGACGCTGGACTTCGGCGCGCTGGTGGCCGGCTACCACTCCGACATGACCCGCACCTTCGTGCTCGGCCCCGCCGCCGGGTGGCAGCGCGAGCTGTACGCGCTGGTCGCGACGGCGCAGGCCGCCGGCCGCGCGGCGTGCGTCCCGGGAACCGAGCTCGCCGCCGTCGACGCCGCGGCCCGCGACCTCGTCGTCGCGGCCGGCCGCGGAGCGGAGTTCCTGCACCCCGTCGGGCACGGCGTCGGCCTGCAGATCCACGAGGCGCCCGCGCTGTCGGCCACCGCGACCGGTGCGCTCGCCGCGGCGATGGCCGTGACCGTGGAGCCGGGGGTGTACCTGGCCGGACGGGGCGGGGTGCGTATCGAGGACACCATGATCGTGCGTGACCTCATCCCCGAGGTGCTCACCTGCACCGGCAGGGACCTGGTCGAGCTCTGACTACCGAGGGCGGCCGGTCATGCGGCCGGATATGCTCGGTCAACGCGCGTCCGGCGTTCTCGGGTCTTGTGGCTCAGTGGCTCGTGGCTCACGGGCAAGCAGCTCGGCGTGCGTGGCGATCGACCACAGGCTGCACGGCCAGACGGGCACGGCGCCCGCTGACGGTCGCCAGGCGGGACAGTGTCCGCGGGCCGCTCACCGGCCGTGCCGACGAGGCGAGCTGGTGGGCACCGTGAGCGATGGTGGTGCCGGACTGGCTGACCACGTTCGTCGGCCTGGAGGGGCTGGCCGAGCGTGAGTTCGTGTTCGAGCCGATCTTCATCCCCGGGTTGTTGCAGACCGAGGAGTACGCCGCCGCCGTCACCGCAGGCACTCCCCGTGTGCGTGGGGACCACGGAGAGCGCTTCGTCGGATTCCGCGTGGCTCGCGCCCGGCGCCTCACCGATCAGACCCGACCGCTGCAGCTGCATGCGGTGGTGACCGAAGGAGCGCTGCGGCTGGCCGTCGGCAGCCCGGAGCTGCGCCAGACCCAGCTTCGGCACCTGGTCCCGATGGCGGCGCTACCGACGATCACCATCCAGGTGATCCGGGCCCGAGGACGGACTGCACGCCGCCGGTGCCGGCCAGTTCGTGGTGCTCGACTTCGAAACCGTTCGCTCCATCGGCTACGTGGAATTGATCGACGGCGCGGTCTACCTGCAGGACTCCGACCAGGTGCTCACCTACACCATGGTGGCGAAGAATCTCGCTCGCACGGCGCTCAGCCCTGAGCGGTCCGTCGAGCTGATTGAGTCGATGATCATGTCCTGCACAGACCCGGACGGGCCCACCGCGCTGTTCACCCGCGCCGAGATGCGCGCCTGGCTCGACGGCGTCGAGGCGGGCGAGTTCGACCACCTGACCTGACACCGCAAAGGCCGTCGACGGACGGCGTACCGCGGCCGCGTCACACCTGCGCGAGCATCCACCGGTAGACTGGCCGGGCATCGCGGCCACCGCCTGCGTCCGGCATGTCGCGGGCCGGGGATGGCCGCTCCACAGGACGTCCGCATGGTCCGCGGCGCCACCGTCGAACTGCTCGCCGGCCATCGGTCCTGGGCTGCTCGTGGCGGATCCGCGGATTGTTCGGTACGACGAGCACGGGAGAGTCACCGGCAGTGGCCACCACGAATGACCTGAAGAACGGCTTGGTGCTGAACCTCGACGGCCAGCTGTGGTCGGTCACCGCGTTCCAGCACGTCAAGCCCGGCAAGGGCGGCGCCTTCGTGCGCACCACCTTGAAGAATGTGCGGACCGGCAAGGTCGTCGACAAGACTTTCAACGCCGGGACGAAGGTCGACACCGCGACCGTCGACCGGCGCGACATGACCTACCTCTACCGTGACGGCGCCGACTTCGTCTTCATGGACGGCGACACGTTCGAGCAGATCCCGATCCCCGAGGTGACCGTCGGCCCGGCGGCGGACTACCTGCTGGAGAACCGGACGGTGCTGGTCGCGCTGCACGACGGCGTCCCGCTCTACGTCGAGCTCCCGACGTCGGTCGAGCTCCTCGTCGCGCACACCGATCCGGGCCTGCAGGGCGACCGGTCCACCGGCGGCACCAAGCCCGCCACCCTGGAGACCGGTGCGGAGATCCAGGTGCCGCTGTTCCTGTCGACCGGCGAGAAGGTCAAGGTGGACACCCGCGACGGTCGCTACCTCGGCCGCGTCAGCTCCTGACGTGCGCGCCCGCACCAAGGCCCGCAAACGCGCGCTGGACATCCTGTTCGAGTCCGAGGCCCGCGGCGACGATCCGCTGGCCGTGCTGGCCCAGCGCCGGGAGACCGCGGACGCGCCGCCGGTCTCGGACTACGCTGCAATGCTCGTCGAGGGGGTCGTCGAGCACCGCGAGCGCATCGACCAGTTGCTCGCCGAGCACGCCGAGGGCTGGACGGTGCCGCGGATGCCCGCCGTCGACCGGGCGCTGCTGCGGATCGGAGTCTTCGAGCTGCTGTGGGTCGAGGAGATCGACGACCCGGTGGCGATCACCGAGGCCGTCGAGCTGGCCCGCATGCTGTCCACCGACGACTCGCCGCGGTTCCTCAACGGCGTGCTCGGCCATATCGCCGACATCGCCGAGCACCTGCGCGCCGCCAGCTGACCAGGGGCCCGGGTCCGGTGCCGATTCGGCCGCACGATTAGGCCGTGATCGACGTTCCGGTGCCGGGAGCCGCGGAAATCGCGGCGTGTGCTGCTCAGATGTCGATCATGGGGCGGCTATGGCCAGCCCCTGGCGACCGCCAACACAACGAGGATCACCAGGTCGGCGGCGTTCACCGCGGCGATCGCGAGGCCCAGGGTGCGCGTGCTCACGCGCGTACGACCAGGACCGCAGCCGGGAACGCCCGACACCCACCCCTTCGGTCACCGCCCGCTCCCGCGGGGACGAGGCAGCACCGCACACCCGTTCCGGGGGACGCACCCCCGCCCGGGCACCGGTGTCGACCCCCCGACCCTCGTGCCGTGCATCCTCCGGCTCAGTCGACCCGGTGGGCGGGACGGGCCTCGGGGGGTAGGACGCCCCAGTCGATGAGCTGGTCGGTGAGCTCACCGGGCGACCTGTCGTAGATGATCGCCAGCGACCGGAGGTCCTCGGCCCGGATGGAGAGGACCTTGCCGTTGTAGTCGCCGCGCTGGCTCTGGATGGCCGCGGCGTAACGGGCGAGTGGGCCGACCTTGTCGGCGGGCAGCTGTTGCAGCCGCTCCAGGTTGATGACGATCTTGGTGGCCGGTTCGGAGCCGGATGGGACCCGGCCCTCGGGCAGCAGCTCGGCCACCGGCACGCCGTAGAAGTCGGCCAGCTCGGCCAGCTTCTGCACGGTCACCGCGCGGTCACCGCGCTCGTAGGAGCCGACGACGACGGCCTTCCACCGGCCCCCCGACTTCTGCTCGACGCCGTGCAGCGACAGCCCCTGCTGCTGCCGGATGCCCCGGAGCTTGCTGCCGAGAGCCTTGGCGTAGTCGCCCATCGTGGCGATCTCCTTCTGCTGGTCGTGCGGCCGCGGGACCGACGTCCGGGTGGGTGCGTGACGGCTGCGCCGGCGCCCCGAGAGGCCGCCGGCCGCTGCTCCCGGTGGTAGCCCCCGCTGCCGCGGCCACCTGTGAGCCAGCTGATCAATACGGAGAGTAATCCTGCGCGCGTCGCCGTCATGGGTCAAGCCGCGGGGCCTCTTACGGAGCGTGAACCGTGTTTCTCCACCCGAACGGCTGCACGACACGCCCCCATCAGCGGTAGGAGGGTAGGACTGCCAGCACCTCGGGGGACAGGAGGTGACTGATGAGGCGTCGTGGGCAGGTGCCCCGGGCAGCGGACGGTCACTTGTCGCCGCAACGAACGTCGCGCCGTGGCCCCCGATCCCGCCCGACGCGGAACGCGCCCGGAGCGACGGGGGAGGGCGCTGCTAGCGTGACCGGCACACCATCCTTTAAGACCCGTCCGGTGAGGCGGGGAAGGAGAGAGCTCGTGGCGACCGACCGCCGCGGGGGCTCGGCAGGGGTCGAGGGCGCCGCTCCCGACCGCGAGCTGCTCAGCGCCGCCGACGTCACCCGCACCATCGCGCGGATGGCCCACCAGATCATCGAGAAGACCGCCGACGGCGACGAGGTCGTCCTCATCGGCATCCCGACCCGCGGGACCGTGCTGGCCCGCAGGCTGGCCGACGCGATCGCCGGGTTCGGCGGGACCGCCCCTGGCGTCGGCTCGGTCGACCCGACGCTCTACCGCGACGACCTGCGCCGCCAGCCGACCCGCGCGCTGGAGGACACCGCGGTGCCCGAGGGTGGCCTCGACGACGCCCTTGTCGTGCTCGTCGATGACGTCCTGATGTCCGGGCGCACCGTGCGGGCCGCCCTCGACGCGCTGCGCGACCACGGCCGTCCGCGCGCCGTGCAGCTGGCCGTGCTGGTCGACCGCGGGCACCGGGAGCTGCCGATCCGCGCCGACTACGTCGGCAAGAACGTGCCGACATCGCGCGGGGAGCAGATCCTCGTCCTGCTCGACGAGATCGACGGCCGCGACGGCGTCGCGTTGCGGCGGGGTGCGGGCAGTGCGGGGAGCCGGCCGTGAGACACCTGCTCACCGTCACCGACCTCGACGCGGCCGCGGCGACCGACCTGCTCGACACCGCCGACCGACTCAAGCAGGCGCTGCTGGGCCGCGAGGTCCGCAAGCTGCCCACGCTGCGCGGCCGCACCGTGATCACGATGTTCTACGAGGACTCCACCAGGACCCGGGTGTCCTTCGAGATCGCGGGCAAGTGGATGAGCGCGGACACCGTGAACGTCAGCGCGAAGGGCTCGTCGGTGGCGAAGGGTGAGTCGTTGCGCGACACGTCGCTGACGCTCTCCGCGATGGGCGCGGACTGCGTGGTCGTCCGCCATCCCGCTTCGGGCGCGGCGCACCGGCTGGCGGCCTGGTCCGACCGGGACCGCGACGCGACCGGCACCCACACCTCGATCGTCAACGCCGGCGACGGTACCCACGAGCATCCCACCCAGGCGCTGCTCGACGCGGCCACCCTGCGCGACCGGCTCGGCACCGTCGCGGGCCGCCGGGTCGGGATCGTCGGCGACATCCTGCACAGCCGGGTCGCCCGGTCGAACGTGTTCCTGCTGGCCACCCTCGGCGCCGACGTGGTGCTCATCGGGCCGCCGACGTTGTTGCCGGTCGGGGTCGAGCAGTGGCCGTGTCGGGTCTCCCACGAGCTCGACGCCGAGCTGCCCACCCTGGACGCGGTGATGATGGTGCGGGTGCAGGCCGAGCGGATGCACGGCGCGTTCTTCCCCTCGGCACGGGAGTACGCGGTCCGCTACGGGCTGTCCGAGTCCCGGGCCGCGCTGCTGCCCGGGCACGCCGTCGTGTTGCATCCCGGCCCGATGGTCCGCGGGATGGAGATCGCGCCGTCGGTGGCCGACTCGTCGCGCTCGGCGATCCTCGCCCAGGTCCGCAACGGGGTCCACGTGCGGATGGCCGTCCTCTACCACCTGCTGGCGGGAGCTCCGGCATGAACCTGTTCCTCTCCGGCGCCCGCCCGTACGGCGAGGGCGACCCGGTCGACGTGGCGGTCCGCGACGGCGTGGTCACCGAGATCGGCGCGGGCCTGACCGTGCCCGCCGGCGTCGAGACCCTCGACGCCGGCGGGCGCGTCCTGCTGCCCGGCTTCGTCGACCTGCACGTGCACCTGCGCGAGCCCGGCGGCGAGGAGTCCGAGACCATCGAGACCGGCTCGCGGGCGGCGGCCCTGGGCGGGTTCACCGCCGTGTTCGCGATGCCCAACACCGATCCGGTGGCCGACACCGAGGTCGTCGTCGAGCACGTGTGGCGGCGCGGTGTAGAGGTCGGGCTCGTCGACGTGCACCCGGTCGGCGCGGTCACCGTCGGGCTGGCGGGCACCCGGCTCGCCGAGCTCGGTTCGATGGCCGGCTGCCGGGCCACGGTGCGGATGTTCTCCGACGACGGCCGCTGCGTGCACGACCCGCTGGTGATGCGGCGCGCGCTGGAGTACGCCTCGGCGCTGGGCGTCGTCATCGCCCAGCACGCCGAGGACCACCGGCTGACCGCGGGCGCGCAGGCCCACGAGGGCGTCGTCGCGTCGCGGCTCGGGCTCGCCGGCTGGCCCGCCACCGCCGAGGAGACGATCGTCGCCCGGGACTGCGCGCTGGCCAGGGAGGCGAGGGCGGCGCTGCACGTCTGCCACGTGTCCGCCAAGGATACGGTCGACGTGCTGCGCGCGGCCAAGGCGGCGGGTGTCCGGGTGTCGGCGGAGGTCACCCCGCACCATCTGCTGCTCACCGACACCAGGCTGACCAGCTACGACCCGGTGAACAAGGTCAACCCGCCGCTGCGCACCGCGGCCGACACGCGCGCGCTGCGCGAGGCGCTGGCCGAGGGTGTCATCGACGTCGTCGCCACCGACCACGCTCCGCATGCCGCCCAGTACAAGGACACCGAATGGGCCGCCGCCAAACCGGGCATGCTCGGACTGCAGACGGCGTTGTCGGTGCTGGTGCACACGATGGTCGAGCCGGGGCTGCTCGACTGGCACGGGGTCGCGCACGTGCTGTCCCAGCGGCCCGCCGAGATCACCGGGCTGACCGGCCAGGGCCGGCCGATCGCGGTCGGCGAACCGGCGAGCTTCGCGCTGGTGGACCCGGACGCACAGTGGACCGTTCGGGGTGCCGCGCTCGCCAGCAGGTCGACGAACACCCCGTACGAGGGCATGCGGCTGCCCGGGGTGGTCGTCGCAACGGTGCTGCGCGGCCGGATCACCGCGCTGCACGGAGAGGTGCGGGGATGAGTGCTGGGGCGGCACTGCTCGTTCTGGAGGACGGTCGGATCTTCCGCGGCGAGGCCTACGGTGCCACCGGACAGAGCCTCGGCGAGGCCGTGTTCAGCACCGGGATGACCGGTTACCAGGAGACCCTCACCGACCCGTCCTACCACCGCCAGATCGTGGTGGCGACCGCCCCGCAGATCGGCAACACCGGCTGGAACGACGAGGACGACGAGTCGGCGCAGATCCAGGTCGCCGGCTACGCCGTCCGCGACCCGGCGCGGCGGCCGTCGAGCTGGCGGTCACGCCGGTCCCTGGGCGACGCGCTGCGCGAGCAGCGGATCGTGGCGGTCGCCGGTATCGACACCCGCGCCGTGGTGCGCCATCTGCGCGAGCGCGGAACCATGCGGGCCGGGGTCTTCTCCGGAGCCGCGCTCGCGCCCGACGGGGAGCTTCTCGAGCGCGTCCTGGCCGGTGCGCCTATGGCGGGCGCGGATCTCTACGGCGCGGTCACCACCCGTGAACCCTACGTCGTGGCGGCGGTCGGTGAACGCCGGTTCACCGTGGCCGCGCTGGACCTCGGGATCAAGTCGAACACCCCGCGGATGCTGGCCGCACGCGGGATAGAGACGCACGTGCTGCCCGCGCACGCGTCGATCGAGCAGGTCGACGTGCTGCGTCCCGACGGGTTCTTCCTGTCCAACGGTCCCGGCGACCCGGCCACCGCCGACCCGCCCGTCGCGCTCACCCGCCAGGTGCTGGAACGCCGGCTCCCGCTGTTCGGGATCTGCTTCGGTAATCAGATCCTCGCCAGGGCGCTGGGCCGGGGGACCTACAAGATGCGCTACGGCCACCGCGGCATCAACATCCCGGTCGTCGAGCACGCCACCGGGCGGGTCGCCATCACCTCGCAGAATCACGGGTTCGCCGTCGAGGGCGCGGCGGGGGAGCGGTTCGACACCCCGTTCGGCCCGGCCGAGATCACCCACACCTGCCCGAACGACGGGACCGTGGAGGGCCTGGCAGCGCTCGAGGTCCCGGCGTTCAGCGTGCAGTACCACCCGGAGGCCGCGGCGGGCCCGCACGACGCCGCGGACCTGTTCGACCGGTTCGTGGACCTGATGATCACGGCCGGCGGCCACTCGGTCGGAAAGGGTGTGGCCTGATGCCCCGCCGCGACGACATCCGGCACGTGCTGGTGGTCGGCTCCGGACCGATCGTGATCGGGCAGGCCTGCGAGTTCGACTACTCCGGCACCCAGGCCTGCCGGGTGCTGCGGGCCGAGGGGGTCCGGGTCAGCCTGATCAACTCCAACCCGGCGACGATCATGACGGACCCGGAGTTCGCCGACGCCACCTACCTCGAGCCGGTCACGCCCGAGTTCGTCGAGAAGGTGATCGAGGCCGAGCGGCCCGACTCCCTGCTCGCGACGCTCGGCGGGCAGACCGCGTTGAACATCGCGGTCGCGTTGCACGAGGACGGCGTGCTGGAGCGCTACGGCGTCGAGTTGATCGGCGCCGACATCGAGGCGATCCGCCGCGGCGAGGACCGGCTGCGGTTCAAGGAGATCGTCCAGTCGGTCGGTGGCGACGTGCCGCGCTCGGCCGTCTGCCATTCGATGGACGAGGTGCGCACCGCGGTCGCCGAGCTCGGGCTACCGGTGGTGATCCGGCCCTCGTTCACGATGGGCGGGCTCGGTTCGGGGATGGCCCGCACCGAGGTGGACCTGGAGCGCCTCGCCGGCGGCGGGCTCGACGCGTCGCCGGTGCACGAGGTGCTCATCGAGGAGTCGGTGCTCGGTTGGAAGGAGTTCGAGCTCGAGCTGATGCGCGACCGCAGCGACAACGTCGTCGTCGTGTGCTCCATCGAGAACCTCGACCCGATGGGCGTGCACACCGGTGACTCGATCACCGTCGCGCCCGCGATGACGCTCACCGACCGCGAGTACCAGCACATGCGCGACCTGGGCATCGCGGTGCTGCGCGCGGTCGGCGTCGACACCGGCGGCTGCAACATCCAGTTCGCGGTCGACCCCGCCACCGGGCGCCTGGTCGTCATCGAGATGAACCCGCGGGTGTCCCGGTCGAGCGCGCTGGCGTCGAAGGCCACCGGCTTCCCGATCGCCAAGATCGCCGCGAAGCTGGCCATCGGTTACACCCTCGACGAGATCCGCAACGACATCACCGGCGAGACCCCGGCCGCGTTCGAGCCGACCCTGGACTACGTCGTGGTGAAGGTGCCGCGGTTCGCGTTCGAGAAGTTCCCCGGCGCCGACCCGGAGCTGACCACGACCATGAAGAGCGTCGGCGAGGCGATGGCGCTGGGCCGGTCGTTCCCGGAGGCGTTGGGCAAGGCGCTGCGGTCGATGGAGACGGCGGCGGCCGGGTTCTGGACGACGCCCGACCCCGCCGGTGCGCAGTGGTACGCAGAGCCGGCTCTGCGTACCCCCACCGACGGGCGGATCTACGCGGTCGAGGGTGCGCTACGCGCCGGCGCGACCGTGAACGAGGTCGCGGCGGTGTCCGGCATCGACCCGTGGTTCCTCGACCAGATCCTCGCCCTGACCGAGCTCCGCACCGAGATCCTCGACGCACCGGTGCTCGACGCACCGCTGCTGCGCCGGGCCAAACGGGCCGGGTTGTCGGACCGCCAGGTCGCCGCGCTGCGGCCCGAGTTCGCCGGCGAGGACGGGGTGCGCAGCCTGCGCCACCGGCTGGGCATCCGGCCGGTCTACAAGACCGTCGACACCTGCGCCGCCGAGTTCGCCGCGCGCACGCCCTACCACTACAGCGCCTACGAGACGGATCCGGGCGCCGAGTCGGAGGTCGCGGCGCAGACCGGGAAGCCGAAGGTGCTCATCCTCGGCTCCGGACCCAACCGGATCGGGCAGGGCATCGAGTTCGACTACTCGTGCGTGCACGCGGCGATGGCGTTGCGCGCTGCCCCTGACAACGGCGGTGCCGGGTTCGAGACCGTCATGGTCAACTGCAACCCGGAGACGGTGTCCACCGACTACGACACCGCCGACCGGCTCTACTTCGAGCCGCTGACGTTCGAGGACGTGCTCGAGGTCGTCCACGCCGAGCGGCAGTCCGGCACGGTCGCCGGCGTGATCGTGCAGCTCGGCGGGCAGACCCCGCTCGGGCTGGCCGAACGGCTCACCGCGGCGGGGGTTCCCGTGGTGGGCACCTCCGCTGCGGCGATCGACCTCGCCGAGGACCGCGGCGCGTTCGGCGAGGTGCTGCGCCGGGCCGGGCTGCCCGCCCCCGAGTTCGGCACCGCCACCAGCTTCGAGCAGGCCAGGGAGATCGCCGACCGCGTCGGCTACCCGGTGCTCGTCCGGCCGTCCTACGTGCTCGGCGGGCGCGGGATGGAGATCGTCTACGACGAGGAGACCCTCGCCGGGTACATCGCGCGCGCGACTGCGGTCAGCCCCGACCACCCGGTGCTGGTCGATCGGTTCCTCGACGACGCCGTCGAGATCGACGTCGACGCGCTGTGCGACGGTGTCGAGGTCTTCCTCGGCGGGGTGATGGAGCACATCGAGGAGGCCGGGATCCACTCCGGCGACTCGGCGTGCACGCTGCCGCCGATCACTTTGGGTCGCGCCGTGCTCGCGGAGGTCCGGCGCTGCACCGAGGCGATCGCGCACGGCGTCGGGGTGCGCGGGCTGCTCAATGTGCAGTACGCGCTGCACGCCGAGACGCTCTACGTGCTGGAGGCCAACCCGCGGGCATCGCGCACGGTGCCGTTCGTCTCCAAGACGACGGCGGTGCCGCTCGCCAAGGCCGCCGCCCGGATCATGCTCGGCGCCACGATCGCGGAGCTGCGCACCGAGGGGTTACTGCCGGCCACCGGCGACGGCGGTGAGCTCCCGGCCGACGCGCCGGTTGCGGTGAAGGAGGCGGTACTGCCGTTCAACCGGTTCCGCACGCCGTCAGGGCAGGGCATCGACCCGCTGCTCGGGCCGGAGATGAAGTCCACCGGCGAGGTGATGGGCATCGACGCGTCGTTCGGCCCGGCGTTCGCCAAGTCACAGGCCGGGGCGTACGGCTCGCTGCCCACCAAGGGCCGGGTGTTCGTCTCGATGGCCGATCGGGACAAACGTGCCATGGTGTTCCCGGTGCGCAGGCTGGCCGACCTCGGGTTCGAGGTGCTGGCCACGGAGGGCACCGCGGAGGTGCTGCGCCGGCACGGCATCGCGGTGACCGTCGTGCGCAAGTACTCCGAGCGGGAGGCAGGCGAGACGATCGTCGAGAAGATCCTGGCCGGGATCGTCGACATCATCATCAACACCCCGTACGGCAACTCCGGCCCGCGCATCGACGGTTACGAGATCCGCGCGGCCGCGGTCTCGCGCGGCGTCCCCTGCATCACCACCGTGCAGGGGGCGGCGGCGGCGGTGCAGGGCATCGAGGCGATGATCGCGGGCAGGATCGGGGTGCGGTCCCTGCAGGCCGCGCACGCGGCGCTGCGCAGTCGTCGCGTTGCGCCGCCCTGACCTGGTACGCCAGCTACCCCGAACGCCACTCCCCGCGCGGCGAGCTGCTCCCGGCGGAGACCAACGGCCGGAGCAGCGCAGGCGGCTCCACGTCCTCCACCCGTACCGGCCCCAGCCAGCATACCGCGGCCGTCCGGGCCCGGATCCGCCGGAGTCGCGAGGCGGCCTCGGCGGGCAGACTGTGCCGTCGGGAGCTGTTCGCAGCGGGCGGGCGTGGAGGTGCGCAGTGGAGGGGTTCGGCGCGCGGCTGGCGGCGGCCGTGGCGGTGCAGGGGGCGCTGTGCGTGGGGATCGACCCGCACCCGGTCCTGCTCGCCGAGTGGGGGCTCGCCGATGATCCGGCTGGGCTGGAGCGGTTCGCGATGACCTGCGTCGACGCGCTCACCGGCCACGTGGCAGTGGTGAAGCCGCAGTCGGCGTTCTTCGAGCGGCACGGGTCGCGCGGGATCGCGGTGCTGGAGCGGGTGCTCACGGCACTGGCCGGGACGGGCACGCTGTCGCTGCTCGACGTCAAGCGCGGTGACATCGGGTCCACGATGGACGGTTACGCCGACGCCTACCTCGCGCTCGGTGCCCCGCTCGGTGCGGACGCGGTCACGCTCTCGCCCTACCTCGGGCTCGGGGCGCTGGCCCCCGCGATCCGGGTCGCAGCCGGCGCCGGACGCGGCGTGTTCGTGCTCGCCCGCACGTCCAATATGGATGGCGCACAGGTGCAGCTCGCCGACCGGGCCGGCCGGTCCGTCGCCCAGACCATCGTGGACGGGGTGGGCGCGCACAACGCTGGCGCGGTGCACCTGGGGAACGTCGGGGTGGTCGTCGGCGCGACCGCGGAGCACGGCCTGGACCTCTCGGCGCTGAACGGAGCGGTGCTGGCGCCGGGGCTCGGCACGCAGGGCGCCCGCCCGGAGGACCTGGCGGCACGGTTCGCCGGGGTGAGCGGAATCGTGCTGCCCAGCGCCTCCCGGTCGGTGCTGCGAGCGGGCCCCGACCCGTCGGCGCTGCGCACCGCCGCGGTTGCCCTCCGTGTCGCCCTCGGACGGCAGCGGTCCGGCGCGGTAGCACCCCTTCGCGCACCGTCACCCCGCTGCGGCAGGAGTTGAACCGAATGGGTGGCGTCGTGGTAAACCCACTGGTGGTACCCCCATTGACGACCCGAAAGAGGGCCTGGGTACGTTCGCCACACGCCCGCGGGCAGGGACCCGAGGGACAGTGATCGCCGTCCGAAGATCGTCGCCAGGACCAGCAGGACCGAAAGACGGAGGAGACAGTGGCCCTTCCCCAGCTGACCGAGGAACAGCGTGCTGCCGCCCTGGAGAAGGCCGCGGCAGCGCGCCGGGCCCGGGCCGAGCTGAAGGACCGGCTCAAGCGGGGCAAGACGACCATCAGAGAGGTGCTCGGCCAGTCCGACACCGACGAGGTGCTCGGCAAGATGAAGGTGTCGGCTCTGCTCGAGGCGATGCCCAACGTCGGCAAGGTGCGCGCCGCCCAGACGATGGAGCGTCTCGAGATCGCCCCCAGCCGCCGGCTCCGCGGCCTCGGCGATCGGCAGCGCAAGGCGTTGCTGGCCGAGTTCCCCGAGGCGTGAGCAGCGCCCCCACCCACCGAGACCACCGTCGAGGCCTGCTGATCGTCCTGGCCGGTCCGTCGGGAGTGGGCAAGAGCAGCGTCGTCGCACGGCTGCGCACGGAGCTCCCCGAGCTGTACTTCAGCGTGTCGGCGACGACCCGCGCCCCCCGGGCCGGGGAGGTCGACGGGCTCGACTACCGGTTCGTCTCGACCGACCGGTTCGACGACCTCGTCGCCCGGCGTGAGCTGCTGGAGTGGGCCGAGATCCACGGTGGCCTGCACCGCTCCGGCACCCCCGGTGAGCCCATCGAGCGCGAGCTGGCGGCCGGCCGGCCGGTGCTCGTCGAGGTCGACCTGCAGGGCGCCAGGGCGATCAAGGCGGCGGTGCCGGCAGCCGTCACGGTGTTCCTGGAACCGCCCTCGATCGAGGAGCTGGCGCGGCGGCTGCGCGAGCGCGGCACCGAGTCCGAGGTCGAGTACGCCCAGCGCCTGGAGACCGCCGGCGACGAGCTCGCGGCCCGTGCCGAGTTCGACATCGTACTGGTCAACGACGACGTGCAGGCCGTGGTCGCGCGGTTGGTAGACTTGGTGCTCCACCACGCGCGGCAGCCGAGCGCGGGCCCCCCTCTCTTCCCGCAGGAGTCGCTCCAGTGAGCATGCCGTTGACCGGCGTCGTCGTCGGTTCCACGCCCGAGGGCATCACCAACCCCCCGATCGACGACCTGCTCAGCCAGGTGTCGTCGAAGTACGCTCTCGTGATCTACGCAGCCAAGCGGGCCCGGCAGATCAACGACTACTACTCGCAGCTCGGCGAGGGACTGCTCGAGTACGTCGGGCCGCTCGTCGAGCCGGGCCCGCGTGAGAAGCCGCTGTCGATCGCGATGCGCGAGATCCAGGCCGGTCTGCTCGAGCACACCGAGGGCGAGTAGTCCGATGGCCACGCCCAGGGTGTTGCTGGGCGTGGCCGGCGGAATCGCGGCCTACAAGAGCGCCGACGTGCTGCGCCGGCTCACCGAGGCGGGCCACTGCGTGCGCGTGCTGCCCACCGCCTCGGCGCTGGAGTTCGTCGGCGCCGCGACGTTCGAGGCGCTGTCCGGTCAGCCGGTCCACACCGGCGTGTTCGCCGACGTGCCCGCGGTCCCGCACGTCACCCTGGGCCAGGGGGCCGACCTGGTGGTCGTCGCCCCGGCCACGGCCGACCTGCTGGCCAGGGCCGCGCACGGCCGGGCCGACGACCTGCTCACCGCCGCGTTGCTCACCGCGCGCTGCCCGGTGCTGTTCGCGCCCGCGATGCACACCGAGATGTGGGAGCACCCGGCCACCCGCGACAACGTGGCGCTGCTGCGGTCGCGGGGCAACGTCGTGCTGGAACCGGCGACCGGCCGGCTGACCGGCAGGGACACCGGTCCCGGGCGGCTGCCCGACCCCGCCGAGATCGCCGAGCTGGCCCGGCTGCTGCTCGAGCGCGGCGACGCGCTGCCCCGCGACCTGGAAGGACGCCGGGTCGTCGTCTCGGCGGGTGGCACCCGCGAGCCGCTCGACCCGGTACGCTTCCTCGGCAACCGCTCGTCGGGTCGGCAGGGCTATGCGCTGGCCAGGGTGGCGGCGCAACGCGGCGCGGCGGTGACCCTGGTCGCCGCGCATACTGCCGACCTCGCCGATCCGGCAGCGGTCGACGTGGTGCGGGTCGGCTCGGCGGTGCAGCTGCGCGCGGCGGTGCGCGCCGCGGTGAAGGACGCCGACGCGGTGGTGATGGCCGCCGCGGTCGCCGACTTCCGACCCGTCACGAACGCCGATCACAAGATCAAAAAAGGCTCGTCCGACCCCGCCCCACTCGCCCTGGTGACGAACCCGGACATCCTGGTCGAGCTCGTGGGAGCTCGAACACCGGGTCAGGTGATCGTCGGGTTCGCCGCGGAGACCGGTGACGGCTCCGGCGACGCGCTGCACCACGGCCAACTCAAGCTCGCTCGCAAGGGCTGCGACCTGCTCGTCGTCAACGTGGTGGGCGACGACCGCGCGTTCGAGGTGACGGACAACGCAGGCTGGCTGCTCGGCGCCGACGGCACCGAGAGCGAGCTTGCCCACGGCTCCAAGGCGCTGCTGGCCTCGCGACTGTGGGACGCAGTGTCCGCCAGACTCTGACGACGGCTGAGGAAAGCGAAAGTGGCCCTCGTCGCATCGGACGTAGACGAAAGCCACTTTCGCGTTCCCCTCGGGGGCGGGGCCGGCACTCGGGTGGGGCGACCGGTGTGCCGGCGCGGCGCGGGCCGCCTCGCAGGTCGCGGATCAGGGCAGCGGCAGCAGACCGCCACCGAAGGGGAACGAACCGAGACCCGCAGGTGCCGGGGCTGAGGTGGTCGGGTTCCCGGCGGCACCCGAACCGTTACCGTTCTGGCCGGCCGTCCCATTCGCACCGGCCGCTTGACCGGTCGCGGTCTGGTTGGTGCCGTTGGGGCCGTCGGCGCCGTTGCCTCCGTTGGCGGCCGAGGCCGGGGCCGCAGCTGAACTGGTGCCGGTTGCGCTTTGCGTCGCTGTCGGCATCGTCGTCGTCGCAGCGCTCGAGGTCGGGCTGGAGGTCGGGCTCGAGGTCGGGCTCGAGGTGGCGGTGCCGGAAACGGGGGCCGATGTGCTGTTCGTCGACACGTACTGCTCGACGGCCCAGCCGCCGAAGTCGGGAAGCTGGACGAACCCGTTGCGCCGCTCACCGAGGGTGACGGTGGTACCGCGATCACAGACGTCGACGATCCTCGCGGTCGCCATGGGCTCGGCTCGGACGTTCACGTTCTCGGTGCAGCGGCCCTGCTCGGCCGCGGACGCGGTTCCGCCGACCAGCGCCATCACGGTGGTCGCGCTGACCGCGACCAGACCACCGATGACGGCGGCCGCGCGGCCCGGTCGTTGCAAAGCCTTCATCTGGGGAGACCTCCGTGGTGTGGGTGTGTCATCCAGGCCCAACGAGCGGCGCTGTCGCCGATTCGCTACCGATCGGCAGACCACCAGAAGTGGTGGCGTCGCTACGGCCTGACGCGATGACGGTCACGCAGCGCGAGAGTCTCTCGTCCCTCGTGGCCTGCCGGCTCCACAACGCACCGACGTTGTCGGGGTCAGATGGGACGCTGGTTTGCGTGATCTCGACGTCTGTTCGTCCGTCCGCGACCGCCGCGGCGTGGCCACCGCTGGTGCCTTCTGGTAGACCCGTGGCCGTGACGCGAGCTGCCCGCTCCCGCGGCGAGTGGCGGCAGGCCACCTCGCTGCCGGTCGCCCGCGTCGCGGTGGACATGCCGCTGGCACACCTGGATCGGCCGTTCGACTACCGGGTCCCCCAGCATCTCGCCGACGCGGCCGGGCCGGGGGTGCGGCTGCGGGTGCGGTTCGCCGGGCGGCTGGTCGGCGGCTTCCTGCTCGAACGGGTGGCCGGGTCCGAGCACGGCGCCGCGCTGGCCTGGGTGGAGAAGGTCGTGTCCGCGGAGCCGGTGCTCACCGCCGAAGTGGCCGCGCTGTGCCGCGCGGTCGCCGACCGCTACGCCGGGGTGCTCGCCGACGTGTTGCGGCTGGCCGTCCCGCCGCGGCATGCCCGGGTGGAGGCCGAGCCGCGCGCCGCATCGGCCCCGGTCCCCGCCCAGCGGGCCGACCGGGCGGGCTGGACGCGCTACTCGCGCGGGCCCGCGCTGCTCGACGCCCTGGAAGGCGGCCGCGGCGCACACGCCGTGTGGCAGGCGCTGCCCGGCGAGGCGTGGGCCGACCGGCTGGCCGAGGCCGCCGCCAGCACCGCCGCGGTCGGCCGCGGCGCGCTGCTCGTGGTGCCCGATCAGCGTGACGTCGACGCCCTGCACGCGGCCTGCGCGCTCCGGCTGGGATCCGGCGCGGTCGTCGCGCTCACCGCCGAGCTCGGCCCGGCCGAACGTTACCGGCGCTGGCTCGCGGTACGCCGGGGCGAGGTGCAGGTGGTCGTCGGTACCCGCTCGGCGGCGTTCGCCCCGATCGCGCGGATCGGCCTGCTCGCGGTCTGGGACGACGGCGACGACCTGCACACCGAGCCCCGCGCGCCGTACCCGCACGTCCGCGACGTGCTGACGCTGCGGGCGCATGCCGTGGGAGCCGCGCTGCTCGTCGGTGGGTTCGCCCGTACCGCGGAGGCGCAGCTGCTGGTCGAGTCCGGCTGGGCGCGCGAGGTCGTCGCCGAGCGGTCCGTGGTGCGCGCGGCGATGCCGCGGGTCACCGCCATCGGGGACAGCGACCGCCAGCTCGCGCGCGATCCCGACGCGCGCATCTCCCGGCTGCCCGCGGTGGCGTTCGAGGCGGCGCGGGGCGCGCTCGGCGCCGGCCGACCGGTGCTGGTACAGGTCCCGCGGGCGGGTTACCTGCCGTGGCTGGCGTGCGCGTCCTGCCGGGAGACGGCCCGCTGCCGGCACTGCGCGGGCCCGCTCGGGTTGGCGTCCGGAGCGGGCCCGACGGCGTCGGCCGGGATGCCGCACTGCCGGTGGTGTGGCCGGACCGAGCCGGGCTTCCGCTGCGGCGGCTGCGGTTCGCCGCGGCTGCGGGCCGGAGTGGTCGGCGCCGGTCGGACGGCCGAGGAGCTCGGTCGGGCGTTTCCCGGCACCACGGTGCGCTCTTCCGGTGGCGGCGCGGCGGTGCTCGCCGCGGTTGCGGCCCTCCCGGAGCTCGTCGTCGCCACCCCGGGGGCCGAGCCGGCCGCAGCGGGCGGATACGGTGCCGCGCTGCTGGTCGATGCCTGGGCGATGCTCGCTCGCCCCGACCTGCGGGTGGCCGAGGAGACCCTGCGTCGCTGGCTGACGGCCGCGGCGCTGGTGGTGCCGCACACCGAGGGCGGACGGGTGGTCGTGGTCGCCGACTCGGCCCTGCCCACCGTGCAGGCGTTGATTCGCTGGGACCCGGGCTGGCATGCGGCCCAGGAGCTCGCATCGCGGAGGGAGGTCGGCTTCCCGCCCGCCGTCCGAATGGCCGCGGTGGAGGGCAGTGCCGCCGCGGTGGCCGAGATGCTGGCGGCCGCCGAGCTGTCCGAGGGCGTCGAGGTGCTCGGCCCGGTGGAGCTGCTGCCCCCCGAGGGGAAGCCGGGCGCGCCGGAGATCCGCGAACGGGCACTGCTGCGGGTGCCACGCAGCGAGGGCCGGGCGCTGGCGGCGGCCCTGGCCGCGGCGCAGGCCGCTCGCACCGCGCGCAAAGCACCCGATCCGGTGCGGGTCCGGCTCGACCCCGTGGAGATCGGCTGACCGGCCAGGGTCCGGATCCTCGCCATGGCAGAATCGGGGTCGCCGCAGCCCCGGAGTCCTTGCCGTCCCACACCCCGAAGGAGATCCGTGTCCGTCCAGCCCGTCCGGCTCTTCGGCGACGCGGTGTTGCGCACCCCGGCGGCGGAGGTCACCGTCTTCGACGCCGAGCTGCGCAGGCTCGTCACCGACCTGACCGACACCATGCACGACGCGGGCGGCGCCGGTCTCGCCGCGCCGCAGATTGGGGTCGGCCTGCGAGTGTTCACCTATGGCATCGGCGGCTTCGCGGGGCACCTGGTCAACCCCACCTTCGACGCGGTCGGCGCGCAGGAGCAGCTCGGTCCGGAGGGTTGTCTGTCCATCCCTGGCCTGATCCGGGACTGCCGCCGCCACCTGCACGTCGTCGCGCACGGTTGGGACATGTACGGCGAGCCCGTCGCCGTCGAGGGCAGCGAGCTGCTCGCCCGTTGCCTCCAGCACGAGACCGACCACCTCGACGGCGTGCTGTTCGTCGACCGGCTGGACCCGGAGACGCGCAAGGCGGCAATGGCCGAGATCCGCGCCGCCGAGTGGTTCGGCGCCCCGGTACCCGTTCTCAAGCTCAGTCCGCATTCAATGTTCGGGGCGGCCCGGTGAGGCCTGCCCGCGGCGCCGAACGATCGCGGCTGAGGTTGGTCTTCGCCGGCACCCCGGAGCCCGCGGTCCCGTCATTGCAGGCGTTGCTCGACTCACCCCGGCACGAGGTCGTCGCCGTGCTCACCCGGCCCGACGCGCCGTCCGGGCGCGGCCGCAGGCTCGTGCGGTCGCCGGTCGGACTGCTCGCCGACCAGGCCGGCGTCCCGGTGCTCACCCCGCACAGGCTCTCCGAGCCCGAGTTCCTCGACGCGCTTCGCGAGCTGGCCCCGGACTGTTGCCCGGTGGTCGCCTATGGCGCGCTCGTGCCGCGGGCGGCGCTCGAGGTGCCTCCCCACGGCTGGGTCAACCTGCATTTCTCGCTGCTACCGGCCTGGCGCGGGGCCGCGCCGGTGCAGGCCGCGATCCGCCGCGGAGACGACGTCACCGGCGCCACCACGTTCCGACTCGAGCAGGGCCTGGACACCGGCCCGACCTACGGCGTCGTCACCGAACCGGTCGGCCCGACCGACACCGCGGGTGCGCTGCTCGACCGGCTTGCCCGGTCCGGCGCGGCGCTGCTCGTCGCCACCATCGACGGCATCGCCGACGGCACCCTGCACGC
The DNA here is from genome assembly GCA_038254065.1 of Mycobacteriales bacterium. GTDB lineage: Bacteria > Actinomycetota > Actinomycetes > Mycobacteriales > Pseudonocardiaceae > Pseudonocardia. The sequence continues at coordinate 19,088 of JBBSGM010000009.1, read as the reverse complement.
CCGGCCGCAGCCGGCCGAAGGCGTGTCGCAGGCGCCGAAGCTCATGGTGGCCGATGCCCGCGTCGACTGGTTCACACCCGCCACCGCGGTCGACCGGCTGGTCCGCTCGGTGACCCCGGACCCGGGGGCGTGGGGCACGTTCCGCGGGGCGCGGCTCGGTGTCGGGCCGGTGGGCCCGGTCCGAACCGGGGAGTCCCCGCTCAAGCCGGGGGAGCTCCTGGTGGAGAAGCGTCGGGTGCTCGTCGGCACCGCGACGGTGCCGGTGGAGCTGGGTGTGGTGCGGCCGGTGGGTAGGCGTCCGATGTCCGCGTCGGACTGGGCGCGCGGGATGCGGATCGTGCCGGGGGAGGTGCTCGGATGAGCCCGGCCGGTACCGAGGGGACTCTCATGATCAGCGTTTGGGAGCCAGCAGCCGCGATCGGTGCGGCGGGCGCTGTCCGAACGATGATCATCGCCAGCGTGGTGGATGGGGCGGAGCCGCCGCGCCGCGGCGACGGCGAAGCCGATGCCGACGCCGGATGGGTGGTCCGGTGAATGCCCCTCGCGAGCCACGTGGCGGCCGCCAGCACGCCCGCAGTGGTCGCCCGGCCGGCCCACGCAACCCCGGCCCGCCGCGCGGACGCCATGGACCGGCCAGGCCGCCGGATGTCGATCCGGCTCGGCAGGCCGCGCTCGAGCTGCTCACCGCGGTCCGCGAGCGGGACGCCTACGCCAACCTCGCGCTACCCGCGATCCTGCGCCGCTACCGGCTGCGCGACCGCGATGCCGGGCTGGCCACCGAGCTCGGTTACGGCACGCTGCGCGCCGAGGGCCTGCTCGACGCGATCATCGGGGCCTGTACCGACCGACCGCTGAACCGGGTCGAGCCCGCGCTGCTCGACACCCTGCGCCTCGGCGCCTACCAGCTGCTTCGTACCCGCATCCCGGCGCACGCCGCCGTCGACACCACCGTCGACCTGGTACGAGTGCATGCCGGGTCCCGCCCCGCCGGGTTCGTCAACGCGATCCTGCGTCGGGTCGGCGAGCGCGACGAGGCCGCCTGGGTGGCCGCGCTCGCGCCGCCCGCGGCGGAGGACCCGCTCGGGCACGCCTCGTTCGCGCATGCCCACCCCCGATGGATCGGGCAGGTGTTCGCCGACGCGTTGGGCGCAGCAGGCGCTGACGAGCTCGACGCCGCGCTCGCCGCAGACGACATGCGGCCCACCGTGCACCTGCTCGCCCGGCCTGGGGAGATCACGGCTGAGGAGTTGGCGCTGGTCACCGGTGGCGAGCCCGCGCCCTACTCGCCGTACGGGGTTCACCTGGAGCCCGGTTCGGGCGACATCAGTGAGCTCGACGCCGTCTCCGAGGGCCTTGCCGTCGTGCAGGACGAGGGCAGCCAGCTCGTCGCGCTCGCGCTCGTCGGAGCCGACCTCGTCGGGCCGGACGGCGGTCGCTGGCTCGACCTGTGCGCGGGCCCCGGCGGCAAGTCCGTACTGCTCGGCGGGCTGGCGGCGCTGGACGGGGGGACGCTCGATGCCGTCGAGCAGTCCGAGCACCGCGCTGGCCTGGTCCGGCGGGCGGTCGACGGGCTGCCGGTCACCGTGCACCAGGCCGACGGCCGCGCGGCCCCGTTGCCCCATGCCGCGTACGACCGGGTTCTCGTGGACGCTCCGTGCACCGGCCTCGGTGCGCTGCGCCGACGTCCGGAGGCGCGCTGGCGGCGTCGGCCCGAGGACGTTCCGGGGCTGGCGGCGTTGCAGCGCGAACTGCTCGTCGCGGCGCTGCGACACGTCCGACCCGGCGGGGTGGTGGCGTATGTCACGTGCTCGCCGCACCTCTGCGAGACGGTCGGAGTGCTGGCCGAGGTCGCGCGCACGCACCGTGACGTCGAGCAGCTCGACGCGCGTCCGCTGCTGCCCGGGGTGCCCCGGCTCGGTGACGGGCCCACCGTTCAGCTCTGGCCGCACCGGCAGGCAACCGACGCGATGTTCCTGGCTCTGCTGCGCGCCGGCTGAGCGCGATGCCGCGCGCCGTGCCGACGCCGAGCCCGGCCGACCGGATCGTGCCGACCCGCCCGCCCCGCAGACCGGCGCAGTAACCTGCGAGCGTGCACCCGATGATCGCCCCGAGCATGCTCTCGGCAGACTTCGCGCGGCTGGCGGATGAGGCCGACGCGGTGACCGCCGCCCCGGGCGAGGGCGCCGACTGGCTGCACGTCGACGTGATGGACGCGCATTTCGTGCCGAACCTCACGCTCGGTCTGCCGGTGGTCGAGTCGCTGCTCGCGGCGACCGCGGTTCCGGTCGACTGTCACCTCATGATCGAGAACCCGGATCGCTGGGCGCTGGGTTACGCCGAGGCGGGCGCCTACAACGTCACCGTGCATGTGGAGGCCGCCGCGGATCCGATCCGGCTGGCCAAGAACTTGCGCGCGGCCGGGGCGAAGGCCGGTCTGTCGATCAAGCCGGGTACTCCGCTCGAGCCCTACCTGGACATCCTCAAGCATTACGACACGCTGCTGGTGATGAGCGTCGAACCCGGCTTCGGCGGGCAGAGCTTCATCGTCGAGGTGCTCGACAAGGTACGGACGGCCCGCCGACTCGCCGACACGGGCCATCTCACGCTGCTGGTGGAGATTGACGGTGGGATCAACGCCGACACCATCGAGGCGGCCGCCGAGGCGGGCGTCGACTGTTTCGTCGCCGGATCGGCCGTCTACGGGGCCGCGGATCCCTTGCGCGCCGTCCGCGCGCTGCGTGAGCAGGTGATCACCGCGTCGCCGCACCGGTGGAAGAGATGAGCGAGCGAACCGGGTCGTTTGACACCCGGCCGCACGAGGAGGGAACGCAGTAGATGTTCACCGGGGTCGTGGAGGAGGTCGGCGAGGTTCTCGACGTGCGTCGCACGGACGAGGTCGTGGCGCTGACCATACGCGGGCCGACGGTCACCAGCGATGCCGCGCACGGCGACTCGATCGCGGTGAACGGGGTCTGTCTCACCATCACCGACTCGGGAGAACTCGACGACACGTTCACCGTGGAACTCGTTCCCGAGACGCTGCGCCGGTCCAGCCTGGCCGCGATCGAGCCCGGCGTGCAGGTCAACCTGGAGCGGGCGTTGCAGGCGGGCGGCCGGCTCGGCGGGCATATCGTGCAGGGTCACGTCGACGGGGTCGGCTCGGTCCTGCGCCACAGTGTAGGTGAGCGCAGTGCCGAGGTCTGGTTTGCCCTGCCCCCCGAGCTCGCCCGCTACGTCGTGCAAAAGGGCTCGATCGCGGTCGACGGCGTCTCGCTCACCGTCGTGGCCACCGACGGGCCGAGCTTCAGCGTCGCGCTCATCCCGACCACGCTCGCCGAGACGACTCTGGGCGGGCGGAAGGTCGGGGACATCGTCAACCTCGAGGTGGACGTCGTCGCCAAGTACGTCGAGCGGTTGACCGCCGGCTACCTGGGTGGTTCCGGTCAGGAGGCTCGGGTCCAGTGAACATCCCCGTGAGCATGTCCGTCGTCGCAGCCGGGCCACCCAGCGGTGCCGAGCTGATCGAGCGGGCCATTGCTGAGCTGGCCATGGGGAAACCGGTCGTGGTCGTCGACGACGAGGACCGGGAGAACGAGGGTGATCTCATTTTCGCCGCGCAGATGGCGACCCCGGAGCTGGTGTCGTTCGTGGTGCGCTACACCTCCGGATACGTGTGCGTGGCACTGACCGAGGGCGACTGCGACCGGCTGGACCTGCCCCCGATGCACCACACCAACGCCGACAGCTTCCGCACCGCGTTCACCGTGACCGTGGACGCGAAGGAGGGCATCACCACCGGGATCTCCGCGGCCGACCGGGCACACACCATCCGGCTGCTGGCCGCCCCGTCGACCGATCCGAAGGACCTGGTGCGGCCCGGGCACGTGCTGCCGCTGCGGGCCAGGGAGGGCGGGGTGCTGCGCAGGCCCGGGCATACCGAGGCCGCGGTGGACCTGGCTCGGATGGCGGGACTCTCCCCGGCGGGGGCGCTGTGCGAGATCGTGTCGCAGAAGGACGCGGCCGAGATGGCCCGTGGCGACGAGCTGGTGGTGTTCGCCGCCGAGCACGAGCTGACCTTGATCACGATTGCGGACCTGATCGGCTATCGGCGACGGTTCGAGAAGCATGTGGTGCGGGTGGCACAGGCGCGGATCCCGACCGCGTACGGCGACTTTGTCGCCTACGGCTACGACTGCCTGCTCGATGGCATCGAGCACATCGCGATGGTCGTCGGCGACGTGGGAACGCCGGAGTGCACCGGGGAGGACGTGTTGGTCCGGGTGCACTCGGAGTGCCTGACCGGGGACGTACTGGGTTCGTTGCGGTGTGACTGCGGTCCGCAGCTCGACGCGGCGCTCTCGGCGGTGACCGTCGAGGGCCGGGGGGTGGTGCTCTACATGCGCGGGCACGAGGGCCGGGGGATCGGGCTGCTGCACAAGCTGCAGGCCTACCAGCTGCAGGAGGCGGGCGCGGACACCGTCGACGCCAACCTCGCGATGGGACTGCCCGCCGACGCGCGGGACTACGGCATCGGCGCGCAGATCCTGGCCGACCTCGGAGTGCGCTCGATGCGGCTGCTCACCAACAACCCTGACAAGCGGGCCGGGTTGGAGGGCTACGGGTTGCGGATCACCGGACGGGTCCCGCTGCCGGTCCGGCCCACCCGGGAGAACCTGCGCTACCTGCGCACCAAGCGGGACCGGATGGGGCACGACCTGCCCGATCTCGGGGAGGGCCGCGGCCCGGGCAACGTCGTTGACGGGGCCGGCTTGTGATCGGCGCGGGGAGCCGACCGGGCGAGTGGGGGACAGAACGGTGAGCGGCAGGGGACGTCCGGTCGCCGTCGGCGACCTGGCCGGGGCGACGGGGCTGCGGGTGGGCATCGCGGTCGCGAGCTGGCATGCGGAGATCACCGAGGCGCTGTTGGAGCGGGCACTCGCGGCAGCCCGGGGAGCGGGCGCGCTGCCGACCGTCGTGCGGGTGCCCGGCACCGTGGAGCTGCCGGTGGTGTGCCAGGAGCTGGCTCGCTCGCACGCCGCGGTGGTGGCGCTGGGGGTGGTCGTCCGCGGCGGGACACCGCATTTCGAGTACGTGTGCGATGCGGTGACCGCAGGGCTCACCCGGGTGGCGCTCGATGAGCACGTGCCGGTGGGCTACGGCGTGTTGACCTGTGACACCGCGGAGCAGGCGCGGGACCGCTCCGGGCTGCCCGGGTCGTCGGAGGACAAGGGCACCGAGGCGTGCCTGGCGGCGCTGCACACCGCGCTGGTGCTGCGCGGCCTGCGGACGATGTCGCCGGCGAACCATCCGACACAACTCCTGTGCGCGGCGCCGGGCGCACGCGGCGAGGGAAGCCGGGGAGGGGAGAGTGGTGAGCCCAGGAGCTGAGCAGCAGCCCTGGGCCCTCGACCGGGGCGCGGGCTCGGTGACGGTGCGACCACGGCGAGTGCTGCAGGTGGCGTGGGTTGGCGCGGTCGCAACGGTGGTGCTGTTCACGGTGGTGGCCGTCGTGCTCCGGAACAGCCACACCGGCGTGCTGTTCCGCTTCGCCGACCAGGTCGCGATGGTGCTGTTGGGGCTGTTCGTGGCCGCCGGCGTGCTGACGCTCGCGCGGCCCCGGGTGCGTGCGGACGCCGTCGGGATCGAGGTGCGCAACATCCTCGTCACCCGGTACCTGCCATGGGAGCTCGTGGTCGGTGTCGCGTTCCCGGACGGGGCATCGTGGGCCCGGCTCGATCTCCCCGACGACGAGTACCTCTCGGTGCTGGCCATCCAGGCCGTTGACGGTCGGCACGCCGTGGACGGGATCCGGGCGGTACGGGCGCTGCACAGCGCGAGCCGCGACGGCAGGCCACCCGACGCGGTGTCGCCGGGCCCCGAACACGGCTGACGACACCAGCGACCCGCCGCACGTGCCCGCCGAGCACATGGACGAGGTCGCCGACCGGCTGCCGGCCTGTCCGCCTGAGCTTTGGGTGGGCCGGTCGATGATCCCGACCCCGAACATTCGCTCACGCTCGCACCGCTCGACGCCGCTCCGCCACCGCGTCGCGTCCGAGATCGGCCCGTCGCCCGGCCGTGGCACCGTCGTCGAACCCCGAGCCCGAGAGCGTGGACCGGCGGCCCCGGACCAGGGCGGGAAAGGCCTCCGCGTAGGCCCGGTCCACCCGCTGGACCCGGTCCACCAGCACCAGCTCGGTCCCGCCGGTGGAACCGTCGGATCCGACCGTGACGCGCACCGCCTCCTCCTCGGCCGCCCGCAGCCGCTCATGCACCTGGGTGGCGAACCCGTGCAGCCACGACCGCCGGTACGCCGCGACCGACTCGCCGCGCCATCGCGGATGCTGCCGAACCAACTGGGTGGTGGCCTGCAACAGCAGCGAGGTGTACAGCAGTTCCACCCTTTCGCGGTCGGAGCCGAACCCGAACACGGTGACGGCCCCGACCTTGCCACGGGTCGCCCCGTGCATCACCCACCTGCAGCGCAGCGCGGTGGCCGTCCACCCCAGCAGCCGGGCCTTGCCCCCGCTGTAGGGATCGGTCATCTCGATGCGGACGGCGCCGATCGCGTCCCGCATCGGGTCCGCGGCCGCGAGCAGTGCCTCGTCGATCCCGTGCCGGGCCATCAGCTCGACGGCCTTCGCCGTGTAGGTCTGCGCCTCGGCCCCGGTAGCGGCCCCTTCCGCCTTGGCCAGCAGCTTCCGCACCGTGTCCAGCTTGTCGACGCCCAGCGCTCCTCCTCGTCGAACGTTTGTTCGTATCGGCCAGTCCTACCAGGGCGCTCCGACACCGGTGGACCCGTACCCGCGGCGAGCAGGCCCGGGAGGGGGCGGGGGAGTCGGGGTGTCCCAGCGCCGTTCTACTCTGGGAGTGTCATGCCTGCCCCCTCCTCGTACCGCCCGGCCCCCGGTTCCATTCCGGAGGCCCCTGGGGTGTACCGATTCTCCGATCCGCACGGACGCGTCCTCTACGTCGGCAAGGCCAAGAGCCTTCGCAGCCGTCTCAACTCCTACTTCGCAGACCTGTCGAACCTGCACCCGCGGACCCGTCAGCTGGTCACCACGGCCGCGAAGGTCGAGTGGACCGTGGTCGGCACCGAGGTCGAGGCGCTGCAGCTCGAGTACAACTGGATCAAGGAGTTCGACCCGCGGTTCAACGTCCGTTACCGCGATGACAAGACCTACCCGGTTCTCGCGGTGACGATGAACGAGGAGTACCCGCGGCTGCACGTCTACCGGGGGCCGCGGCGCAAGGGAGTGCGCTACTTCGGCCCGTACGCGCACGCCTGGGCCATCCGGGAGACCCTCGACCTGCTGTTACGGGTCTTTCCCGCGCGCACCTGCTCAGCCGGGGTGTTCCGCCGGCACGGCCAGATCGGGCGGCCCTGCCTGCTCGGCTACATCGACAAGTGCTCGGCGCCGTGCGTCGGCTCGGTCGACAAGGCGAGACACCGGGAGATCGTCCAGGACTTCTGCGACTTCCTGTCCGGGCGCACCGACCGGATGGTTCGCCAGCTCGAGCGCCAGATGGCGGACGCCTCGACGAACCTCGAGTTCGAGCGGGCGGCGCGGTTCCGCGATGACGTCGGGGCGCTGCGCCGGGCCATGGAGCGCCAGGCCGTGGTGCTGGGCGACGGCACCGACGCCGATGTCGTCGCGTTCGCGCAGGACGAGCTGGAGGCTGCGGTCCAGGTCTTCCACGTGCGCGGCGGCCGGGTCCGCGGCCAGCGCGGCTGGGTGATCGACAAGGTGGAGCCCACCGACACCGCGCAGCTCGTCGAGCGGTTCGTCAGCCAGTTCTACGGCGAGCAGGCGGCGCTGGCCGAGTCCGCTGACGACGCCCACCAGCCGGTCCCCAAGGAGATCCTGGTCCCGGAGCTGCCCGCCGAGGTCGACACGCTGGTCGACTGGCTGTCCGAGCTGCGCGGCTCCAGGGTGGATCTACGGGTGCCCCGGCGTGGCGACAAGCGGGCGCTGGCCGAGACCGTCGCGCGCAACGCCGCCGAGGCGTTCACCCAGCACAAGCTGCGCCGGGCCGGTGATCTCACCGCGCGCTCGGCCGCGCTGCAGGAGGTCCAGGACGCGCTGGGCCTGGAGAGCGCCCCGCTGCGCATCGAGTGCATCGACGTCAGCCATGTGCAGGGCAACAACGTGGTGGCCTCGCTCGTCGTGTTCGAGGACGGGCTGGCCCGCAAGTCCGACTACCGGCGGTTCGAGATCCGCGGCGGTGCGCAGGGCGGCGACGTCGCGGCGGTGGCCGAGGTGGTGCGGCGCCGGTTCCGGCGCCACCTCGCCGAGGCCGATGCCGTCGGTCCCGCCCGCCCCGACGGCACCGCCGGTGCGGGCGCCCGTCCCGGGATCGACCCGGAGACCGGGCGGCCGCGCAGGTTCGCCTACCCGCCCAACCTGCTCGTCGTCGACGGCGGGCAGCCGCAGGTCGAGGCGGCCGCCGGCGTGCTGGCCGAGCTCGGGATCACCGACGTGGCGGTGTGCGGGCTGGCCAAGCGGTTGGAGGAGGTCTGGTTGCCCGCCGATCCGGACCCGGTCATCCTGTCCCGGACCAGCGAGGGGCTGTACCTGCTGCAGCGGGTCCGGGACGAGGCGCACCGGTTCGCCATCACCTACCACCGGCAGCGTCGTTCCAAGGACATGGTGAGCTCGGAGCTCGACGGCGTCCCCGGGCTGGGGCCGGCGCGGCGCCGGGCGCTGCTCACCCACTTCGGCTCGGTCCGCACGCTCAAGGCCGCCGACGTGGACGAGGTCGCCGCGGTGCCGGGCTTCGGGCCGCGGACGGCCGCAGCGGTGCTGGCCGCCCTCAACGCCGGAGACGAGCGATGACCGAGCAGGCGACGGACTCGCCCGGCATCGAGGTGGCGCTGGTCAGCGGGCTGTCCGGGGCCGGCCGCAGCACCGCGGCCAAGGTGTTGGAGGACCTCGGCTGGTTCGTGGTGGACAACCTGCCCCCCGAGCTGATCGCGACGATGGTCGACCTGGGCGCGCGGGCCAGTGGCGAGATCACCCGGATCGCGGTGGTGATGGACGTGCGCAGCCGTGCTTTCTCCGCCGATCTCGACGCGGTCATCAAGGACCTGGACACCCGCGGCTACCGGCCGCGGCTGCTGTTCCTGGAGGCCACTGACGCGGTGCTGGTCCGGCGCTTCGAGCAGGTCCGGCGCAGCCATCCGCTGCAGGGCGACGGCAGGCTGGCCGGTGGCATCGCCGCCGAACGCGCGCTGCTGGCACCGCTGCGGGAGAGCGCGGACCTCGTCGTCGACACCTCGACACTGCCGGTGCCGCAGCTGCGGGCCACCCTGGAGCGGACGTTCGGCGCCGGGCTGGTTCCGGTCACCCGGGTCACCGTGCTGTCCTTCGGCTACAAGTACGGCCTGCCGATGGACTCAGACCTCGTCGTCGACGTGCGGTTCCTGCCCAACCCGCACTGGATCCCGGAACTGCGCGAGCACACCGGACGCGACCGCGACGTGCGGGACTACGTGCTCAGCCAGGAGGGCGCCGACGAGTTCATCACCCGCTACCTGGAGCTGCTGCACCTGATCGGCGCCGGCTACCGCCGGGAGGGCAAGCGGTATCTCACGGTCTCGGTCGGCTGCACCGGGGGCAAGCACCGCAGCGTCGCGATCGGTGAGGAGCTGGCGCGACGGCTGTCCGGCACCGAGGGGGTCGCGGTCAGCGTCTCGCACCGCGACCTCGGCCGCGAATGAGGCGCGGATGAAGCGCGGATGAAGGCTGTCGCACTCGGCGGCGGCCACGGCCTGCACGCGACGTTGTCCGCGCTGCGAGCGCTGTCCGAGCCCGGCACCGGGGACGCGGCGGTCACGCACGTCACCGCGGTGGTCACCGTGGCCGACGACGGCGGCTCGTCGGGGCGGTTGCGTCGCGAGCTGGGCGTGCTGCCGCCCGGAGACCTCCGGATGGCGCTGTCCGCGTTGGCCTCCCCGGACGGCACCGAGAAGGGCGCAGACCCGGCGGAGGCCCGGTGGGTGCGGCTCGTGCAGCACCGTTTCGGCGGTAGCGGTGCGCTGGCCGGGCATGCGGTGGGCAACCTGCTGCTGGCCGGCCTGATGGACGTGCTCGGCGATCCGGTGGCCGCGCTCGACGAGGTGTGCCGGCTGCTCGGGGTGCGCGGCCGGGTGTTGCCGATGAGCTGCGAGCCGCTCGACATCGAGGCCGACGTCACCGGGCTGGACGACGACCCACGCCGCGTGCACCGGATCCGCGGACAGGTCGCCGTCGCGTCCACCCCGGGCCGCGTGCACCGCGTCCTGCTGCGTCCGGAGCACCCGCGGGCGTGCCCGGAGGCGGTCGCGGCGGTCCGCGCCGCCGACCTGGTGTTGCTCGGTCCCGGCTCCTGGTTCACCAGTGTGCTGCCGCACCTGCTCGTCCCGGGGCTGCGCGACGCGCTGATGATGACCAGGGCCCGCCGGGTGATCGTGCTCAACCTGGCCCCGGAGCCGGGGGAGACCGCCGGGTTCTCCCCCGAACAGCACCTGGCCGTACTCTCCGAGCACGCTCCCGGTCTGCGGGTGCACGCGGTGCTCGCCGACTCCGGCTCCGTCCCGGTGCCGGACCGGCTCGACCGCGCGGCGCAGACCATGCTCTTCCCCGACGGGAGGGTGCACCTGGCCCCGGTGGCCGCGGCCGATCCCGCGGTGCCGAGGCACGATCCGGTGGCGCTGGCCGCGGCGCTGCGCGCCGTGCTGGTGGGTATGCCCCGATCCGCGGCTGCCGAGAGGAGGACGTGACGGTGCCGATCGGTCCAGTACCGGACTGCGTGCCCGACGAGTCCGGGCCGAACCCCGAAGGGAGACCCGAGCGATGGCGATGACGGCGACGGTCAAGGACGAGCTCAGCAGGCTGCCGGTGACCAAGCCGTCATGCCGGCGGGCCGAGGTGGCGTCGCTGCTGCGGTTCGCGGGTGGGCTGCACATCGTCGCCGGGCGGGTGGTGATCGAGGCGGAGGTCGACACCGGGTCGGTGGCCCGGCGGCTGCGCCGCGACATCCACGAGTTGTACGGGCACACCTGCGAGGTGCACGTGATCACCGCGGGGGGGCTGCGCCGGGGTGCGCGCTACGTGCTCCGGGTGGTCCGCGACGGCGAGGGTCTGGCCCGCCAGACCGGGTTGCTCGACGCCCGCGGCCGCCCGGTCCGCGGGCTCCCCCCCGCCGTCGTCTCCGGGGACCTCTCCGACGCCGAGGCGGCCTGGCGTGGCGCCTTCCTGGCGCACGGTTCGCTCACCGAGCCCGGCCGCAGCTCCGCGCTCGAGATCACCTGCCCCGGCCCCGAGGCGGCGTTGGCCCTGGTCGGCGCCGCGCGCCGGCTCGGGGTGACGGCCAAGGCGCGCGAGGTGCGCGGCGCCGACCGGATCGTGATCCGCGACGGGGACGCGATCGGCGTGCTGCTCACCCGGATGGGCGCGCACGAGAGCGTGCTGGCCTGGGAGGAGCGGCGGATGCGCCGTGAGGTCCGGGCCACGGCCAACCGATTGGCCAACTTCGACGACGCCAACCTGCGCCGCTCGGCCAGGGCCGCGGTGGCGGCAGCGGTCCGGGTGCAACGCGCCCTGGAGATCCTCGGCCCCGACGTGCCAGCGCATCTGCTGGCCGCGGGGACGCTGCGCGCGGAGCACACCCAGGCCTCGCTGGAGGAGCTCGGCCAGCTCGCCGACCCGCCGATGACCAAGGACGCGGTGGCCGGCCGGATCCGGCGGCTGTTGCACATGGCCGACAAGCGGGCCGCGGATCTGGGCATCCCGGACACCGAGGCGGCGGTCGGCATGGAGATGTTCGAGGAGGGCTGAGGCCGGCCGCGCTCAGACGGTCAGCAGGCGCACCGGGTATCCGGCGGCGTCGGCCAGGTGGGCGAGATCGTCGAGGTCGGAGGTGAGGACGGCCGCGTTGTGTTCGATCGCGACGACGATCACCGCCGCGTCGACGACGTCGTAGGCCTGGCTACGGGCGAGCAGGCGACCGACGGTATCGGCGGTCCTCGCGGTGAAGGGGATGGCGCGGCACGTCTTGCGAAGCGTGGCGATCGCGTGCTGGCGAAGACTCCCGCGCCACACCTGAGCGAACACCACCGCCGGCAGCAGGGCCGGGCGGCGCTCGGGCAGCGCCAGGCGGCACTCCGCGGCCACCTTGCCGTGCGGGTGAGCCTCGGCGCTGATCAGGGCGCCCGCGCCGAGCAGCAGTTGAGGTCGGCTGTTCACCCGGCGCGCCGGGTCTGCTGGCCGGGCATCTCGCCCCGCAGCCGGGCGAGCGCCGCATGCCGGGCAGCCACCTCGTCCGCCGTCTCCGGCGTCCAGAACCCGACCGACTCGAGGTCCGCCCGGGCTTGGGCCATCGTGTCCTCATCCGGCTCCCCGTACACCTCGGTGTACTCGGCCAACGCCGGGCGGGCTCGGCCAGCCCGGCGGCCTCCCCGGCGGCCCGGGACAACCACGCCGACAGCCGCAGGCCCTCGGCCGAGGCGGCCCGCTTCGCCCGCTCGAGGACCTCGGCATCGAGCGAGATGCTGATCTTCTTGACCGTCACGTGAGGAGTTCACCCACGTAGTAGCACCACGTTGCGACCAGAAGGCGCGATGGCACGATCCCATGCCGGTGCCCGCGGCTCCTCTAGTGAATCGATTCCGAATCCGGCCGAACCGAACGGAGGGCTAGGGTGCAGCCCGAGTCAGTGATATATGTCCAGTCGTGACGATCGAGGAGGCACGGGCGTGACGGTGCGCGTGGGAGTGAACGGGTTCGGGCGGATCGGGCGCAACTTCTGGCGTGCGGTGGACGCCCAGCGCACCGCCGGGACGAGCGAGATCGAGATCGTCGCGGTCAACGACATCACGGACAACGCGACGTTGGCGCACCTGCTGAAGTACGACTCGATCCTGGGCCGGCTGCCCTACCCGGTGTCCTCGACCGACGACGAGATCGTCGTCGACGGCAGGGGCTTCAAGGGCCTCGCCGTGCGCGACCCCGCGGAGCTGCCGTGGAAGGACCTCGGCGTCGACGTCGTCGTCGAGTCCACGGGTCTGTTCACCAAGCGCGAGGCGGCCGCCAAGCACCTCGACGCGGGCGCGAAAAAGGTGGTGATCTCGGCGCCGGCCAGTGGTGAGGACCTCACCGTGGTGAAGGGCGTGAACGACGCCGCCTACGACGGCTCGCAGTCCGTGGTGTCGAACGCCTCGTGCACCACGAACTGCCTGGCCCCGATGGTGAAGGTGCTCGACGACCTGGTGGGCATCGAGAAGGGCCTGATGACCACGATCCACGCCTACACCCAGGACCAGAACCTGCAGGATGGACCGCACCCGGACCTGCGCCGGGCGCGCGCGGCGGCGGTCAACATCGTGCCGACCTCCACCGGCGCCGCGAGGGCCATCTCGTTGGTGCTGCCGCATCTCAAGGGCAAGCTCGACGGGTACGCGCTGCGGGTGCCGATCCCCACCGGGTCGGCCACCGACCTCACCGCCACGGTGGGCCGGGACACCACCGCCGAGGAGGTCAACGCGGCGTTCAAGGCGGCCGCGGAGGGGCCACTGGCGGGCATCCTCCTCTACACCGAGGACCCGATCGTGTCCTCGGACATCGTCACCGACCCGCACTCGTGCATCTTCGACTCCGGCCTGACCAAGGTCATCGGGAACCAGGTGAAGATAGTCGGCTGGTACGACAACGAGTGGGGCTACTCCAACCGGCTCGTCGACATCACCGGCCTGGTCGCGTCGACCCTGTGAAGACCACCCTGTGAAGACGAAGACCACCCTGTGAAGACACTGTCCGAACTGATCGACGAGGACGTGGCGGGCCGCACGGTCCTGGTGCGCTCCGACCTCAACGTCCCGCTCGACGGCGGCCGGATCACCGACGACGGCCGGATCCGAGCCTCGGTCCCGACCATCTCCGAGCTGTCCGGTGCCGGCGCGCAGGTGATCGTCGTCGCGCATCTGGGCCGGCCGAAGGGCGGTCCGGACCTCGCGCTGTCGCTCGCTCCGGTCGCGGCCCGGCTCGGTGAGCTGCTCGGCGCCCCGGTCCGGCTGGTGGAACTCGGAGCCGGGCCGCCGAGTATGGCCGCGGGCGACGTCGTGCTGCTGGAAAACATCCGCTTCGACCCCCGCGAGACCAGCCGCGACGACGCCGAGCGGACTGCGCTGGCCGCCGAGCTCGTCGCGCTGACCGGTGACGGCGGCGCGTTCGTCTCCGACGGTTTCGGCGTGGTGCACCGCAAGCAGGCCTCGGTCTACGACGTGGCCCGGGCGTTGCCCGCCTACGCCGGTGGGCTGGTGCAGGCCGAGCTGGGGGTGCTGCGCGAGCTGACCGAGGACCCCGACGAGCCGTTCGTCCTGGTGCTCGGCGGCTCGAAGGTCTCCGACAAGCTCGGCGTCATCGAGGCGTTGCTGCCCCGGGTGGACGTGGTGCTCGTCGGCGGCGGGATGTGCTTCACGTTCTACGCCGCGCTGGACTTCGAGATCGGGGACTCCCTGCTGGAGCCCGACCACATCAAGGCGTGCGGCCGTCTGCTCGACACCGACAAGATCCTGCTGCCCACCGACTTCGTGGTCGCGCAGGAGCTGAGTGCGGACGCCGAGACCCGGGTGGTGGCCGCCGAGGCCATCCCGGCCGGGTACAAGGGCCTCGACATCGGCCCGGAGTCCGTGGCCGGGTTCGCCGAGGTGCTCGAGCTCGCCGCGACGGTGTTCTGGAACGGGCCGATGGGCGTGTTCGAGGTGGCGCCGTTCGCCGAAGGCACCCGGGGCGTCGCGCGGGCCGTCGCCAAGGCGGGGACATCGGTGGTCGGCGGCGGCGACAGCGCGGCGGCGGTGCGGGTGCTCGGGCTCGACGAGGCTGCCTACACCCACATCTCCACCGGCGGTGGCGCGTCGCTGGAGTTCCTGGAGGGCAAGGACCTCCCCGGCATCGCCGTACTGGAGCAGGAATGACCCGCCAGCCCCGCAAGCCACTGATTGCCGGCAACTGGAAGATGAACCTCAACCACCTCGAGGCCATCGCCCTGGTGCAGAAGCTCGCCTTCGCGCTGCCGGAGAAGTACTACGACAAGGTCGAGGTGGCGGTGCTGCCCCCGTTCACCCACATCCGCAGCATCCAGACCATGATCGACGGGGACGGCCTGCTGATGGTGCACGGCGCGCAGGACCTCTCGCCGCACGACGCGGGCGCCTACACCGGTGACGTGTCCGGGCCGATGCTGGCCAAGCTCGGCTGCCGTTACGTCGTCGTCGGGCATTCGGAGCGCCGGGAGATCCACGGCGAGGACGACGCGATGGTCAACGCCAAGGTGCGTGCCGCGTTCACCCACGGCCTGGCGCCGATCCTGTGCGTCGGAGAGGGCCTCGACGTCCGTGAGTCCGGCGAGCACGTAGCCCACTGCACCCGGCAGCTCACCGCGGCCCTGGCCGAGGTCAGCAGCCAGCACATGCAGACCGTCGTGATCGCCTACGAGCCGGTCTGGGCGATCGGCACCGGGCGGGTGGCCACGCCTGCCGACGCCCAGCAGGTCTGCGAGGCGCTGCGCGAGACCGTCCGCGGGCGCTACGGTGACGCGGTCGCCGACGCCACCCGGATCCTCTACGGCGGTTCGGTCAAGGCGCGCAACATCGGTGAGATCGTCGCCGAGCGCGACGTCGACGGGGCGCTGGTGGGCGGCGCGAGCCTGGACGCCGACGAGTTCGCGCAGCTGTGCGCGGTCGCCGCGGGTGGCCCGTTGCCATAGGCCCCGCTGTCGGCAGGCCCCAGTCGCTGTCGTCAGGCCCCAGCCGTCGGATCCCGGCGCCCCACGTCGCGGCGACCCTGCTGTGACCCCGGTCAACCAGCCGTCCGGTGCCGGGTAGCCTGGGAAACCCAGAGCGACGAATGAGGATGGGATGAAGCTCGCCCTACAGATCGTGCTGATCATCTCGAGCATCCTGCTGGTGCTGTTGATCCTGCTGCACCGCGGCCGTGGTGGTGGGCTGTCGAGCTTGTTCGGGGGCGGCGTGCAGTCCAGCCTGTCCGGCTCGAGCGTGGTCGAGAAGAACCTCGACCGGCTCACCCTGTTCGTCGGTGCAATCTGGCTGATCGCGATCGTCGGTTCCGGCATGCTGGTCAAGTTGGGGGTCTGAGGAGGCATGGCGATGGCAGGCGGCAACGCGATCCGCGGCACCAGGGTCGGTGCGGGACCCATGGGTGAGTCCGAGCGCGGCGAGACGGCCCCGCGCGAGCGGATCTCCTACTTCTGTGCGAGCGGGCACGAAACGCAGCCCTCCTTCGCGGCCGAGGCGGAGATCCCGGAGTTCTGGGACTGCCCGCGCTGCGGGTTGCCCGCCGGACGCAACCACCACGCCCCCCCCGCGCCCCCGCGCAACGAGCCGTACAAGACGCACCTCGCGTACGTGAAGGAGCGCCGCAGCGACGCCGACGGCGCCGCGATCCTCGAAGAGGCGCTCGGTCGGTTGCGGGCCTCCCGGGAGCTCTGAGCGCCGGGTGTGGTTCGGCCTGCGTCCGCCCCCTGCGGGACAAGCTGAAACGGGCGGTCGACGAACCCGCCCGGTCGCGGGGCAAGGGCACGGCGCGCTCGCTTTCGTGCTCGACCTCGCTGCCGCGACGATCGGCCCGTGATCGCGCACATGAGACGACCGCTTTCCCGTGATCGGCGAATGACGCGCGTCTCGAGCTGATCGCCGAGCTCGACTGCGCCGTGCTACACATCCCCGGGACACTCGTACCCGCTCGGCGCGGATCGCGACGGTGTGGTGGTCATGGAAGGACGGCGATGGCTGACATCGCACAGCTGAGCATGGACATCCGCGCGCAGGCCTCCGCGCTGGAGCGCGGCGAGCTCGGGCAGCGAACCACCCGCGTTGACTGCTACGACCTGGTGCGGACCGACCTGTGCCGGTTCGCCGTCCTGGTGGTGCCGGGGATGGTCGACCAGGAGTACCTGGCACGGCACCGCGGCATCATCCGTGGCTACCTGGACGGCGGCGGGGTGTTGATGTTCGGCGGCCAGCTGCACCGCGACTGGCTGCCGGGCGCGTCCCGCTTCCTGGCCCTCGACCCGCCGTCACTGGCGGCCTACCGGGTCGCCGAGGTCGCCGAGCACCCCATCTTCGCGGGGGTCGAGGCGGACGACCTCACGTTCCGCCGGGGGGTGGCCGGGTTCTTCGCCCGCGGCCACCACCCGCCGCCACCGGGGGCCGAGGTGCTCGTCCGGCTCGCCGGCGGGCAGCCGGCGACCTACGTCGACCGCGTCTCCACGGGCGGCACGATCCTGCTGCACGCCAACGGCGACCTGCTCGACATGGGTGGCCATGACGGCACCGGCGCCCGCGTGCCGGGCCAGCTGGTCGAGTGGGCGGTGCGGGAGGCGGCCCGGAACCGGGATCAACGCCTGCGGCGGACGCCGGCGCGTCCGGCCCCGGTGCCGGTCGACGACGCCGCGACCGGCCCCGTGGCGGTGCCGAGCGGATCCGGACTGGCGGCGGCATACGGCGGATCCGCCCAGCACCACCGCGCCCTCACCCGGCCCGAGTACGCCCGCCACCTCACCGGCGGGCTGGTCTACCTGCCCGACCTCGCCGGCACCGACCTCACCGGCTACGACGGGCTGGTCATCCCCGAACGGCTGCACCGCGGGCTGCTCACCCGCGCCGCCGACCGGATCCTCGGGCTGCTCGACGCCGGCGGCACCGTGCTCACGTTCACCGGTGGTGAACCCCTGCCCGAGTTCCTGCCCGGCGTCAGGTGGGAGCATCGCCCGACGAACTTCTGGTGGTGGCTCGAGCCCGGTGCGGACCTCGGGTTGCACTCGCCGACGCCCGACCACGACCTGTTCGAGCACCTGGCACTGCGCGACTGCACCTGGCACCACCACGGCGTCCTCGACCCGCCCGCCGGCGCCGACGTGCTGGTCGCGCTGCCCAGCGGCGAGGCGCTGCTCTACGTCGACCGGGTCAGCACGCCGGGCACCCTCGTGGTGGCCACGCTCGACCCCATGAGCCACTACGGGAGCCACTTCATGCCCGCGACCGAGCGGTTCCTCGACGGCTTCTTACCCTGGGCGGAGCGAGCGACCGCCCGGAGCCCGCGGTGAACCACTCCACCCTCGACGTCGTCGACCACGGCATGGTGCTGCGCTTCGGCGTCGACGACCTGATGCGCTACCACGGGCCGGCGGCACCCGGCGGTGTCGCCCACGGTTACACGGTGCTGGCGCGCGCGCTTCCGCTGCTCTCGCCGGACGGGCCACCCGAGCGCCGCGAGATCACACTGGCGACCGCGTTCCCCGGGCCTGGCGCCCGCGACACCGTCGAGCTGGTCACCCGGGCGGTGACCGAGGACCGCTACGTCGTCGATCCGACGCTCGAACGCCCGGACCGCGGGCCGACGCTCGAGCGGTACGTCTTCCGGTTCGGCTACCGGGACCGCACCGTCACACTGATCATCCGCGACGGGTACGTCACCGACGAGTTCATCGCGCTGTCGCGCACGCCGGACCGTACCGTCGAGCAGGAACGCCACCTCACGGTCCTGAAGCAGGAGATGGCCGACCGCCTGCTGGCCGCGCCCGCCGACGAGGTGTACGACGTGGTGACCTGAGCCTGGCCACGCCGATCAGCCGAGCATCGGGGAGCTCCAGTCCTGCTCGTCAGCGAATGACCTGCACAGCGACACCGATGTCGAGGTTGATCTCTATTAGGTTGATCATCTGATATCACGATGGTCCTTGCCTGCCGTTCCCGCAACCAGCCCCCTCCGAACATCATATCAGAACGTAGTGGGTCGGCTTCTTTTGTCGCCCGTACGGATCGTCGGGATAGACGCTGGTACTTGCATCTGCGGCCGCAAGCACACGTGCCATGTACTAGATCCTTGTGTACGTGCAGATGTACGCGCAGGTGTAACGACGTTAGTTTCGGTTCACTCGGGTCGGTAATGATGCGCGGGTGGCCCAGGGCTGCCAGTAAACATTCAGGTGCCGGTTCCGGCCCTGGTCGGGGCATGATCGGGGCCGCCGTGATGGTTCGGCGGTGAGGGGGTGTCGGGGTTTCGGGCTCAGGTCGGGGCGAGGGCGGGTGG
>JBBSGM010000008.1:0-56804 GCA_038254065.1 Mycobacteriales bacterium | reverse complement strand
CTTGTCCTATCGAACACACGTTCGATCTGACAAGACCCGGGTGTGGAGACTGCCGCGGGCGGCTGGGTGCTCGGCGCCGGAGGAGAGTGGTGACGTGAGCGAGTTGGCAGGCTCACCTTTGCACGCAGCGACACCGTCGGCACCGGCGACGTGGGCCGGCGAGGAGGTCCGGTGAGTGCCTTCACGCGTGTGTTCGGATCCCGACAGCCGACGCCGGTCCAGGTCCGCTGGCAGAGCGGCGAGCCCGTCGAGTTCCAGCGGCGCCCGGTGCGCCGCGGACCCCGGTACCTGATCACCGACGTGCGGGAGCGCTGGATCGAGGAGTCCCCGTGGCCGTTCCCGTCGCCGATGCCCGTCGGCGGGGACCAGTTGCGCTGTTGGCGGGTGGAGGCACGGTCGGCGGAGGAGCCGCAGGCGCCGGGGCGGGAGTTCGTGCTGCGGATGCGCGCGGGGCCCGGGGTGTGGGACCTGATTCGGGTGACGGAGTGAGGGGATCCTCGAAGGGAGTGGTCGGACGATGACGACGATGACGACGACAGAGCCGTCGGCGACGGTGGCGCCGGTGTCCGGCCCTGCACCTCCGTCCCGGGCTGCGCTTGGTCTGCTCCGGCAGGCGTGTGCCGGGATCGCCGAAGGGCATCGGGAGGTCGACCCGCTGCTGCGTTACCCGTCGGCCTACCTTGCCGCGCTGCGTGCCGGGGCGGCCGTGCTCGCCGTGCGGGCCCGGCCGCGGCCACGCCGTGGGGCATCGCGCAGCGTCTGGCAGCTGCTCGCCGAGGTGGCTCCGGAACTGGCGGAGTGGGCCGGGTACTTCGCCTCCTGCTCCGCCACCCGGGCCGCTGCCGAGGCGGGCATCGCGCGGCTGGTCGGCTGTCGCGAAGCCGACGACCTGCTGCGCCAGGCCGAGCAGTTCGTCGCTGTCGTGCGGCGCATGGTCCCGGTCCGGTGACGGTGCAGGTGTCCGACCTGCCCTCCCGGCGGTTGCGCCATCCGCTCGCGGCTGGGGCACTACGCTGCCCGGCGTGGGTACGGCGACGGGGGATCTGCTCGGCTCGGCTGGTGGCGGGCCGGTGGGCCGCGTCCTCGAGGCGGAACTGGCGAGGGTCCGCTCGGCGCGTCCGGACCGCCCGCCCCGGGTGCTCGACGTGGGTGGCGGCAGCGGGGCGTGGGCGGTGCCGCTGGCGGCTCGGGGGTGCGCGGTCACGGTGGTCGACTCCAGCCCCAACGCGCTGGCGGTGCTGCAGCGGCGGGCCCGGGACGCGGGTGTCGCCGAGCTGATCACCCCGGTGCTGGGCGACGTCGACGCGTTGGCCGAGTTCGCGCCGAGCGGCGAGGCCGACCTGGTACTCGGACACGGCCTGCTCGAGGTGGTCGACAACCTTGTCGCCGCGGTCGCGGCGTTGACCGCAGCCGCGGCGCCAGGGGCGGCGGTCTCGGTGCTGGTGGCCGGGCGCAACGCGGCGGTACTGGGACGGGTGCTGGCCGGCAAGCTGGCCGAGGCCCGAGCCGTGCTCACCGACCCGGACGGACGGTACGGCCCCAACGACGTCCTGTGCAGGCGGCTCGACGGCCCGGCCCTGCGCGAGCTCCTCGAGTCCGGCGGGGCGCTGACCGTCGAGGTGATGCAGGGCGACGGCGTGCTCGATGGCTGGCTTCCCGGAGCGGTCCGCGACGGCGGCCCGGCCACGGCCAGGGCGGTCGCCGAGCTGGAGTGCATCGCCGCCGCCCAGCCGGCACTGCGCGAGGTCGCGGCGCGGCTGCACGTGCTCGCCCGCCACGGAGCACGGCCTGACCAGCCCAGGCAACGTGACCAACCCAGGCGACCTGACCCGTCCAGGCAACGCTGAGCCTGCGGCTGTTCGGGCGCCGGCCTCCCAGAACGGGTTCCGCCACTGGCCCGACGTCACGTCGCTCGCCGGATTGGGTCAACGCAAGGCCTCGGCCTCTGCGTGGACCCGAACGGGTTCGTGCAGTGGTGAGGGCCGTCGCGGCACCGGCCGTTCGAAGATCGGCCCCCCCGGTTGCGGGGTCTGGGTAGTGGACCGGGCTCCGGACTCGTATCCTTTGTGCTAGACACCCGTCCTGGGTGCTCGTCGCGTCGTTCCGGCACCATGGAAGATGACCCGACAGGAATACCGTGTGCCGGAGGCGAAGCCATGCCCCTCTCCGAGCACGAGCAGCGACTGCTCGAACAGATCGAGCGTGCTCTCTACGCCGAGGACCCCAAGTTCGCATCGGCCGTGCGCGGTGGGAGGTTGCGTAGATCCACCCGCCGTCGGCGCGCCCAGGGCATCGCGATGTTTGCCCTCGGGCTCGTCATGCTGGTCGTCGGCGTGGCTGTCCCGGCGCTCTGGCTTGCGAGCAGCTTCCCGGTGCTGAGCCTGGTGGGCTTCGTATTGATGTTGGGTGGCGCCGTGCTCGCGGTGACCTCAGTCGGCTCGGGGGGCCAGGTGGCCAAGGACGCCGAGCCCGACAAGAACCGCTTCACCGGCCGCATGGAAGAGCGCTTCCGGCGCCGGTTCGAGCAGGAGTGACGCCGGTTCGAGCAGAAGTGACAGGGGCAGTTCGGGGACCTCTGCGCCGGTCCGGCTGACCTCAACGGCGGCCGGCCCGCTCGCGTCCACCACCGCCATGTGGTGCCGCCGGCCGACCCCCCTCGTCATGGCCTCCACCTTGCGGTGGGGCGCCGGGCCGAACCCCGCCCGGCCCTGGGCGGCCGGATGGCTCCGGGTTCGAGCCCGAGCCGGGGCCGGACCGGCTGCTCGTCGTCGTCATCGATCTCCTCTTTCGCACCGTGGGCTTTCCGCCTGCCCAGCGTGGCGAACCGTTGCGAGGCGCCAGGCGAGTCAACGCGCGGCGTGCTCCCCACTGTCCACCACCAGGGCCGCCTCACGTCGGCCGGGGCGGCGGGCGTCCTGGCCGGACGCGGTTGGTTCCCGCCTCGGCGACACGCCGCAGCTGTCCCGCAAGCGGGTGGAACTGCCGCCCGTCCCCACTTCGCCCCACCACCGTTGACCTGCGATTTTGTGACGATTTCGCAGGGATATCCGGCTCTGCGGAGTTGACGGTGGTGAGAAGTGGGGTACTGTGGAGATCACTGGGGCTCGACGGGGGTCGCAGGTGGAGGTGGTGCCGATGTTCCTCGGCACCTACACCCCGAAGCTGGACGACAAGGGGCGGCTCACCCTGCCCGCGAAGTTCCGCGACGAGCTGCGAGGCGGGTTGATGATCACCAAAGGGCAGGACCACTGCCTCTACGTCTTCACCCGTGACGCGTTCGCCGAGATGGCCACCAAGATCGCCGCCGCACCGCTCACGAACGAGTCGGCCCGGGTCTTCCAGCGCAACCTGTTCTCCGGTACGGACGAACAGAACCCAGACGGGCAGGGCCGGATTGCGGTCACCCCGGAACTGCGCCGCTACGCCGGGCTGGCCAAGGACTGTGTCGTGATCGGCGCGTTCACCCGGGTCGAGATCTGGGACGCGCAGGCCTGGCAGCGGTACCAGGACGAACACGAGGACGAGTACGCCAAGGCTCAGGAGGAGGTCCTACCCGGGTTGATCTGACACCCGGCGGGTGGATGACACCCCGGCGGTGCCCCCACCCGCGATGCCGTGACCCGCCTCCTCGCGCCGACGGCCCTGGCGCACCTTCCCCGGTGCCAGGTCCGTCGATGCCAGGAGGGGCCACGGCATCGCCGGTGGGGACACCGCCGGTCCGGTCCGGCTGGGGAGCCCGGGCCGCAAGCCGCAACGGCTGGGGAGCCGGACTGTCACGGTCAGGTTATCCCCGGCCGTTGCGGCCGGAGCACGCGAGGCGGGCGCAGGGAGGGGAGCGGTGGGGACGCATTCTGGACCAGGAGTCGACGGGTCGGGCGCGGCCAGGCATGTGCCGGTGCTGCTGGCCCGGGTCACCGAGCTGCTGGGCCCCGCGCTGGCCGGTCGGCCCGCTGTCCTGGTCGACGCCACCCTCGGCCTCGGCGGCCACGCCGCCGTACTGCTGGCCGCCCACCCGCAGCTGACCCTCGTCGGGTTGGACCGGGATCCGCAGGCGCTCGAGCTGGCCGGGCGCAGGCTCGTCGCGTTCGCTGACCGCACCCACCTGGTGCATTCGGTGTACGACCGGATCGGCGACGTACTCGACGGCCTCGGGTTGCGCAACGTCCACGGCGTCCTGTTCGACCTCGGGGTGTCCTCACTACAGCTCGACGCCGAGGAGCGCGGCTTCTCCTACGCCCGCGACGCCGACCTCGACATGCGGATGGACCCGACCACCGGTCCGACCGCCGCCGAGGTGCTCAACACCTATCCGGTCGCCGAGCTGTCCCGGATCCTGCGTGAGTACGGCGAGGAGCGATATGCGCAGCGGATCGCGTCGGCGGTGGTTCGGCGGCGCGAGCGGCAGCCGTTCACCCGAAGTGCCGAGCTCGTCGAACTGCTGTACGCGGCGGTGCCCGCGGCGTCCCGGCGGACCGGTGGACACCCCGCGAAGCGCACCTTCCAGGCCCTGCGTATCGAGGTCAACGGCGAGCTCGCCGCGCTGCGCGGTGCGCTGCCGGCCGCGCTCGACGCGCTGTCTGCGGGTGGGCGGCTGGTGGTGCTGGCCTACCACTCACTGGAGGACCGGATCGTCAAACGTGAGCTCACCCCGCGGGCCGGCTCGACCACCCCGCTCGGCCTCCCGGTCGAGCTGCCGGGGCACGGCCCTGAGCTGCGGCTGCTCACTCGTGGTGCCGAGGTCGCGTCGGTCGACGAGATCACCGACAATCCGCGGGCCGCCTCGGTGCGGCTGCGCGCGGCCGAACGCATCCGCGAGGTGGCAGCATGAGCGCCCCGGTCACCGAGCGCCGGCGTGCGCCGAAGACCAGCAGCACGGGGGCCAACGGGCGCACCGGCACCGGCACCGTCGCGCGCCGGCGCGGCGGAGCGGCGACCTCGTCCGGGCGCGGCGCCGCCCCCCCGATCCCCGCCCACCCGGGCATCCCGCCGATCCCGGCGCAGCGGGTTGCCCCGGGGATCCCGCCCGAGCGCGGCCCTGGGCCGATCTCCCTCTCGCGGGATGCACCGCGAGTCGGGGCGGCTCGGCGCGCATACGCCAAGCGCGATGACCGGGCCCGCCGGCTCGCCGCGGGTGGCTTGATGACGACGCTGGGCTCGGCGGGACGGGCCCAGTTCGTCCCGCTGGTGCTGGTGTTGCTCGGTGCGGGCCTGGTCGCGACGCTGTGGCTGTCGACGGCGGCCGCCGCGGACTCCTACCGGCTGCAGGACGCGCGCACCCAGGCCCGGACGCTGACCGAGCAGAGCGAGCGGCTGCACCGCGAGGTGGCCTCGATGGAGGCCGCGCCCGTGCTCGCACAGCGTGCCACGGAGCTCGGGCTGGTACCGGTACAGGACCCGGCACGGCTCGTCGTGGGGCGCGACGGCCGGATTCAGGTGGTCGGCGACCCCACCGTCGCCACCGCACCCGCGCCACCCGCGCCCCCGGCACCGGTCCCGCCTTCGGCCGACCCGGTGGGCGGTCCCACGGTCGATCCGGCGGGCGGTCCCGTGGTCGATCCCACGGGCGGCCCCCCCGTCGACCCTGCAGCCGGCCCCGCGGTCGATCCGGCGGCTGGCCCCGCGGCTGGTCCCGCCGGAGGCACATCGGCCGTCGCCGGGCGCCGTCCCGTCGTTCCCGCCGCCGTTCCCGCTGCCGGACACCCCGCCGCGCCCACTGACGGAGCAGGTTGATGCCGGCCGCCCCACCCCGGTCTCGGCCGGCCGGTGCAGCCCGGAGCTCGCCGTCGGCGGGCCGGCCCACCCCGCCGCCGTGCCGTCCCGTCAGCCGCACGGCGAATCAGGGCCGCCGGCTGCGGATCGGTCGGATCGCGCTGGTTCTCGCGCTCGCGCTGTCCGGGATCAAGCTCGTCGGGGTACAGACCGTGCAGTCGGCCGAGCTCAGGACGGACTCGGCGAAGCAGCGCACCACCAGGATCACGATCGCCGCCGAGCGCGGCTCGATCCTGGACCGGGCCGGCAACCCGCTGGCGTTCAGCACCGAGGCCGACGCGCTCGTCACCAATCCGAGGTTGATCAACTTGACGAAGGGCGCCGGTGCGGCCGCGTACAAGGCCCAGCTGGCCGCGGAGGTTGCCCGCCAGACCGGCGGCGACCCGAACGCGCTGCTCGCGGACCTCGACAGCGACCGCGGCTACGTCGTGCTCGCCCCGCTGGCCGACCCCGACGTCGCGCGCGCGCTCCGCGTCCGGTTCCCGGAGGTCACCGAGGAGAAGCGCGAGGCACGGCAGTACCCGGGCGGCACACTCGCCGCGAACATCATCGGCGCCGCGTCGTGGAACAGCAGCGAGCAGAAGCTCAGCGGCCGGATCGGGCTGGAGAGCTCGCAGGACAGTCTGCTCGCGGGCACCGACGGTGTCGAGGTCGTCGACACCGCGGAAGGTAGCTCCACGGTGATCCCGGGCAGCACCCGCGCCCAACAGCCCGCGACGCCCGGCTCCGATGTGATGCTCACCATCGACGCCGACCTGCAGTACACGGTGCAGCGCCAGCTCTCCGACTACGTGGCCCGGACGGGTGCACGGGGTGGCTCGGCCGTGGTCCTCGACGCGAGGACCGGTGAGGTCAGGGCCATGGCGAACGGCGCGACATTCGATCCGCGCAACCTCGCGGGCGCGGACGGGACGGCACTGGGCAACCCGGCGGTGAGCACCCCGTTCGAGCCAGGATCGGTGAACAAGATCGTCACCATGGCGGCGGCCCTGGAGTACGGGGTGGCGAAGCCGGACGACGTGCTGTCGGTTCCCGGCAGCATCACGGTCGCCGACCGCACTGTGCACGACGCGTGGCGCCACGGCGTCGAGCACTACACGCTGACCGGCGTGCTGGCGAAGTCGTCCAACGTCGGTACGATCATGACAGCCCAGCGAGTCGGTCCGGACCGTTTCGCGGACATGCTGGACAGGTTCGGTCTCGGCCAGAAGACCGGCATCGGGCTGCCGGGCGAGAGCGCCGGCGTGGTGCCGGCGCGCTCGTCGTGGTCGGGCTCCACGTTCGGCAACCTGCCGATCGGCCAGGGTCTTTCGATGACCGTCCTGCAGATGGCCGGGATGTACCAGGCCGCGGCCAATGCCGGGGTACGCATTCCACCCCGGATCATCGCCGGCACGGTCGGCCCGGACGGCACGCGGACCCCGGCTCCGGCCGCCGGGCCGGTGCGGGTGATGTCCCCGCAGACCGCCCGGCAGCTCGCGACGATGTTGACCGCGGTCACCCAGGACGTCCACGGCCAGCGCGGCACCGGTCCCGCCGCGGCCGTACCCGGCTACGAGGTGGCCGGGAAGACCGGGACGGCGCAGCAGGTGGACCCGTCCTGCGACTGCTACGCCCCGTCGACGTACTGGATCACCTTCGCCGGCATGTTGCCCGCCGAGAACCCGCAGTATGTGATCGGGATCATGCTCGACGCGCCGAAGGGCGGCACCAGCGCCGCGCCGCTGTTCCATGACATGGCCGGCTACCTGGCCCAGCGCGAGCACCTGCCGGTCAGTACCGAGAACCCCCCGACACAGACCCTCGTCGCACCCTGACCCGTCGAGTCCGACATCAGGCTGACCCGTCGAGTCCGACGTCAGGCTGGTGTGTTGCGGCATCGACCGCTGCACGTCGAGCTCGACGTGCTTGTCAGCAGGCGGAGCGGAGTTCGCACAGATACCCCGACTCGATCGCACGGATACCGCGACTCGCGGGGTGGGCTCGGGGGCGGGGGGTTGGGGGGCGCCGGTAGCCTCCCCGACGTGTCGCCTGCCAGTTCGTCCGTGCTCGCCGCGGCGCCGCGGCCTGCCCTGGTGGTGCCGGTGGACCCGGCCGTGCTGGCCGCCGTCCTCGACGTCGAGCTGCGGCACCCGGGCGCCGCCCGGCCGGTCACCGGGGTGACGCTGCGCGCCGCCGAGGTCCGCGGCGGCGATCTGTTCGCGGCGCTGCCCGGCGCCAGGGTGCACGGCGCCGACTTCGCCGGGGTCGCGTTGGCCGCCGGCGCCGCGGCTGTGCTCACCGACCAGGCCGGGGCCGGCCGCTCCGTGCTCGCCGACCCCGGCGTCGCCGTGCTGGTGCACCCGCACCCACGCGAGGTGCTCGGCCGCGCTGCCGCGCAGGTCTACGGCGATCCCACCACCCGGCTCGGGGTCATCGGCGTCACCGGGACCAGCGGCAAGACCACCGTCGCACATCTGATCGAGGCCGGGCTGGCCGCAGCCGGGCGCAGCACCGGGTTGCTCGGCACGGTCGGGACCCGGATCGACGGTCACCGCCTGCCCCACGCGTCCGGCACCCCGGAGGTGCCCGAGCTGGGCCTGCCCAGCGGATTCACCACGCCCGAGGCGCCCGACCTGCAGGCGCTTTTCGCCCTGATGCTCGAGGCCGGGGTCACCGACGTGGCGATGGAGGTCTCCAGCCACGCACTCGCGCTGGGCCGGGTCGCGGGCACCCGGTTCGCGGTGGGTGCCTTCACCAACCTGTCCCGGGACCACCTCGACTTCCACCGCGACATGGAGGAGTACTTCGCGGCCAAGGCCCGGCTGTTCACCGGCGGCTCGCGGCACCAGGTGATCTGCGTCGACGACGGGTGGGGCGTCCGGCTCGCGGGACACACGCCGGGTGCGGTCACCGTCGCCACCCGCGGGCCCGCCGACTGGCGGGCGGTCGACGTGGACGCGGACCCGCAGGGCGGCCAGCGGTTCACCGCCCTGCATCCCGACGGCGCCACGGTGCCGGTCCGGCTGGCGCTGCCCGGCGCGTTCAACGTGAGCAACGCACTCGTCGCGCTGGCCTGCCTGGACGCCGTCGGGGTACCCGCCGCGGTCGCGGCCGCCTGGTTCGCCGAACTCGCGGTGCCGGGCCGGATGCAGCGGGTCGAGGCCGGACAGCCGTTCCTCGCTGTCGTCGACTACGCCCACAAACCCGCTGCCGTCACCGCCCTGCTCGACGCGCTGCGCACCCGGGGGCCCGGCAGGCTGCTGGTCGTCCTGGGCTGTGGTGGCGACCGTGACCGCGGGAAGCGCCCGGCGATGGGCGCGGTCGCGGCGGCGCGGTCCGACGTGTTGGTGGTCACCGACGACAACCCGCGCACCGAGGACCCGGCGGCGATCCGGGCGGCGATGCTCGCCGGGGCGCAGGCCGTGGCGCACCGCAGCGACCTGCTCGAGATCGGTGACCGGCGGGCCGCGATCACCGCAGCCGTCATGCTGGCCCGTCCCGGCGACACCGTCGTCGTCGCGGGCAAGGGGCACGAGACCGGCCAGGAGATCCAGGGGGTGATGCATCCCTTCAGCGATGTCGTCGAGCTGGTGGCCGCGATAGGCAGGAGCGGAAGTACCGGATGATCGAGATGCGGCTGGCCGAGGTGGCCGCCGTCACCGGGGGCCGGTTGCACCGGGCCACGGGCGACGAGCTGGTCACGGGGGTGGAGTTCGACTCCCGCCGGGTGGGTCCCGGCGGGTTGTTCCTGGCGCTGCCGGGGGAGCGGGTCGACGGGCACGACTACGCGGCCGCCGCGGTGGCGGCAGGCGCGGCCGGGGTGTTGGCGGCCCGTGCGGTGGATGCGCCCGCCGTGGTCGTCCCGCCGGTGCCGGCCCCGGGAGCACCGCAGACCCCGGGCCCGCCCGGCCCGTCGATGGAGGCGTTCGGTGCCGCCGGGGGCAGCCGCAGCTACCTCGCCGAGCACGATCGTGACGGCGCGGGCGCCGCGGTGCTCGCCGCCCTGGGCAGGCTGGCCCGGCATGTGGTCGACGCGTTGCCCGGGCTCACCGTGGTCGGGGTGACCGGCAGCTCCGGCAAGACCTCGACGAAGGACCTGCTCGCCGCGGTGCTCGCCCCGCTGGGGCCGACCGTCGCCGCTGCCGGCTCGTTCAACAACGAGCTCGGTCTCCCGTACACGGCGCTGGCAGCATGGCCCGGGACCCGCCATCTCGTGCTCGAGCTGTCCGCCCGCGGTTCCGGGCACATCGCCGCGCTGTGTGCCGTCGCGCCGCCGCGGATCGGCGTGGTGCTCAACGTCGGTCGCGCACACCTCGGCGAGTTCGGCTCGCCTGCGGCGATCGCGCGGGCCAAGGGCGAGCTGGTCGACGCGTTGCCGAGCGGGGGGGTTGCCGTGCTCAACGCCGACGACCCCGCCGTCGCCGCGATGGCGCCGCGCAGTGCGGCCCGAGTGGTCACCTTCGGGTTGGCGCCCGCCGCGGACGTCCGCGGCGAGGACATCGTGCTCGACGCGGGCTGCGCCCGGTTCCGGCTCGTCAGCCGGGCCGGCGCAGCGGACGTCGCGCTGCGCGTGGTGGGCGGGCACCACGTCGGCAACGCGGTGGCCGCGGCGGCCGTCGCGCTGGAGCTCGGTGGTACCCCGGAGGGGGTCGCCGCCGCGCTCTCGGCCGCCGAACCGATGTCGCGGTGGCGGATGGAGGTCACCGACCGCGTCGACGGCGTCACGGTGGTCAACGACGCCTACAACGCCAACCCGGAGTCGATGCGGGCCGCGCTGACCGCGCTGGCCTCGATCGGCGCCGGGTCCCGCCGGACGTGGGCGGTGCTCGGTCGGATGGCCGAGCTCGGCTCCGCGGCGGTCGCGCTGCACGCCGAGACCGCCGCGGCGGCAGCCGAGCTGGGCGTGCACCGGCTCGTCGCCGTCGGCGAGCCGGGGTACGGCGCAGGCGCCGAGCACGCCGCGGACCCCGCTGCCGCCGTGACTCTGCTGGCGGCCGAGCTGCGCCCCGGCGACGTCGTGCTGGTGAAGGCCTCGCGCGCGGTCGGGCTCGACCGGGTGGCCGCGGCGCTGCTCGCGGACAGCGCTCTGCGGCGCACTGGGCTGGTGGTCCGGTGAGGGCGGTGGTCCGGTGAGGGCGGTCTTCGTCGCCACCGGCGTCGCGCTTGCGGTGTCGATCCTGCTGACCCCGTACCTGATCCGGTTCTTCGTGCGGCAGGGCTTCGGCCAGGAGATCCGCGACGACGGGCCGGCCAGCCACCAGTCCAAGCGCGGCACGCCGACGATGGGCGGCGTCGCGATCCTGCTGGCGATCTGGGCCGGTTACCTGGTCTCGCACCTGCTCACCGCCGACCCGATGACCGTCTCGGCGCTGCTCGTGCTCGGGCTGACCACGGCCCTGGGTGTGGTCGGCTTCCTCGACGACCTCATCAAGATCCGCCGCCACCGCAACCTCGGGCTGAACAAGACCTCCAAGCTGGTGGGGCAGCTGCTCACCGGTGTGGTGTTCGCGGTGCTCGCGCTGCGCTTCGCCAACGCGCGCGGTCTCACCCCGGCGTCGGACAAGCTCTCGTTCGTCCGGGAGATCACGGTGCTGAGCTTCGGCGGGATCGGCTTCGTCCTGTTCGCCTATCTCGTGGTCCTGGCCTGGTCGAACGCGGTCAACCTCACCGACGGGCTCGACGGCCTCGCCGCCGGAAGCTCGGCGATGGTGCTGGCCACCTATGTGATCATCGGTTTCTGGCAGTTCCGCAACAGCTGCGCGCTGACCTCGGCGGCCGGCTGCTACGAGGTGCGCGACCCACTCGACGTCGGGCTCGTCGCGGCCGCCGCGATGGGCGGCTGCATCGGGTTCCTGTGGTGGAACGCCGCCCCGGCCCGGATCTTCATGGGCGACACCGGCTCACTGGCGTTGGGCGGGTTGGTCGCGGGCCTCTCGATGGTCACCAACACCGAGCTGCTGCTCGTCGTCATCGGCGGGGTGTTCGTGGTCGAGGCGCTGTCGGTGGTGCTGCAGATCGTGGTGTTCCGGACCACCCGACGGCGGTTGTTCCGGATGGCGCCGTTCCACCACCACTTCGAGCTGGCCGGCTGGGCCGAGACCACCGTGATCATCCGCTTCTGGCTGCTCACGGCGATCTGCGCGGCCCTGGGCCTTGGCATCTTCTACAGCGACTGGCTCACGGCCTCCGCGGGCCTGTGACCGCCCCCGAACCGCAGTGCGGAGCCACCCTGCTGTTCGCTGGGCCCGTGGACAGCATGGTGGCTCCTGACTGCGGTCGGGTGGGGGCGTGAACGTGCGCGGGCTGCGAGTGGTCGTCGCCGGGGCCGGGGTGTCCGGGCTGGCCGCGGCGCAGGCCCTCGTCGCGCTCGGTGCCTGGGTCACCGTCACCGACGACGACCCGACGAAGCTGGCCGAGCTGGCCGAGCTGCCCGCGGGGGCCGAAGCCGCTGCGGGCGGGGTGGACGTCGGCGGGTCGGGTGGGCTCCCACCCGACACCGCACTCGTCGTCACCAGCCCGGGGCGGCGCCCCGACCACCCGCTCGTCGCCGAGACCGCCGCCCGCGGGATCGAGCTGATCGGCGAGCCGGAGCTGGCCTGGCGCCTCGGAGCCCGGTTGGCCAGGCCCCCGGCCTGGCTCGTGGTCACCGGCACCAACGGCAAGACGACGACGGTCGGGATGCTCGCCGCCATGCTCAGTGCCGCCGGCCTCGACGCCGTCGCCTGCGGCAACATCGGCTACCCCGTGGTCAGTGCGGTCAGCGCGGGTCACGCGGTGCTGGCCGTCGAGCTGTCGAGCTTTCAGCTCCACTGGTCGCCCTCGGTCCGACCCGCGGCGGGATGCGTGCTCAACGTCGCCGAGGACCACCTCGACTGGCACGGTGGGATCGGCGCCTACGCCCTCGCCAAGGCGGCCGCGCTGACCGGCGGCGTCGCGGTCGCCTGCATCGACGACCCGCGCGCCGCCGCGCTGCTCGCCGCCGCCCCCGCGCCGCGCCGGGTCGGGGTCACGCTGGCCGAGCCAGGGCCCGGCCAGCTGGGTGTCGCGGGCGGACAGCTCCTCGACCGGGCGTTCGGGGACGGCCCGCTCCCGCTGGCGGGCACCGACCAGGTGGGTCCCGGCGGCCCGCCCGGGTTGACCGACGCGCTGGCCGCGGCCGCGCTGGCCCGCGCGTACGGCGTCGGTCCCGGCGCGGTCGCGGGCGGGCTCGCGACGTACCGGCCGGGTCCGCACCGCGCCGCTCCGGTCGGGACGGTGGCCGGGGTGGCCTACGTCGACGACTCGAAGGCGACGAACCCGCACGCGGCCGACGCCTCGTTGGCGGCGCAGCGGTCCGGGCGGCGGGTGGTGTGGATCGCGGGCGGTCTGCTCAAGGGCGCACCGCAGGACACCATCGACACCCTCGTGGCCCGCCACGCGCGACGGCTGGCCGGGGCCGTGGTGATCGGTGTCGACCGCACCCAGCTGACCGACGCGCTGGCGCGACACGCCCCCGACATCCCCGTCGCGGAGGTCACGACGGGCGACGATGGTCCGATGCGGACCGGCGTGATGACGATGGCCGTGCGCCGAGCCGCCGCGCTCGCCCGCCCGGGCGACGTCGTCCTGCTGGCGCCGGCCGCCGCCTCGATGGACCAGTTCCGCGACTACGCGCACCGCGGCCGGGCCTTCGCCGACGCCGTCGCGGCGCTGGGCGAGGGGACGGCGGATGAGTGAGGCGCGCAGCCGCGCCGTCGCCGGGCTGGCCCAGTGGCTGCGCCGCCCGCTCACCTCGCTGCACCTGATCCTCGGGCTGTTCGGGTTGCTCACCCTCTTCGGGCTCGTCATGGTGCTGTCGGCGTCGTCGGTGGAGGCGTTCGCGGCGGGCGGCTCGTCGTACTCGGTGTTCACCCGGCAGCTGATGTTCTGCGGGGTCGGGCTCGTGCTGTTCTGGCTCGGCCTGCGGATCCCGCCGCGACGGCTGCGGGCGCTGGCCGGGGCCGGGCTGGTGCTCGGCGGGCTGACGCTGGTCGCTGTGCTGGTCCCGGGACTGGGTGTGGTCCGGGGGGGCTCGCGGGGCTGGTTCGCGATCGGGTCGTTCGGGTTGCAGCCCGCCGAGGGTGTCAAGGTGGTGCTCGCGCTGTGGGGGGCGAACGTGCTGGTGGCCCGCCGGGCGGTGCTGCACCGCTGGCGCCACGCGCTCAACCCGGTCGGGCCGGTGACGCTCGTGCTGCTCACCCTGCTGGTGCTGCAGCCCGACCTGGGGGGAGCGGTCTCGCTGGGCATCGTGGCCGTCGCGCTGCTGTTCTTCGCCGGCGCGCCTGCTGCGCTGCTCGCCGCGATCACCGCGGGTGGGCTGGCCGGGGTGGTCGTCCTCGGCCTCACCGCGGGCTACCGGGCCAGCCGCATCCGGGCGTTCCTCTCCCCGGGCACCGCCGACCCGCTCGGCCCGGGCTACCAGGCGACCCAGGCGCTGTACTCGCTGGCCGACGGCGGGCTGTTCGGCGTGGGGCTCGGGCAGGGCCGGGCCAAGTGGAGCTACCTGCCCAACGCGCACAACGACTTCATCTTCGCGATCATCGGTGAGGAGCTGGGCCTGGTGGGGGCGTTCGCCGTCCTGGGGCTGTTCGCCGCGCTGGCCTACACCGGTCTGCGGATCGCCGCGCGCAACACCGATCCGTGGCTCAAGATCGTGGTGGCGACGTCGACGACCTGGCTGGTGGCCCAGGCGTCGATCAACATCGGGTACGTCGTGGGCCTGCTGCCGGTGACCGGGCTGCAGCTGCCGCTCATCTCCTCGGGAGGCACGTCGCTGGTGGTCACCATGTTCGTGTTCGGCCTCCTGGCCAACGCCGCCCGGCACGAGCCGGAGGCCGTCGCGGCGCTGCGCGCGTCGGGCCAGGGCCGGCTGCTCCGGCTGCTCCGGCTGCCCCCGCCCCAGCCCTACCGGACACCGCGGAATCGGACGCCGACCCAGCCCTGCCGGACGTCCACCGCGCGCCCGGCTGCCCCGCGCAAGGCGGTCAGATGACCTCGTTGTCCGTCGTCGTCGCGGGTGGCGGCAGCGCCGGGCACATCGAACCGGCGCTGGCCTTCGCCGACGCCGTGCGCAGGCTGCGCCCGGACGCCGAGGTCACCGCACTGGGCACCGAACGGGGGCTGGACACCCAGCTGATCCCGGCCCGCGGGTACCCGCTGGAGCTGATCGCGCCGGTGCCGCTGCCCCGCAGGCCCAGCGGCGAGCTGCTGGCGCTGCCCGGACTGGTCCGCACCGCGGTGAACCAGGTGCGCCGGGTGCTCGAGCAGGTCGACGCCGACGTCGTCGTCGGGTTCGGCGGGTACGTCGCGCTGCCCGCCTATCTCGGCGCCCGCGGCCGGGTCCCGATCGTCGTGCACGAGGCCAACGCCCGCGCCGGGCTGGCCAACAAGGTCGGCGCCCGGTTCGCCGCGGCCGTCGCGACCGCGGTGGCGGGTACCGGGCTGCGCGGTGCGCAGGTCGTCGGGATGCCGCTGCGCCGGACCATCACCGGGTTGGACCGGGTCGGGCTGCGTGCGCAGGCCAGGGCCCATTTCGGGCTGCCGGCAGGCGGGCCGGTGCTGCTCGTCTTCGGCGGCTCGCAGGGGGCCCGCACGCTCAACTCCGCCGTCGCCGCCGCGCTGGGCGGGCTGCTCGAGGCGGGCGTCGCGGTGCTGCACGCGCACGGCAAGGCGGGCACCCCCGCCGACCCCGCCGCGGGCTACGTCCCGCTGCCCTACATCGACCGGATGGACCTGGCCTACGCCGCCGCCGACATCGTGCTCGGCCGCTGCGGGATGACCACGGTCGCCGAGGTGACCGCGGTGGGTCTGCCCGCGGTGTACGTGCCGCTGCCGCACGGCAACGGCGAGCAGGCCCTCAACGCGGCCCCGGTGGTCGCCGCGGGTGGGGGGGTGCTCGTGCCCGACGCCGAGCTGACCGGGCAGCGGGTGCTGGCCGAGCTGTCGGTGCTGCTGAGCGACCCGGCCCGGCTCGCCGGGATGGCCGCGGCCGCCCGCGCGGCCGGCCACGCCGACGCCGACGAGCGGCTCGCCCACCTGGTGCTCACGGTGCTGGCCCGGTGAGCACCGTCGGGGGGCTCGGCGGCCGGGTGCACCTGATCGGCATCGGCGGGGCGGGGATGAGCGCCGTCGCGCGCATCCTGCTGGCCCGTGGCGTCGCCGTCTCGGGTTCCGACGCCACGGACTCGCCCGCGGTGCTCGCGCTGCGCGGGCTGGGTGCCCGGATCGCGGTGGGCCACGACGCGGCACACCTCGAGCTGCTCGGCGGACCGCCCACGGTAGTGGTCTCCACGGCGATCCGGGCGAGCAACCCGGAGCTGGTCGCCGCCCGCGAGCACGGACTTCCGGTCGTGCACCGGGCTGTCGCGCTCGCCGCGCTGACCGCGGGCAGCCGGCTCGCCGCGGTCGCGGGCACCCACGGCAAGACCTCCACCACCTCGATGCTCACCGTCGCGCTGCGCCACTGCGGGCTCGACCCGTCGTTCGCCATCGGCGGCGACCTGGCCGGGTGCGGCACCGGGGCGCACCACGGGGACGGCGAGGTGTTCGTGGTGGAGGCCGACGAGAGCGACGGCTCGTTCACGGCGTTCGCGCCGCTGGTCGCCGTGGTCACCAACGTCGAGCCCGACCACCTCGACCACCACGGCAGCGAAGCCGCCTACCGGACCGTGTTCGAGGACTTCGCCGGGCGCATCCGGCCCGGCGGCACGCTGGTCAGCTGCGCCGACGACGCCGGGGCCGAGGCACTGGCCCGCCGCGCCGAGCACCGCGGGTGCACCGTTGCACGCTACGGCCGCGCGGCCACCGGCGCCGCCGACGCGGTGCTGCTCGACTTCCGCCCCGTCGGACCGGGCTCCCGGGTCCGGGCCCGGCACCGCGGCGTCGAGCTGGCGGTCGCGCTGGCCGTGCCCGGTGAGCACATGGCGCTCAACGCGCTCGGCGCGTTGCTGGCCGGGGCCGAGCTGGGCGCTCCGGTGGCCGGGCTGCTGGCCGGGCTGGCCACGTTCGAGGGGGTGCGCAGGCGCTTCGAACTCAAGGGTCGGGTCGGTGGCGTCACCGTCTACGACGACTACGCCCACCACCCCACCGAGGTCGCCGCCACGCTGCGCGCCGCCCGCGAGGTGTCCGCGGCCGGCGGGCGAGGCGGCCGGCTCGTCGTCGCGTTCCAGCCGCACCTCTACTCCCGCACCCGGATGTTCGCCGCGCAGTTCGGCACCGCCCTCGCGCTGGCCGACGAGGTGGTGGTGCTCGACGTCTACGGCGCCCGCGAGGATCCCGAGCCGGGAGTCAGCGGCGCGCTCGTCGCCGCTGCGGTCGGGCTGCCCGCGGAGCGGGTGCACTACGTGCCGGGCCGGTCGGAGGTGCCCGCGGTGCTCGCCGGGCTGGCTCGACCGGGTGATCTCGTGGTCACGATGGGTGCCGGGGACGTCACGGTGCTCGGCCCCGAGGTGTTGCTCGAGCTCGAACGTGGGGTGGACGCCCGGTGACGCGACCGATGTCGCAGCGCGCCCGCCCGGGCCCGTCCGGTCCGGTCCGGTACCGCCCCACGCCCCAGCACCTCCGCCGGCGCCGGGTCG
The DNA here is from genome assembly GCA_038254065.1 of Mycobacteriales bacterium. GTDB lineage: Bacteria > Actinomycetota > Actinomycetes > Mycobacteriales > Pseudonocardiaceae > Pseudonocardia. The sequence goes on along the minus strand of JBBSGM010000008.1, from coordinate 39,459 downwards.
TCCTGTTCGCCGTCGTGGCGCTGCTCCTGCTCGCCGGGCTCGGGGTGGGGGGGCGGGTGCTGCTCTACGACTCCGGCCTCGCCGACGTCGAACACGTGCAGGTCACCGGGGTGCTGACCGTCGAGACCAGGGACGTGCTCGCCGCCGCCGCGATCGAGCCCGGTGAGCCGCTCGTGGCGGTGGATGTCGACGCCGTCGCGTCCAGGGTGGCCGCGGTGCCGGCGGTGGCCTCGGCGCGGGTCGGTCGCCACTGGCCGGACACGGTGTCGATCGAGGTCACCGAGCGGGTCGCGGTGGCGCTGGCCGAGGCACCGCAGGGTCTCGTGCTCGTCGACGCCACCGGCGTCGCGTTCCGGCCCGCGCCGCCGGTGCCCCCCGCACTGCCGCGGCTGACCTTCACCCCGGTCGGCGCGGGTGACCCGGCGACGACCGCGGCACTCGCCGTGCTCGCCGCGCTGCCCGAGGCGCTGCGCGCCCAGGTCGAGACGGTCCGGGTCGCCGGCAGCGTGACGGGCGGCCCACCGTTCGTGACGCTGGGGCTCACCGGGGACCGCCAGGTGCGCTGGGGCCCTCCCGACCGATCCGACAGCAAGGCTGCCGTGCTCGGCCCGCTGCTGACCCGCCGGGGTTCGGTCTACGATGTCGCGAGCCCCGAGCTGCCCACCATCTCACGTTGACCGCGCTGCGGCGCGCCTGCTGGACCGTCGCGAGGTCGGGACCTAGCGTTCGCGCCGATCGTCGTAGTAGGCCCCGGAGGAGATCCGGAGCTGGACCGACCGCACTTACTGCTCGACTCGACGTGAGCTGGACTGGAAGGTGCCGCGCATGACGCCCCCGCACAACTACCTGGCCGTGATCAAGGTCGTCGGCATCGGTGGCGGCGGCGTGAACGCCGTCAACCGCATGATCGAGGTCGGGCTGAAGGGCGTCGAGTTCGTCGCGGTGAACACCGACGCGCAGGCCCTGCTGATGTCCGACGCGGACGTCAAGCTCGACATCGGGCGCGAGCTGACCCGTGGGCTCGGCGCCGGGGCCAACCCGGACGTCGGCCGCAAGGCGGCCGAGGACCACCGCGAGGAGATCGAGGAGGTCCTCAGGGGAGCCGACATGGTCTTCGTGACCGCGGGCGAGGGCGGCGGCACCGGCACCGGTGGAGCACCCGTCATCGCCAGCATCGCGCGCAAGGCAGGTGCGCTGACGATCGGTGTGGTCACCCGACCGTTCACCTTCGAGGGGCGCCGCCGTGCCGGGCAGGCCGAGGACGGCGTCCAGGGCCTGCGCAACGAGTGTGACACGCTCATCGTCATCCCCAACGACAGGTTGCTCCAGCTCGGCGATGTCGGCGTGTCCCTGATGGACGCCTTCCGCTCGGCCGACGAGGTGTTGCTCTCCGGTGTCCAGGGCATCACCAACCTGATCACCACGCCTGGCCTGATCAACCTCGACTTCGCCGACGTCAGGAGCGTGATGTCCGGGGCGGGCAGCGCGCTGATGGGCATCGGCTCCGCGCGTGGCGAGGGCCGCGCGGTGCAGGCCGCGAGCAAGGCCATCAACTCGCCCCTGCTCGAGGCCTCGATGGACGGCGCCCAGGGCGTGCTGCTGTCCATCGCGGGTGGATCCGACCTCGGCCTCTTCGAGATCAATGAGGCCGCGTCGCTGGTCCAGGAGGCGGCACACCCCGATGCCAACATCATCTTCGGGACGGTGATCGACGACTCGCTCGGTGACGAGGTCCGGGTCACGGTGATCGCGGCCGGCTTCGAGAGCGGCACCCCCACCCACAAGAAGCTGGAGCCCGCCGCGTTCCGTTCCGGCGAGCCGGCCCGATCGTCATCCGGTACGACCACCTCGCCCAGCGCGTCGGCCCCGGCCACGGGACCCGCTGCGGCCAGGCCGGCCGGGTCCGGCAACGGGAGCCCCGGCCAGGGTGCCGCGGCGGGCCCGAACCCCGCCGGTTCGCCGTCGCCGGCCCTCTACCTCCCGCCCGCGCCGCGTCAGCCGGGGACGTCGCACCGCGCAACCGCGACGGCCGGACCCGGCGGAGCGAGCGCGGTCGGCGGCCCGGTGCAGTCCGCGTCGCCCTCGGCCACCGGGGCGGACGACGACGTGGACGTGCCACCTTTCATGCGGCGCTGACCGGCATGCGGGTCCGGCGGGTCGTGACGACCAGGGCCGGGGGGCGCTCGAGCGGCACCTTCGCGAGCTTCAACCTCTCGCGCGAGGTCGGCGACGACCCGGCCGCGGTCGCCGCGAACCGGTACCGGCTCACCCGCGAGCTCGGGGTGGACGGCGTCGTCTTCCTCGCCCAGGTGCACGGTACCCGGGTCGCGACGGTGGACGCCCCGCCCGCCCCGGGTGTTCCGGACCTGGCCGGGGTCCCCGACCTGGCCGGCACCGACGCCGCGGTCACCGCGTCGCCGCGGGTCGCGCTGGCCGTGCTCGCGGCCGACTGCGTGCCCGTGCTGCTCGCCGACCCCCGCGCCGGGGTGGTGGGCGTCGCGCACGCGGGCCGCGTCGGGGCGGCCGCGGGCGTGGTGGCGGCCACCGTGGCCGCGATGTCGACGCTGGGAGCCCGGCCGGAGCGCCTCGAGGTGCTGCTGGGTCCGGCCGTGTGCGGAGCCTGCTACGAGGTACCGGCCCCGCTGCGGGCGGAGGTCGAGGCGGCGCTGCCGGGCAGCGCCACCCGGACCCGGCGCGGAACACCCGGCCTCGACCTCCGGGCCGGGCTGCGCCGCCAGCTGGCCGGGCTCGGAGTGGCCGCGGTCGGGACCGATCCGCGGTGCACGATGGAGGATCAGGACCTGTACAGCCACCGCCGGGAGGGCCGCACCGGCCGGCTGGCCGCGGTCACCTGGCTCGACCCGGGCCGCGGCTGACCGCGGCGTGTTCGCGGACACAACCTCGACGCGGCGCGGAGCAGGATCGAGCCGCAGTTGGGTGGCGTTCGAGCCGAGCCGTGGAGGAGGACGGGGTGAGCGAGGACCGGCACGCGGAGCTGGGCCGCCGGCTGGCCGTGGTACGCGCCCGGATCGCGCAGGCGTGTGCCACGGTCGGGCGGGATCCGGCTGAGGTGGCCCTGCTGGCCGTGACGAAGACGGTTCCCGCCGCCGACGTCGCGCTCCTGGGCGACCTCGGGTTGACCGCGTTCGGCGAGAACCGGGTCCAGGAGGGCGCCGCCAAGGCCGCCGAGGTGCGACGGCTGCGCCCGGACGCCGAGCCCGCGTGGCACTTCGTCGGCGGCCTGCAGCGGAACAAGGCGCGCCTGGTGGCCCAGTGGGTGATCCGCGTCGAGTCGGTCGACTCGGGCCGGCTGGCCCTGGCGCTGGACGCCGCGGTCTCCCGCGCGGCCGACGGCGGCGTTCCCCGGGCCCCGCTGTCCGTGCTGGTGCAGTACAGCGTGGACGGCGACCCGCGGCGCGGCGGCGTACCGGACGCGGGTTTGCTTCCCCTCGCCGAGCAGGTCAGCGGCTGTACCGGGTTACGACTGGACGGGTTGATGGCCGTCGCCCCACTCGGCGCCGACCCCGACGAGACGTTCGCCGCGGTCGCCGCCGCCGCCTGCCGGGTTCGCGCCGAGCATCCCGGGGCCCGCGAGCTCTCCGCTGGGATGAGTGCCGACCTGGAGGTCGCGATCCGTCACGGGTCGACCGGAGTGCGTGTCGGAACGGCTCTTGTGGGGGAACGCCGGATAACCTCCCGGTGATCGTCGGTCGCGGGGGCGGCGGGCGACGGGAAGTCGATGAGGGGAGCGTGGATGGGCGCGATGTACAAGCTCAAGGCCTACTTCGGAATGGTGCCGGTCGAGGAGCTGGGCGAGTACGACGAACCGGCGGCAAGCTCGGCGAGCTCCCGTCGTCACGGGTACGACGACAGGTCGGACGGGTACCACGACAGGCCGGCGGGGCCCGACGACGGCTGGGACCGCAGGGCGGTCCGCGAGCCCGGGCGCTCGACCGCAGCGGACCGGGGCCGGCCGGAGCCCACCGGGACCGCCGGACCGGGCGTCGGCTCCTCGGCGGTGCGGGGCGCGCTCGGCCCCGATCCCGAGGCGGGTCTGCGCGGATCGTCGCTTCGCGGCTCGGCGTTCCAGCACGCACCGATCCACGGCTCGGTGGCCTACGACCCGGCCGCCTACGACCTGGCCGCCTACGAGCCGGCCGCAAGCAACCCGGCCCCGCGCGCCACGCCCGTGACGAACACCGCGCCCCGCGAGCCGTCCCGGCACACCGAGCGCCTGCTGGCTCCGGGAACGGTGCCCGAACAGCGCGACCGGACGACCGGTTCCGCGACCCTCGCGAAGATCACGACGCTGCAGCCGCGGAGTTACAACGAGGCCCGCACGATCGGCGAGCGGTACCGCGACGGGGTGCCCATCATCATGAACCTCACCGAGCTCGACGACGCCGCCGCCAAACGGCTCGTCGACTTCGCCGCCGGGCTGGCGTTCGCGCTGCGCGGCTCCATCGACAAGGTCACCAGCAGGGTCTTCCTGCTGACCCCCGCGGACGTCGAGGTATCCGCCGATGACGCGCGCAGGCTCGCAGAACGCGGGCTGTTCCGTCAGGATTGAGTCGTGCCACTGCTGCTTCGGTTCGTCATCTACTACGCCCTGTTCTTCTTCTGGCTCCTGCTCGTTGCCCGGATCGTGGTCGAGCTGGTGCGCTCCTTCGCGCGCCAGTGGGTGCCCGCCGGGCACAGCGCCGCCGCCCTCGAGGTGATCTTCACAGTGACCGACCCACCGGTCCGGTTGTTGCGGAGAGTGATCCCGATGGTGCGGGTCGGCGGCGTGGGGCTGGACCTCTCGATTATGGTTCTGCTGCTGGTCGTGTTCATACTTATGAGCGTTGCCCAGCCGTAGCCGGTGTGAGCCCCAGTCACCCGGTTGGCCGCCGCTGATGACTGCATGAGGTGATTCGATGCCGCTGACCCCCGCCGACGTCCACAACGTCGCGTTCAGCAAGCCCCCGATCGGCAAGAGGGGGTACAACGAAGATGAAGTCGATGCTTTCCTCGACCTGGTCGAGGCCGAGTTGTCCCGCCTGATCGAGGAGAACGAGGACCTGCGCGAGCAGGTCTCCCAACTCGAGCAGCGGCTGGACAACGCCCAAGCCGATCTGGAGGACGCCCGCTCGGGCCCGCAGGCCGCGACCGCGTCCATGGGTGCCCCCCAGCAGCCCATCCTGCAGAACCAGCGCCCGGTCGATGCGCCGCTGATGCAGCGCCCGATGGCCGTGGCCCCACCCGGGCCGTCCAACGACGGCGACCTGCACGGTGGCGACCACCACGTCCAGGCCGCGAAGGTGCTCGGCCTGGCGCAGGAGATGGCCGACCGGCTCACCTCGGAGGCCAAGAACGAGGCCGACGGCATGCTGAGCGACGCCCGGACCAAGTCCGAGCAGCTGCTCTCCGAGGCCAGGGCGAAGTCCGACGGCATGGTCAACGACGCCCGATCGCGCGCCGAGACCATGCTCAACGACGCGCGTACCCGGGCCGAGACGCTCGAGCGGCAGTCCCGTGACAAGGCCGCCTCGCTGGTCGGCGACGCCGAGCGCAAGCAGGCCGAGACCATCGGCATCATCCAGCGCGAGAAGTCCGTGCTGGAGAAGAAGATTGACGAGCTGCGGACGTTCGAACGCGAGTACCGTACGCGGTTGAAGACATACCTGGAGTCCCAGCTCATGGATCTCGAGGGCCGAGGGTCTGCGGCCCCGGCTGACGGGAGCCGGTCCAACCCGAACGGTGGCTACGCCGCCGCCACGGGCCATGGCCAGCGTGCCGACGCCGGGAGCTGACGACACTGGGACCGGAGGACACTGGGAGAGCTGGGACACGGGACCGATCGCCTCACCGACGACCTTGGGTGGGCGGCCAGAAGCCGCGCCGCCGCACACGGAGTGAATCGTGCTGCTGCTGGTTCTGATCCTCGTCCTGATCGCCTTCGCCCTGCTGGTGGTCGCGCTGCTCTCGAGCAGCGTGCTGTGGGCCTGGGTCTCCGTAGCGGTGAGTGTGGGTGCCGCCGCGGCGCTGCTGGTCGACTGGTTGCAGCGCCGCGCGGTGGTGCAGGCCGGCGCCCGAGCCGGTGTCGCCACTGCTCCCGGTACCGCTACCGGGAGCAGTAGCGCTGGCCGTCCGGTTACCGACGTGGAGCCCGCCACCGAAGCCATCCCGATCGTCCCGGCCGATCGGGAGAAGCAGAACCCGGCATTCGATCCGGCGGCCGACTCGCAGAAGACCGTGGCGATGCCGGTGGTCCAGCCGTCCGGCTCAACAGATCGACCGTCCAGCGCTCTGGATGTGGTCAGCCCATCGGGTGCTGTCATATCACCCGGTGTGATCGAAGCCGACGATGGCGACCCTGTGGGTGCGCCATCCGCGGAGCGTTCCGTCGGCCGGAGCGGAGCAGGGGCGACGGCCGCCGCAGGCTCCGGCGGTGCCTCCGCCGGGACGAGGGATGGGCAGCCGGAGCCACCGGACGGCGGCAACGGTGCCCGCCCGGACCGACCCCGTGCCGATGCCGAGACCGTCGAACCGGCGCAACCGGAGCAGCTGAGCACGACCGGGTCCACGGTCGGCGAGGAGCCTCCTGGTGTGCCGGCCGGGCCGGCCGGCCAGCCACCGGACGTGCGGCCTTCCGGGCCGAGCGGCCATCCCCCCGAGGAGGCCCGCGAGGCCGCTGCGGCAGCGCTGGTCGCCGACCTCGACGACGAGGTCGTCGTCATCGACGAGCAGCCTCGGTACCACGTGGACGGATGCCGTTCGCTGGCCGGCAAGCCGGTCATCCCGTTACCGGTCAAGGAAGCCGTCGAGCTGGGCTTCACCCCGTGCGGATGGTGCGCTCCGGACCGGACACTGAGCAGCCGGCATCCCGCCGGCGCCAGATGAGGGCTGTCGCGCGGTACCGCGGAGTACCGGGTGGCGCTCGGGCGCTACCCTGGAGCACGCACATCCACAGGCACTGATCCGGCCATCACCGGGGAGCCTCCGGAAGAACAGGCGCCGCCGCTCTCCCGTAGCGGCGCCCCAGTAGAGCCGGACGGGAGCGGCCCGTCACAGCCGTTGAACGAGAGGCCAGCCGCCCGCCGGCGGTCGGCAAGCGGGGTGTACCGCGGCGCCCGGGACTCCGGGCCGTCGTCCCCGTGCAGGCACGATCGACCCGCCGCACGAGGAGCACCACCGCAATGACCGACTCCGGCTATGCCGCCGTTCCCGCACATCCGTCCTTTCCCGCCCTCGAGCGCGCGGTGCTGGACTTCTGGAAGTCCGATGACACGTTCGCTGCGTCCGTTGAGGCGCGATCGGCCGGGGAGGACGGCGGCAACGAGTTCGTCTTCTACGACGGGCCGCCCTTCGCCAACGGGCTGCCGCACTACGGGCATCTGCTCACCGGCTACGTCAAGGACGTCGTCCCGCGCTACCGGACGATGCGCGGCAACCGGGTCGAACGCCGTTTCGGCTGGGACACCCACGGGCTGCCCGCCGAGGTCGAGGCCGAGCACCAGCTCGGGATCAAGGACAAGTCCGAGATCGAGGAGATGGGCATCGCGGCCTTCAACGCGGCCTGCCGCGCCTCGGTGCTGCGCTACACCGACGAATGGCGCGCCTACGTCACCCGCCAAGCCCGCTGGGTCGACTTCGACCACGACTACAAGACTCTCGACCTGGACTACATGGAAAGCGTCATGTGGGCCTTCAAGACGCTGTGGGACAAAGGCCTGGTCTACTCCGGCTTCCGGGTGCTCTGGTACTGCTGGCACGACGGCACGCCGCTGTCGGCCACCGAGACCAAGATGGACGACGTCTACCTCGATCGGCAGGACCCCGCCGTCACCGTCGGGTTGCGGCTGCAGGTGCCGGGTTCCGATCCGGGCAGGTCTGATCTCGATGGGGCGCTCGCGCTGATCTGGACGACAACGCCCTGGACGCTGCCGTCGAACCTGGCGATGGCCGTCCACCCCGAGATCGACTACGTGCTGGTGTCCGCGCACGGTGAGCGCTACGTCCTCGCCGCCGCGAGGGTCGCCCACTACGCCCGGGAGCTGGGCGAGGGCTGCGCGATGCTGCGCCACCTCACCGGTGCCGAGTTGCTCGGCCTGTCCTACACCCCGCCGTTCGACTTCTTCGCCGGCCGGCCGAACGCGCACCGCATCCTGGCCGCCGACTATGTCACGACCGAGGACGGCACCGGGATCGTGCACCTCGCGCCGGCGTTCGGCGAGGAGGACAAGGCCGTCACGGACGTGGCGGGGATCGAGGTCGTCGTCCCGGTCGACTCGCGTGGCGAGTTCACCGTCGAGGTGCCGCCCTATACCGGGATGCAGGTGTTCGACGCCAACCACCAGATCATCCGCGACCTCAAGGACGGGGCCCCGCACGCGCAGGGCGTGCTGCTGCGCCACGAGACCTACGACCATCAGTACCCGCACTGCTGGCGCTGCGGCAACCCGCTCATCCAGCGGGCAGTCGACTCCTGGTTCGTGCAGGTCACGGCTTTCCGGGACCGCATGGTGGAGCTCAACCAGCAGATCACCTGGGTACCCGAGCACGTCCGCGACGGGCAATTCGGCAAGTGGCTGGAGGGGGCGCGCGACTGGTCGATCTCGCGCAACCGGTACTGGGGCAGCCCGATCCCGGTCTGGCAGTCCGACGACCCGCGCTACCCGCGGACCGACGTCTACGGCAGTCTCGACGAGCTGGAGCGCGACTTCGGCGTCCGGCCGGCCGACCTGCACCGGCCCTACATCGACGAGCTCGCCCGGCCCAACCCCGACGACCCCACCGGGCGGTCGGTCATGCGCCGGGTGCCTGAGGTCCTCGACTGCTGGTTCGACTCGGGCTCGATGCCGTTCGCGCAGGTCCACTACCCGTTCGAGAACCGCGACTGGTTCGACCACCACTATCCGGGCGACTTCATCGTCGAGTACAACGGCCAGACCCGCGGCTGGTTCTACCTGCTGCACGTGCTGGCCACGGCCCTGTTCGACCGCCCGGCGTTCCGCTCCTGTGTCGCGCACGGCATCGTGCTCGGCGACGACGGGCTGAAGATGTCCAAGTCGCGCAAGAACTACCCCGACGTCAACGGGGTGTTCGACCGCGACGGCTCCGACGCCATGCGCTGGTTCCTGATGGCCTCGCCGATCCTGCGGGGCGGGAACCTCGTCGTCACCGAGCGGGGCATCCGGGAGGGCGTCCGGCAGGTGATCCTGCCGCTGTGGAACACCTGGTACTTCCTGGCGTTGTACGCGAACGCGGCCGGGCACCGCGGCGTCACGGGCACCGGCAGCACCCACGTGCTCGACCGGTATGTGTTGGCCAGGACCGCGTCGTTGCTCGACGAGGTGACCGCCGCGCTGGACGGCTACGACATCGCCGGGGCCTGCGAGCGGATCCGCGACCACGCCGAGACGCTGACGAACTGGTACGTGCGCCGGTCCCGCGACCGGTTCTGGGACGGGGACGCGCGGGCGCTCGACACCCTGCACACCGTGCTGGAGGTGACCGCGCGGATCGCCGCACCGCTGCTGCCGCTGACATGCGAGAAGCTGTGGCAGGGGCTCACCGGCGGCCGGTCGGTGCACCTGACGGACTGGCCGGCCACGAACGAGCTCCCGCGCGACGGCGCGCTGGTCTCGGCGATGGACCGGGTCCGCCAGGTGGCGTCGGCAGCGCTGGCGCTGCGCAAGGGCCGCGGGCTGCGGGTCCGGCTCCCGTTGGCGCGGCTGACGGTGGCCGCCGCCGACGCGGCGACGCTGGCCCCGTTCGCCGATCTGCTCCGCGACGAAGTCAACGTCAAGGAGGTCGCGCTGACCACCGACCTCGCCGCGTACGGCCGGTTCGAGATCGCGGTCAACGCCCGCGTGTGCGGCCCGCGCCTCGGCGGTGACACCCAGCAGGTGATCCGCGCGGTCAAGGCGGGGGACTGGCAGGTCGACGCCGGCGGCGCGGTGACCGTGTCCTTACCCGCCCGCCCGGGCATCACGCTGCTGCCCGGCGAGTTCACCGAGCGGCTCGTTGCGGCCGGTGGGGCGGGTGACAGCACGGAGACGGCCGCGCTGCCCGGGAACAGGGGCCTTGTGGTGCTCGACACCGCCATGACCCCCGAGCTGACCGCCGAGGGCACGGCCCGCGACGTCGTCCGGGTGGTGCAGCAGGCCCGCCGCGATGCCGGCCTCGACGTGTCCGACCGGATCGCGCTGACCCTCGACGGCCCCGTGCCGGTCCTCGACGCGGTGCGCGCACACGAGGGGCTCGTGGCCGGCGAGGTGCTCGCGACGTCGATCGGCTACCGGCCGGTCGCGGAGCCGACGCTGGTGGGTCGGGTCGCCGACGGCGTGGAGCTGCAGGTGCAGGTGGAGTGCACAACATGACCCGCGAGTCGGGGTATTCGTGCGAACGTGTCGGGCGATCTGTGCGTTCGCCGCGACGCCCGGATCTCGTCCTCACCAGGTCGGGTGTCTCGCCGGGCACGATGGAGCGCGGCGTGCTGAGCTCGACGGAGCGCTCCGGGCGGCCCGCTCGTCAGCGCGCCTCCAGCGCGGCCAGCCGGATCTCCAGCTGATCGACGCGGGCGCGCAGCAGCGCCACCTGCGCCTCGAGGCTGATCTCGCGCTCGGCCTTGCGGCGGATGCGTGCGGACCGCTCCGCGCGGTCGAGCACGGCCTCCAGGGGGACCAGCCGCTGCGCACCGTGTGGCCCGTCCACCAGCCGCGACGCGATCTCGCCGTTGCGGTACCAGGCTCGCAGCGTCGACCGGGCGACCCCGGCGCGCGCCTGTGCCTCGGCCAGCGAGACCCATGGCGTGTCCCCGACCCTGCCGAGCAACTCCAGCTCGTCGTGCCAGGCCGCCAGCCGGGCCTCCCACTCGCTCTCCATAGCACTCCTTCCCTGTCAGAAGCAGTGTATTGACAGGGTTGTGATGCTAGAGGCATGTTCGAGCGATTCGACCAGCACGCCCGCCAGGCTGTCGTCGCGGCCCAGGAGCAGGCCCGCGGACTCCGGCACAGCTACATCGGCACCGAGCACCTGTTGCTCGGGATCCTCGACCTACCGCCGGAGACGGCGGTCCGCCAGACGCTCCGCAGGTTCGGCCACACCGCCGAGGCGGTACGCGAGCAGGTCGAGCGGATGGTCGGGCAGGGGGCCGAGCCGCCGAGCGGATCCATCCCGTTCACCCCGCGAGCCAAGAAGGTCCTGGAGCTCTCGCTGCGCGAGTCCCTGCAGCTGCGCAGCCCCCATATCGGTCCCGAGCACCTGCTGCTCGGGATTCTCCGGGAGCGGACCGGGGTCGCGGCCCAGGTGCTGAGCCAGGGCGAGGCCTCACTCGACGAGCTTCGGGCGGCGGTGACCGCCGGGCTGCCGAACGCGGTCGCCCCCGGCACCCCCGCCGGGCGCACCCCGGCGGCGGAGCAGGTGCTTTCGCTCGCCGAGGAGCTGGCGACGGGCGCCCCGGTGGGCAGTCATCACCTGCTGGAGGCGCTGGCCCGCACGGCCGACAGCATGGCGGGACACGTACTCACCCAGCTCCGGGTCGACGTGGAGACCATCACCGGGAAGATCGACGAGCTCGACGTCGACACCACCAGCGACGTGACGCCGGAGCAGTCCGCGGCGGCGCGCCTGCAGTGGCGGCTCGGTGCCGGGGAGGTCGCCCTGGTGTCGACGGACCCCGCGCTGGTGGACCGGGTGCGAGCCCTCGCGGAGCTGGTCGACGGCGAGCTACGCGGTGACGGCCCGCTCGTCGGCCCGTTCATCGGGTTGCACCGGGCGATGCAGCAGGCCTGTGCCGCCCTCGAGGGCGCGCTGCGGACCGAGCCGGGCACTGCCGGTGCAGCCGAGCCGTTACCGGCTGCACTGCGCGCCCGGTTGCGGCGTCGTGGTCAAAAGTGACGGAGACTGCCGGCGGCTTGACTCTAGGCTGGACGTATGACGGTCCCGGCAGCGCAGCGGTGGCGTGAGCTCCAGCAGGGGCGGGGCATCCCGCCGGAGATCTTGGCGAAGGCCGCCGCGAGCCCGTGGGTGCACGCCACCAAGGACTTCGCGGCTCCCGAGGAGCCCGCGGACACGCCGTCGCGCCGCGCCGCGGCCGAGCTGCTCGGCGCCGCTGGCACCGTGCTCGACGTGGGTTGTGGCGGCGGCGCCGCGTCCCTGGCGCTCGCCGGGAAAGTCGACCGCGTGACCGGCGTCGACCACCAGCACGACATGCTCGACTCCTTCGCCGAGGGCGCCAAGGCCCGCGGGATCCCGCACCAGACCGTGCTGGGCGAGTGGCCCGGTGTCGCCGCGGCGGCCGGTACCGCGGATGTGGTGATCTGCCACCACGTGCTGCACAACGTCGTCGAGCTCGTCCCGTTCCTCGACGCGCTGACCGCCGCCGCGCGCCGCGGGGTGGTCGTCGAGATGTTCGCCGAGCACCCGATGGCCTGGCTCGACCCGCTGTGGGTGCGCTTCCACGACCTGCACCGGCCCGCGTCCGCGACAACCGAGGACGTGGTCGCGGTGCTCGCCGAGCTCGGCGTGCGCCCCGACGTCGCGCGCTGGGAGCGGGAGAAGCCGCCGCGCCAGGACCGGGCGTGGGTCACCCGGCTGCTGTGCCTGCCCGCCGACCGCCTCGCCGAGGTCGACGCGGCGCTGGGCGAGATCCCGCCGCGGCCCCGGATGGCGGCGACCCTGACCTGGCGGACCGGCGGCTGAGGCACGCCGGAGGGTCCTCCGCCGCAGTCTCCTGGCCCAGCCCTCCACCGTCCGGGTGCACCGGCCGCGTCGATACAGTCATCGACGGCGGAGGTGGGGATGAGCCTGGAGGTGCTGCTCGGCGTCGTCGCCGGTGTGGTGCTGCTCGGCGTCGTCGCGGTGCGCGTCTCGGTCCGTCTCGGGCTGCCCTCGTTGCTGCTCTACCTCGGCATCGGGGTCCTGCTCGGCGAGTCGGTCCTCGGATTCCAGTTCTCCGACGCCGCGCTCACCGAGTCGCTCGGGCTCGCCGCGCTGGTGCTCATCCTCATCGAGGGCGGCCTGACCACCCGGTGGGACTCGGTGCGACCGGCGCTCGGGGTGGGCATCGCGCTGTCCACGGTCTCGGTGGCGGTGAGCATGGCCGTCGCGGGAACGGCCCTGCACTACCTGCTCGGCCTGGACTGGCGGGTCGCGTTCCTCTGGGGTGCCGTGCTGTCCTCCACCGACGCCGCCGCCGTGTTCAGCGTGCTGCGCGGGGTCGGGGTGAGCGCCCGGCTCGCGGGTGCCCTGGAACTGGAGTCGGGGTGCAACGACGCGCCGGTGGTGCTCGCCGTCATCCTGCTCGCCTCCGCCGACCCGCTCACTGCCTGGACGCCCGTGCTGATCGTCTACGAGCTGGTGGCGGGCGCGGTGATCGGGCTGCTGCTGGGGTACGGCGGCGCGTGGGCCCTGCGCAGGGCGGCGCTGCCGGCGACGGGTCTGTACCCGCTCGCCGCGATGGCGGTCTGCGTGCTGGGCTACGCCGCCGGACAGCTCGCGCACGGTTCCGGGCTGCTCGCCACCTACGTCGCGGCGTTGGTGCTGGGCAACGCGCACCTGCCGCACCGCGGCGGCGTCCGCTCGTTCGCCGAAGGAACCGGATGGCTGGCTCAGATCGGGCTTTTCGTGCTGCTCGGCCTGTACTCCTCGCCAGGTCGCCTGCTCGACGCGCTGGTCCCGGCGCTGGTCGCGGCCGCGGTGCTGCTGCTGGTGGCGCGGCCGTTGTCCGTGCTGGTGGCCGCGACGCCGTTCCGGATGCCGTGGCGCGAGCAGGCCTTCCTGTCCTGGGCGGGGCTGCGCGGCGCGGTGCCGATCGTGCTCGCACTCATCGCGCTGACCGAGGGAGCGGTGGGCGGCGACCGGCTCGTCGACGTTGTGTTCGTGCTCGTCGTGCTGCTCACCCTGCTGCAGGGCACGACGCTGCCGCGGGTCGCCCGGCTGCTGCGCGTCGCGCGCCCGACCGAACCGCGTGAGATCGAGGTCGACGCCGCCCCGCTCGACGAGCTCGACGCGGACCTGCTGCAGATCCGGGTGCCTGTCGGGTCGCGGCTGCGTGGGGTATACGTCCGCGAGCTGCGACTGCCGGTCGGGGCGACGGTCAGCTTGCTGGTCCGCGACGACGCCGCGTTCACCCCGAACGGCGAGACCCGGCTGCGTGAGCGCGACCAGTTTCTGGTGGTGACGACGGCAGCCGCGCGGGGCCCGACCGAGCAGCGGATCCGGGCCGTCGACCGGGCCGGGCGGCTGGCCCGCTGGCACGGCGAGACCGGTCGCTGAGTGCTCGGCAATAATGGGTGGGTGACCCGGCCCTCCCGAGACGACTCCGACGTGTCCGACCTGCCCGACCTGGCCGAGAGGTCCGGTGAGCTCGCGCGCCCGCGGGTCCGGCTGCTCGCGCTCATGGCCGTGCTGGTGCTCGCCGCCGACATCCTCACCAAGGTCGTCGGCGTCGCGCTGCTCGCGGGCCGCCCACCGGTCGAGCTGCTGGGCGGCACGGTCTACCTGCAGCTGGTACGCAACCCTGGAGCCGCGTTCTCGCTGGCCACCGGTTACACGTGGGTGCTCACCCTGATCGCCATCGCGGTCGTCGTGGTGATCGTCCGGATCGCCCGGCGGCTGCGTTCGGCGGGCTGTGCGGTCGCGCTCGGGCTGGTGCTCGGTGGCGCCCTTGGCAACCTCACCGACCGGCTGTTCCGCGCTCCGGGGCCGCTGCGGGGCCACGTCGTCGACATGGTGTCGTTGTTCGCCCCGGACGGTGCGCGGTGGCCGGTGTTCAACCTGGCCGACTCCTCGATCGTCACCGGCGGGGTGCTGCTCGTACTGTTGGCGCTGCTGGGCCGCGAGCTGGACGGGTCGCGGCGTGGGTGAGCTGCCCATGCGGGATCGGAACGTGCGGGATCGGTCCGTCAGGGATCGACGCAGCCTCCCCGTTCCCGACGGCCTGGACGGGATGCGCGTCGACGCCGGGTTGTCCCGGCTGCTCGGGCTGTCCCGCACGGTGGTCGCCGCGCTGGCCGAGGACGGCCGGGTCGAGCTGGACGGGCGCGCCGCGGGCAAGTCCGATCGGCTCACCGCGGGCAGCTGGCTGGAGGTGGAGCTGCCGGAGCCGGACGCTCCCGCGGAGATCTCCGGGCCCGTCGAAGTCGTCGCGGGATTGACGATCATGCACGAGGACGACGACATCGTCGTGGTCGACAAACCCGTCGGGGTCGCCGCGCACCCCAGCCCGGGCTGGACCGGGCCGACCGTGCTCGGCGGGCTGGCCGCGCTCGGGATCAGGGTGTCGACGTCGGGGGCCGCCGAGCGTCAGGGCGTGGTGCACCGGCTCGACGTCGGCACCACGGGCGTGCTGGTCGTTGCGAAGTCCGAGCACGCATACACGGTCCTGAAGCGGGCGTTCAAGGAGCGCACTGTCACCAAGCGCTACCACGCGGTCGTGCAGGGACACCCCGATCCGACGAGTGGCACCATCGACGCGCCGATCGACCGGCACCCCAAGCACGACTACCGGTTCGCCGTCGTCGCGGGTGGGCGGCCCAGCATCACGCACTACGACATGATCGAGGCATTCCGCTCGGCCTCGCTGCTCGACGTGCGGTTGGAGACCGGGCGCACCCACCAGATCCGGGTGCACTTCTCCGCGCTGCGCCACCCCTGCGTCGGTGACCTCGCCTACGGTGCCGACCCGGCGCAGGCCGCACGGCTGGGGCTCACCCGGCAGTGGCTGCACGCGCACGTGCTGGGTTTCGCGCACCCGGCGGACGGGCGCGGGGTGGAGTTCGTCAGTCCCTATCCGGAGGATCTGGCGCGGGTGCTGGAGCTGCTGCGGGACTGAGGGGGTCGAGGCCGGATGACCGGACGCCGGCGCGGCGCGCTGTGGGCCGGCGTGGTCGTCGTCGCGCTGCTGGTCGCCTGGTACGCCGGGACACAGTCCGCCCCGGGCGCACCGGGCCCCGCAACGGGTTCGGGGTCGGTGCGGCTGGGCCCGGACCCTGGCGAACCCGTCGCACACTACCTGGCCCGGCTACCGGCCGAGCTGCCCCCGCCGGGCAGCACGGCCCCCGCGCTCGTGCAGCTCACGGCCGAGCTCACCCCGGCCGGGGTCGCCGCGCTGGTCGGGCCGCTCGCCGTCGACTCGGTGGTGCTGCGGGTGGCGCTGCCCCGGGTGCAGACGGCGTTGCGGTTCGAGTCACTCGCCGCGGGCGTTCCGCTCGCGACCGCGCTGGCCACCGCCCACGAACAAACCCGCCGGCGCGCCGCCGCGGACGCCGCCCGGCTGACCGGACGCCCCGGTGCGGTGGCGGCCGCCGAGTCGGCCGCGCTGGTCGACCCGTCATGCGCGTGCGTGCTCGCATTCGTCGTCGAGGGGGACCGGGCCGCGCTGGTGGGTCTCGCGACGCGGCCGGGGGTGCGGGCCGTACACGCCGCCCCTCCCGACACCTCGCCGGTGGAGCTCGCGCTGTCCCCGCTGTTGCCCGGGCAGGTCGAGGTTGCCGCCCCGCTGCCCGACGACGGGCCGGTGCCGACGCGCTGAGGCCGGATACCCGGGGAGACCCCGGTTCAGGCTCCGGCGGTGTCCAACGGCACCCGGACCACGGTGCTCAAGCTTGACGACGTACTGCGCGTCACGGCCAGCTCCCAGCGCTGCTGGGCGACCTCAAGGTGCTGCTCGAACCGGGCTGCCCGGGCTGAGAGCGACGCCTGGACCGCGGGTGGTCGGGACGCGCTGGGTCCAATGGTGATGTGCACGCTCTGTCATACCCCGACCGGCCAGTGGGCGAGGCTGAGTCCGTCCATCGGGAAGTCCTTCGGGTTCCCCGTCACGAGCATGGCACCGTGCACCAACGCGGTGGCGGCGATCAGACAGTCGGCCTGCCACAGGGTGACACCCCGGGCGGCGAAGTCACGCCGCCACGTTCCCGCCTGCCGGGCGGCCCGCTTCCCGATCGGGAGGATCACGAGCCCGGAGAACAGTTGCTCGGTGGAGTCGATCTCCGATGGACGGAGCCCGCGAACGATCTCCTCGATATTGATCGCTGTTGTCGCTGGGACGTCGTCGGTCTCCCGCAGGGCTGCGACGCGGGCGACGGCCGGACGGCCGCGCAGATGGTCGATGAGCACTGTGGAGTCGAGCACGCACAGCACGTTCAGCCGGCTCGGCGGGTGTCGGCGCGCCGTTGGCGCCGTACCCACCCCGCGGGGTCGTCGTCCCACTCGTGGCCCTCGTCGTCGATAGAACCGGCGGCTCCTTCGATATCAGCCCACCGGATCTCCTGGTGGAGCGCCCGCTCAAGAGCCGCGCGGACGAACGCGCTGCGGCCGCGGGGTCCGGCAAGCGCGTCGACCTTCGCGATCATGTCATCGTCGAGCTCGATGTGCATTCGCATGTGTAAAACACTACACACGCCGTGGATGTCCGCCTCCCGGAAACCGCACCGTGGGACCACAACGCGCTGATCAGGACCCGAATTGACGCGTTGTGGTCCCACGGTGCGGGGTGGGCGGCGGCTCTGCGTTGTTGGTGAGGGTGTGCCAGTGCTGTTGGGCGTGGTAGGTCCAGCGGGCGTGCAGGGTGTCGAACAGCTCGGCCGCACGGGCGCCGGCCCATTCTCGGGGCAGCAGCTCCGCCGGCAGCTTCGGGTCGAGGAACGGGAACCGCCGCCAGGCGTGTACCAGGTGGATCTGGTGGGTGAGCACATCGGTCGGAGTGGCCGGCCCGGCGGCACTGAACTCCGCGAGGAACGTCTTGTACGCGCACTCCACCGAGGCCAGGTCCCAGGCCTGTTCGACGACCTCGGACTGCGCGCCGATCGCGCCGAACGCCCCGACGAACGAGCTGGTCACCTCGCCGAGCCCCAGGTCGGCGACGACGTCGGCGACCTCGGCCTGCTTGCCCGGGTCGGGCGAGAGCCACACGCCCGGTGCCGGCGAGCCGAGGCCGGCCCAGGCCAGCCGGGTGCGCAGCCGGTGCCGCAGCCGGCGGCGGGACTCGGGCACGCTGACGAGCAGCACCAGCCACCGGCCGTCCCACGGCGGGGCGGGAGCGCCGAAGCCGTAGATCCGGGCGGCGCCGTCGGCGAGCAGCCGTCGACCGGGTTCGGTGAGCGTCCAACGGACCCGCCGCCCGGAGCGGTCGGAGGTCAGCAGCCCCTCGGCAGCGGTGCGGGCGAGTGCCTGGCGGGCCGACTTCTGCTCGACGCCGAGCCGGGCGAGCACGTCGAGGAGCACCTGGGTCCACACGGTTTCGCTGCGGGGGAGCGCGAACTCGCCGAGCACGGTGAGCAGCAGCGACCGGGCGCTGGTCTGGCCCAGCTCCCGACGCCGGGAGAGCACCGGAACGTCCGGAGCAGGGTCGGCCACGGTCTCGGTCTCGGTCTCGCGAATCCCGGTGGACATAGAATCTCCTATCGTACCCGGCCCTTCGGCAGGTATGACACGCGGCACTGGGTGCGTACGCTCGCCCGGCGTGACTCCCGAGGAGCTGCTGGCCATCGATCGCGAACACGTCTGGCACCCCTACGCGTCGATGCCGTCGCGGGTGGCGCCGCTGGTGGTGGAGTCGGCGTCCGGGGTGCGGCTGCGGACCTCGCGCGGCGAGCTCGTCGACGCCATGTCCTCGTGGTGGGCGGCGATCCACGGCTACCGCAATCCGGTGCTCGACGCCGCGGTGCGCGACCAGCTCGCCGTGATGAGCCACGTGATGTTCGGTGGGCTCACCCACGGACCCGCGGTCGAGCTGGCCCGGCTGCTCGTCGAGGTCACCCCGGAGCCGCTGGCGCACGTGTTCCTGGCCGACTCCGGCTCGGTGTCCGTCGAGGTCGCGATCAAGATGTGCCTGCAGTACTGGCGCTCGCGGGGGCGCCGCGGCAAGCACCGGCTGATGACGTGGCGCGGTGGCTACCACGGTGACACGTTCGGTGCGATGAGTGTCTGCGACCCCGACGCCGGGATGCACGGGCTGTGGCGCGACGTGCTGCCCCGGCAGGTGTTCGCCGCCGCCCCGCCGCGCGAGCTCGAGACCGGCTATGTCGAGGAGCTCGCGGAGCTGGTCGAGCGCCATGCCGACGAGCTGGCCGCGGTGGTCGTCGAACCGGTCGTGCAGGGCGCGGGCGGGATGCGCTTCCACGACCCGCGCTACCTGCACGTGCTTCGCGAGCTGTGCCTGACCCACGACGTGCTGCTGGTGTTCGACGAGATCGCCACCGGGTTCGGGCGCACCGGGGAGCTGTTCGGCGCCGACCATGCCGGGGTCAGCCCCGACGTGATGTGCGTCGGCAAGGCGCTGACCGGCGGATACCTGTCGATGGCCGCGGCGCTGTGCACGACCGACGTCGCCCGCGGCATCTCGGACGGCAGCGCCGATGGATCCGACCGAGCCGGTGGGCCCGGCGTGCTCATGCACGGTCCCACCTTCATGGGCAATCCGCTGGCCGCGGCCGTGGCGCGGGCGTCGGTGGAGCTGCTGCTGGAGCGGGACTGGCGGGGTGAGGTGCGTGGCATCGAGACCGCGCTGCGGTCGGGCCTCGCCCCGGCCCTGGCCCTGCCCGGCGTGGTGGACGTGCGGGTGCTGGGGGCCATCGGGGTGGTCCAGCTCGACCACG
Source organism: Mycobacteriales bacterium (assembly GCA_038254065.1). Taxonomy (GTDB): domain Bacteria; phylum Actinomycetota; class Actinomycetes; order Mycobacteriales; family Pseudonocardiaceae; genus Pseudonocardia. The sequence goes on along the minus strand of JBBSGM010000008.1, from coordinate 19,873 downwards.
AGGTGGACATCCCGGCGGCGACGGCGGCGGCGGTCGGGGCCGGGGTGTGGCTGCGCCCGTTCCGCGACCTCGTCTACACGATGCCGCCCTACGTCTGCTCGACCGAAGACCTGGCAATGGTCACCGCGGGGGTGCGGGCGGCAGCCGCGGTCGGCTGACCCTGACGGTGATGTTCACGTGTTCATCCGACTCAGTTTGCTGACACTCGATCGGCGGTTCTTACGAGCGATGAGCGACGATCTTCTCCAGGAGATCACGCCACACATCGGGGTAGCCGCAGTCGATCACACCTCTCGGCTACGTGAGGTCACAGTCCCGCGAGAACCGGAGTTTTCCGACATACCAGCTGGGAACCACGCTCAGATCCCTCCGGTTGGACGGGCAGGTGCAGCGACGCGCCCGTGTTCGATTCCCCCGACGGAACCCGCCTGGAGGCCTGCATGACCGCGTCCACGACCCTTCGCGCCGATCTCAGCGCCTCGCTCGTCGTCTTCCTCGTCGCCGTCCCGCTCTCCCTCCGGATCGCGCTCGCGTCCGGTGCGCCGATCATGGCCGGGCTCATCGCCGCCGCCGTCGGCGGCATCGTGGCCGGTCTGTTGGGCGGATCCCCGCTGCAGGTCAGCGGCCCCGCGGCGGGGCTCACCGTAGTACTCGCGGAGCTCGTCATCCGGTTCGGCTGGCAGGTGCCTGCCTGATCACGGTGGGCGCCGGGGTGCTGCAGGTGCTGTTCGGGTTGAGCAGCCCGACGTCGCCCGGGTCAACCTGTCCGGTGGGCTGCTCGACGCGGCCGTGCTGCACGGCGTCTGGGTCGCCGTGTTCGCCATCGCGCTGGTCGGCCTCATCGAGATGATCCCGCTGGCGGCGCCGGCCGGGTTGCTCGTCGTCGTCGGCGGCCAGCTGGTCCGGCCCGCCGACGTCCGCACCGCGCACCGGCACGGTGAGCTGGCACTCTACGCGGTCACCGCGGTTGGAGTGCTCATGCTCACCCTGCTCGAGGGAGTGGCCATCGGCTTGGTCGTCGCCGGGCTGCTGGTGCTCCGGCGGGCGGTCCGGGCGCGGGTCCGGCTGGAGAAGCCCGCCGCCGGGCCGCTGCGGGTCGTGGTCGAGGGCACGCTGAGCTTCCTGTCCGTCCCGGCGTTGTCCCGGGTACTCGCGGCGGTGCCCGCCGGGCCCTCGGTGCGCGTCAACCTCGCCGTCGACTACCTCGACCACGCCGCCCACGACCACCTCGACGCGTGGACCGCTCGGCAACGCGCCACCGGCGCGTGGGTGCAGGTGTCCGAGCCCGCGCACCGGCGGCGGTCGAGCGTCCAGGGCCCAGGTCCGGGACCTGGGCGCAGTGCCGCGGGCAGGAAGCCGGACCGACGGCGCCCCTGGTGGGGCTGGCCGCCCAGCAAGGAGAGGTAGCGAGCTGATCTGCTCCGCGCTGCAGCCCGCCGGTGGGCAGGCTCCGGTCGGGATGGCGCAGAGGCGCCCGGCCTAGAGTCGCGGGTCATGGACCGCGCACCCGAGCAGCCGCTGGCCTGGCTGGAGCGTAACGCCGAGCACCGCCGCGCCGCGGGACTGCGCCGGGAGTTGGCGTTCCGCCCCGCCGACGAGCCACTGCTCGACCTGGCCGGCAACGACTATCTCGGGCTGGCCCGCGACAAGCGCGTCGTGGACGGTGCCGTCGTGGCATTGCGCACCTGGGGTGCCGGGTCCACCGGGTCCCGCCTGGTCACCGGCAGCACCGCGCTGCACGGCGAGCTCGAGGACGAACTCGCCCGGTTCACCGGGGCGCAGGCCGCGCTCGTGTTCTCCTCGGGGTACGCGGCCAACCTCGGCGTGGTCGCCGCGCTGGCCGGGCCGGGTGCGCTCGTCGTGTCCGACGCGGCCAACCACGCCTCGCTCGTCGACGGGTGCCGGCTGTCCCGGGCCCGGGTCGAGGTCACCCCGCACGACGACCTTGCCGCTGTCGACGCCGCGCTCGCCGGACGCACCGAGCAGCGCGCGCTCGTCGTCACCGAGAGCGTGAACAGCGTCGACGGTGGTCTCGCACCGCTGCGTGAGCTGCACGCGCTGTGCCGGGCGCGCGGGGCGGTGCTCATCGTCGACGAGGCGCACGGGCTGGGCGTCTGCGGGCCCGGCGGGCGTGGCCGGCTCGCCGCCGACGGGCTGGCCGGTGCGCAGGACGTTGTGTGCACCGTGACGTTGTCCAAGTCGCTGGGCAGCCAGGGCGGTGCGGTGCTCGGTCCGGCACCGGTGATCGCACACCTCGTCGACACCGCTCGCACGATGATCTTCGACACCGGGCTGGCGCCACCCTGCGTGGGCGCCGCGCTGGCCGCGCTGCGGGTGCTGGGCGAGGAACCCGAACGACCGGGCGCGGTGCTGGCCGCGGCCGCGGTGATCGCGGCCGCGGCCGGGGTGCCCGCTCCGCCGTCGGCCGTGGTCTCGGTGGTGCTCGGCTCACCCGCGGTGGCGTATGCCGCTGCGCAGAGGTGCGCAGCGCACGGTCTGCGGGTGGGCTGCTTCCGGCCGCCGTCGGTACCGGCGGGTACGAGCCGGCTGCGCCTCACCGCCCGGGCCACTCTCACCGACGCCGACCTGGCGCGCGTCCGGGAGGTACTGGCCACCGTACTGGTCGACGCCGGTGCGCGAGGAGCTCCCCCTCCGGCGAGCGTGTCGCCGGTGTTGTCCGAGCAGCACCGGTGACACACCCGCGGGTCCGCCGCCGGTGACGAGCCCGCGGCGGGTCCTCATCGTCACCGGAACCGGGACCGGGGTGGGCAAGACGATCGTCACCGCCGCGGTCGCCGCGCTCGCGATGGCCCGCGAGGAGCGGGTGGCGGTGCTCAAACCTGTGCAGACCGGAGTCGCGCCGGGGGAGCCCGGTGACCTGGCTGACGTCGCCCGGCTGGTCGGCTCGTCGATCACCCTGCGCGAGCTCGGCCGCTACCCGGATCCGCTTGCCCCGGCCACCGCCGCCCGCCGCGCGGGCGTACCGCCGGTGACCGCGGACGCCGCCGCGAATGCCGCGAACCAGCTTGCGGACACCCACGACCTGGTCCTCGTGGAGGGTGCCGGTGGGTTGCTCGTCCGGCTGGCGGACCACCCGCCCGGCACCCTGGCCGACGTCGCCGCGCTGCTCGACGCCCGCGTCCTCGTCGTCGCGGCCGCCGGGCTGGGCACGCTCAACCACACCGCGCTCACCGTCGAGGCATTGCGAACCCGCGGGCTGGCGTGCGCTGGCGTCGTCGTCGGGGCGTGGCCGTCGGCACCCGACCTCGCGGCGCGGTGCAACCTCGCCGACCTGCCCGCCGTCACCGGCGTCCCGCTGCTCGGCGCGTTGTCCGCGGGCGCGGGTGCACTCCCGTCGGCGGACTTCGTCGAGGTCGCGCGGCACACGCTGGCCCCCGCGCTGGGGGGCCAATGGCACACTCCGGAGCCATGAGCACAAGGCAGCCGGACGTCAGGGGAGTTCTCGATCTTGCCCGTACCCAGGTACTGGGCCGGGGCGAGGGACTGGCCGAGGCGCAGGTGCTCGAGGTGCTGCGGCTTCCCGACGACCGTGGCGCGCTGGACGAGCTGCTGGCGCTCGCCCACGCGGTGCGGATGCGCTGGTGCGGCCCGGAGGTCGAGGTCGAGGGGATCATCAGCCTGAAGACCGGGGGGTGCCCGGAGGACTGCCATTTCTGCTCGCAGTCAGGGCTGTTCGACTCGCCGGTGCGCTCGGCCCGGCTGGACATCCCGATGCTGGTCGAGGCGGCGAAGCAGACCGCGAAGACGGGGGCCACCGAGTTCTGCATCGTGGCGGCCGTCCGCGGCCCGGACGAGCGGCTGCTGACCCAGGTCGCCGCGGGCATCGCCGCGATCAAGGACGAGGTCGACATCAACATCGCGTGCTCGCTGGGGATGCTCACCCCCGAGCAGGTCGACGCGCTCGCCGGAATGGGCGTGCACCGCTACAACCACAACCTCGAGACCGCCCGCTCGCACTTCCCGAAGGTGGTCACCACCCACACCTGGGAGGAGCGCTGGGAGACCTTGGTGCTGGTCCGCGCGGCCGGCATGGAGGTGTGTTGCGGCGGGATCGTCGGGATGGGGGAGACGTTGGAGCAGCGCGCCGAGTTCGCCGGGCAGCTCGCGGTGCTGGCCCCCGACGAGGTTCCGCTGAACTTCCTGATCCCCAACCCGGGCACGCCCTACGCGGACCTGCCGGTGCTGGCCGGCCCCGAGGCACTGCGGGCGGTGGGTGCGTTCCGGCTGGCCCTGCCGCGGACCGTGCTGCGGTTCGCCGGTGGTCGCGAACTGACCTTCGGCGACCTCGGTACCGAGAAGGGGATGCTCGGCGGCATCAATGCGATCATCGTCGGCAACTACCTGACCAACCTGGGGCGCTCGGTCGAGCGGGATCTCGACATGCTCGACGAGCTCCGCATGCCGATCAAGGCCCTGAACGACACGTTGTGAACGCCCCGTTCTGCTCCTGGTGCGGTAAACCCGCCGTCGAGGGTGAGCACGGCGTGTGCCGGCAGCGTCTGGAGCTGGTCGACCCACCCCGGTACTGCCCGGACTGCGCGCGGCGCATGATTGTGCAGGTCACACCCGTCGGTTGGACCGCCCGGTGCAGCCGACACGGGGAGCGGAGTCGGCCGTCCGCTCATCCGTAGCGCAACACTGCTACAGAATGTGTACTCTACGGTATGGCCGAGACCATCGGGCAGCGGCAGCTGCGCAACGACAACGCCGAGATCATGCGCCGGGTCGAGGCGGGGGAGAGCTTCGTGATCACCCGCAACGGCCGGCCCGTCGCCGACCTGGTCCCGCACGCGCCGGCCGCGCCACAGCGGCGGTTGACGCTGGGGGAGCTCCAGGAGGAGCGCCGCAGGAACGGGCCGCACCTCGACATCGAGCAGTGGTACACGGACCGCGCCAAAGACGACCTGATCTTCGGCAACGACCGCATTGAGTACTGATCGCGGGTCGCGGACCTTCGTGCTCGACACGTGCATGCTCATCGATCTGGAGCTCGTCGATCTGGGTGCGGTCACCGGCGGTGTCGCGCTGGTCAGCGCGGTGTCGCTGGGTGAGCTGGCGTTCGGGTTGGACGTCGGCGACGAGCAGCAGCGGTCCGAGCGAACCGCCCTCCTCCGCGATGTCGTCAACGGCTACGAGATCCTGCCCTTCGGCGTCGAGGAGGCCAAGCTCTACGGCGTGCTCGCAACCCTCGTCCGCCTCGCCGGCCGCAACCCCCGCCCGCGCCGTCTCGACTTGCAGATCGCTGCCACCGCCGCCGCGGCGCGGCTACCGCTGCTCACCTGCAACCCGGCCGACTTCGTCGGCATCGAGCGGTTGGTCGACGTCGTCGCGGTGCGGCGAGCCGGCTGAACCGCGGTGCCCGGCCGGACCCGGTTCGACCGGGTGGCCGGCTCAGTTGAGGCTGTGCTCCACCGCGAACGTGGTGATCGGCGCAGGGACCGCGCGCAGCTGGGCGAGCAGGCCGGCCTCGCGGGCCAGCAGCGCCCGGACCATCTCGAGCCGCTTCGTCGGGCAGGTCTGCTCGAGGAGCTGCTGGCGGTCGCCGATGGGCAGCAGGCAGTCCCCGGCGAGCACATGCGCCAGGGTGTCGGGGGCGATGTCGTGCTCGGGCTCGGACCAGTCGTCGGACTTCCACGCCGTGGCGCAGTAACGCCGGTGCGCGTCGCGGGCGGCCGCGACGAGGGTGCGGGTCTCCTCGGCGACGGGCGCGCAGGCGTCGTCGGGCAGGTACTCGACCTCGCCCATCAGGTACGGCTTCGACTCGGTGTCCAGGTCGAGCAGCCGGAACCGGCGGACTCCGCGGGCGACGACGTCGAAGCGCCCGTCGGGCAGCCGTCGCACGTCGCGCAGCTCGGCGGTGCAGCCCACGTGGTGCAGCCCCGCCATCCCGTGCTCGTCGGGGGCCCAGCCCTCGCGGACGGCGACCACCCCGAACTGCTTGTCCGGCACCGCCCCGGTCACGAGGTCGACGGTGAGCTGCCGGTAGCGCGGTTCGAAGATGTGCAGGGGCAGCGACGCGCCGGGCAGCAACACGGTGCCCAGCGGGAACACAGGGAGGGTCCCGGCCACGACCACTACGGTACGACGGTTCGGCCGGACTCGCCCGGCGGCCGCAGCACGGCGAACGCGTCGGTCACCCGCAGGACCCGGTCGGTGAAGCGGAACAGTGCGGCCGGCCGGCCGCCGGTGGGTCCCGGCGCGACCACGCCGCCGGTCGGTTCCAGCACGGCTCGACGGGTGAGCACCCGCTGCAGGTTCGTCGCGGACACCGGGTGGTCGAGCGCCGCCGCGTACAGCTCGCGCAGCGCGGAGATGGTGAACTCGGCGGGGGCCAGGGCGAACCCCAGGTTGGTGTAGGAGAGCTTGGCCCGCAGCCGGTCCCGGGCCGCGGCCACGATCTCGGCGTGGTCGAACGCGGTCGCCGGCAGGTCGGTCAGCGGCTGCCAGGCGGTGTCGGGCGGCACGGCCGGGTCGGCGTCGGAGGGCACCAGCCCGAGGAACGCGGTGGCGACGAGCCGGCAGCCCGGCACCCGGTCCGGCGCGCTGAACACCCCGAGCTGCTCGACGTGGGTGACCTCGCGGACGTCGACCTTCTCGGCCAGCTGGCGGCGCACCGAGGTCTCGACGTCCTCGTCGTCGCGCAACCGCCCGCCGGGCAGGGCCCAGCGGTCGCGGTCGGGGGGCAGCGCGCGGCGCCAGGCGAGAACCTGCAGGGCGCCGTCGCGGATCGCCAGCACGGCCGCGAGAACCTCGTGTCCCGGCAGGCGGGTGCCGTGCATGGCACCAGCCTAGTGAGCCGGTGGTGAATGGTCGGTCACGTCGACAGCACCTTCGGCGCGGACCGGCTGCTACCATCGACTTGTTTTCGACTATCAGGCGAAAACAGGGAAGGAGGTCGAGCCGTGGTCGGGTCCGAAGTGCTCCCGGTCGAGCAGGTCGCGGACGCGGCGTGGGCCGCGGAGGTCCGCTCCCTCGCGCAGCGTCGCAATGCCGTCGTGCTCGCCCACAACTACCAGCTTCCGGCGATCCAGGACGTCGCACACCACGTCGGGGACTCGCTCGCGCTGTCCCGCATCGCCGCCGGCGTCGAGGCGGACACCATCGTGTTCTGCGGGGTGCACTTCATGGCCGAGACGGCCAAGATCCTCAGCCCCCACAAGACCGTGCTGATTCCCGACGCCCGGGCCGGCTGCTCGCTCGCCGACTCCATCACCGCCGACGAGCTGCGCGCCTGGAAGGCCGAACACCCCGGTGCCGTGGTCGTCTCCTATGTGAACACCACGGCCGCGGTGAAGGCCGAGACCGACGTCTGCTGCACCTCGTCGAACGCCGTCGAGGTCGTCGGGTCGATCCCGGCCGACCGCGAGGTGCTGTTCCTGCCCGACCAGTTCCTCGGCGCGCATGTCCGGCGGATCACCGGGCGGGCGAACATGCACGTGTGGGCCGGGGAATGCCACGTGCACGCCGGCATCAGCGGACCTGCGCTCACCGCGCAGGTGCAGGCCCACCCCGACGCCGAGCTGTTCGTGCACCCCGAGTGCGGCTGCGCGACCTCCGCGCTCTACCTCGCAGGTGCCGGCGCGGTGCCCGCGGAGCGGGTGAAGATCCTGTCCACCGGCGGGATGCTCGACGCCGCGCGCGCGACGAGGGCGAAGAGCGTGCTGGTGGCCACCGAGGTCGGGATGTTGCACCAGCTGCGCCGGGCCGCGCCGGAGGTCGACTTCCGCGCCGTCAACGAGCGGGCCTCCTGCCGGTACATGAAGATGATCACCCCGGCGCGGTTGCTCCGCTCGCTGCGCGAGGGCACCGACGAGGTGCACGTCGACCCCGAGCTCGCCACCCGCGCCCGCGCCGCGGTGCGCAGGATGATCGAGATCGGCCGGCCGGGCGGCGGGGAGTGACGAGCTGGGAGGCCGTCGCCGACGTCGTCGTCGTCGGCAGCGGGGTCGCCGGGCTCACCGCCGCGCTCGACGCGACCGCGGCGGGCATGCGGGTAGTCGTGGTCACCAAGGCCGCCGTCGACGCCGGGTGCACCCGCTGGGCCCAAGGTGGCGTCGCGGTCGTCGTCGGGGACGTACCCGGGGACAGTGTCGACGCCCACATCGCCGACACCCTGGCCGCGGGTGGCGGGCTGACCGACGCCTGCGCCGTCGCGTCGATCATCACCGAGGGGCCCGCCGCGATGCGCGGACTGCAGGCCCGTGGCGCGGTCTTCGACGCCGTCGACGGCCGGCTGGCCCGCACCAGGGAGGGCGGGCACAGTGCGTTCCGGGTGGTGCACGCCGGCGGGGACGCGACCGGTGCCGAGGTCGAGCGGGCGCTGGTGGCCGCGGCCACCCGCGTCGGGGTGAGCGGCGCCGCCGGGCCGGCGATCCTGACCGGGCATGTCGCCGTGGACGTGCTGCGCGACGAGGCGGGCCGGGTGCGTGGGCTGGCCGTGCTCGACGACCGTGGCCACCCCGGGGTGCTGTGCGCTCCGGCCGTCGTGCTCGCCAGCGGCGGGTACGGCCGGCTCTACGCGAGCACCACGAACCCGGCGACGGCCACCGGCGACGGTGTCGCGCTGGCGCTGCGCGCCGGTGCAGGCGCGGCCGACCTGGAGTTCGTGCAGTTCCACCCCACCGTCCTCTACACCGGCCCCTCCGCGGGCCGGCGTCCACTGGTCAGCGAGGCGGTCCGTGGCGAGGGGGCGTTGCTGCTCGACCGCGCCGGGCGGCGGTTCATGGTCGGTGTGCACCCGTTGGCCGAGCTCGCCCCGCGCGACGTCGTCGCGGCCGCGATCACCCGGCGGCTCGCCGAGACCGGCGCCGAGTGCGTCTGGCTCGACGCGACCCGGCTCGACGACTTCGGCACCCGGTTCCCGACCGTGTCCGGCGTCTGCCGGGCGGTGGGCATCGACCCGGCCCGCGAGCCGATCCCGGTGACCCCGGCCGCGCACTACGCGTGCGGCGGGGTGGTGGTCGACGCGGATGGGCGGACCGCGGTTCCCGGCCTGTACGCCGCGGGTGAGGTGGCCCGGACCGGGCTGCACGGCGCGAACCGGCTGGCGTCGAACAGCCTGCTGGAGGGCCTCGTGGTGGGGGCCCGCACGGCCCGCGCGGTGGCCGCCGACCTGGCCTGCCCGCGCCCGGTGGCCGGCCCCGCGGCCGGCCCCGCGCCCGCCGCCGGGATCGCCGACCGGGCGACGGTGCAGCGCGCGATGAGCGCCGGCGCCGGCATCGGCCGCGACGCCGCCGGGCTCGCCGCGGCGTCCGATGCCGTCGAGGCCGCCACCGTGGTGCGCACCCCGGTCGACCGCGCCGGCGTCGAGGACGCCGCACTCACCCTGCTCGCCCAGGCCGTGCTCGCGGCGGCGGGCACCCGCACCGAGACGAGGGGCTGTCACGTGCGCACCGACTTCCCCGAGCGCGACGACGTCTGGCAGCGCGCCTGCCTGGTTGTCGGGCTCGACGCCGGTGGCTGCCCGGTCGTCGTCGCCGACGCGCTTGCGGGTGCCGCGTGACCGAGCTGCGCACCGGCGGCCGCGGGCTCGGCGAGTGCCCGCGGGGAGCCCCGACGACCGGCCCCGACCTGGCCGACCTGCGTCGCGTCGTCGACGCCGCGCTGGCCGAGGACCTGCGCTACGGGCCGGACGCGACCACCGCGGTGACCGTGCCCGCGGCTGCGGTCGCGACCGCAGAGGTCACCCCACGCCGCGACGGCGTGCTGGCCGGGCTGCCCGCGGCCCGCGCGGTGCTCGACACCGTGCTGGGCGGTGCGGGCTACGAGGTGCTCGCGGCGCGCTCGGACGGGGACCGGCTGGTCGCGGGGGAGCCGGCGCTGGTGGTCCGGGCGCCGGTGCGGGGCCTGCTCACCGCGGAGCGGACGGCCCTCAACCTGCTCTGCCACCTGTCCGGTGTCGCGACGGCCACCGCGGCCTGGGTCGACGCCGTGGCCGGCACCGGGACGGCGATCCGGGACACCCGCAAGACGTTGCCCGGGCTGCGGCTGCTGGAGAAGTACGCGGTGCGCTGCGGTGGCGGGGTGAACCACCGCCTCGGCCTCGGCGACGCCGTGCTGATCAAGGACAACCACGTGGCCGCGGCCGGTTCGGTGGGCGCGGCACTGGCCGCCGCCCGGGCGCATGTGCCGGAGCTGCCGTGTGAGGTGGAGGTCGACTCGCTCGACCAGCTCGACGAGGTACTGGCGCTGGCGGCGGAGCTGGTGCTGCTGGACAACTTCTCGGTGGCCGACACCGCGGAGTCGGTGCGCAGGCGGGGCCGGTCGCACACCCTGCTCGAGTCCTCGGGCGGGCTGGTGCTGGCGAACGCCCGCGACTACGCGGAGACCGGCGTCGACTTCCTCTCGGTCGGCGCGCTCACACACTCGGTCATGGCACTGGACCTCGGGCTGGACCTGCACCCGTCGTGAGCCCGGCAAGAGGCACCCTCCCATCCGGGGTGGAGGGGGTCCGATTCGGGGAACCGCTCGGACCAACACGGCTTTGACACGCCACGTGGGGGCGCAGCGTGTTCCCCTCGCCGGGCACGGCTGCGGGGGAATGGCCGTACCCGGAGCTCACTCGCGGGAGCCGTCCCAGCCGCTGCGCCTCAGGCCGCAGCACCCGCGAGCAAACCGACCAACGCCAGCACGTCTCCGGGGCGCAGCTCGATGTCGAGTCCGAGTGGCCCATGGCGTCGTCCGGACGCCGCGCTCCCGCTCACCGGCCGATCCCCCTCTGGGGGTGAGCATGACCCGCGTTCGAGCCTTGCGCATTCGGCGTAGCCGACGACGGGCGGCGAGCCATCGCCGCAGTGCCTGCAGCACGTGACGCGGCGGACTCATCCAAGACCAGTCACCGATGACATATCTGCGGTGGTGATAGTCGTGGATCCGCCGGGTGTGTGCGGTCCGGCTACAGTGCGAACGGGACCGACTCGGGGAAGCGATGAGAACACGCGTGCAGTGCCGCACCTGCGGCGTGATACTGGCCGCTGACGACAGCGGTAACCCGTGCCGACCCTGGATGGTCATGGCTTATCGCCAGCCGGTAGGGTCAGCCCGTGTACGTCCCAGCCCAGTTGGACCGGCGGTTGGTCGCGGCGCCGGCCGACGAGGACGGACTCGACACGCGCGCTGCGTTGGCCGATCTACGATCGGTGACTCGCCGACATCGAATGTCGGCTGCCTGACGCTGGTCGCTGAGCTGCTGCGGTTGCTCTGTTCGCTCATACCGCCCACTCTCCGGAGGTTGCCCGGGTTGCGGACACGGTGAGCCGCGATCACGGTCCGTTCATTCCATTCACACGCGTGGAGCAGGGGGAGGGGAGAGCGTGAAGGCGGACGAAAGCGCGGCTCAGCACGCACAACAGGCCTTCATCGCCGAGCTGCGGCACTGGCGGGAGGTCGGGGGCTACTCGCAGAAGGCGCTTGCTACCGCCGTCGGCTACACGCCCTCTTACGTCAGCAAGGTCGAGACCGGTTCGGTTGTCCCGAGCCGCGGCTTCTCCGAGTCCGCCGACCAGCGGCTACGGGCCGGCCAGGCGCTCGTGCGCCGGTGGAAGGGCCTCAACGACGCCCTCAACGAGGCGACTGGGGATAGTCGATCGACGCACACCACCGGGCCGGTGCCGGATGACCCGCAGTCCGCTCCGAGTGCGGCACTCTGCGTCGAGCACGAGCACGCTGAGTTGACGTATCTCGACGGCGTCTTTCGGACCCGTGTTCGTAGGCAGCTACAGAACACCGGTACTGAGCCGGTGACGCAGTATTTGATCCGAATCGCCGTCGATCGGTTCCCGGGTGATCCCGAGCGCTCCAACCGTCTGTATCGCGAGTTTCCGTTGACCTGGGGGGAGATCGGACTGTCGGCAACGTGCGGGGACGAGCCGATGACGTGGCGGGTCAAGCACGACAGGGATGCATTCAAAGAGCTATGGTTGCTGTTCGAGAACAGCGACGGACGCTTTCCTCTCTATCCGGGCGAGTCAACCTGGATCGAGTATGTGTACACGGTGAGCGCGGACAAGTGGGGTCCCTGGTGGCAGCGAGCTGTGCGTCTGCCCACTCGCCGGCTGAGCATGACGCTGGATTTCCCGGCCGATCTGGAGCCAGCATTATGGGGAATGGAGACGTCGATGACCGCCGAATCGTCCGCGTTTCGTACCCCAATCAGTCGTGCCGAGGAAGGCAAACGGGTGCTCTTCGCCTGGTCGACCGAGGAACCTGCTCTGCACGCTCGTTACCGCGTCGAGTGGAAATTCAAGGCGAATGACGGCCGGGGAGAGCGGAACGTGGAGACCGTGAGTCCGGCAGCGATGATGCACTCTCTCGGAATTATACAGGAGGGCGATGGTCTCCTTGCCGAGGCGGCTCGGCGGTTTGACCTGCCAGCAGAGGCGGAAGACGCTCGCCGAGTGGTCGCGCAGCTCGTGGCCACGATGGAGCGGGTCGGCCAGGTTCATGCGTTCGCGAAAGGAATGGGGATCGCGGCGCCGCAGGTTGGAATCGGCCGATCGGCGACTGTCATCCGGACACCGCACGGTGAGTCGGTCACCCTCCTCAATCCGAGGATCGTCGACGAGTCGAGCGATCATGACGAGCAGTACGAAGGTTGCTTGAGCTTCTTCGACGTACGCGGCCTGGTACTCCGGCCGCTGTGCATCGAGGTGGAGCATCAGGACGTGGACGGGAACATGCACATCACCGCGTTTGACCACGGAGTTGCCAGGCTTGTCAGTCACGAGATCGACCATCTCGAAGGGAGACTCTACCGGAGTCGGATGCGCCCCGGAGTCGAACCGATCCCGGTGTCACAGTACACGGGTGCCGGAGAGTCGTGGGCCTACCGGTCCGGTGGGGCGCAGCGGCAACCCTCATGAAAGGTTCTTCCCCGCAGAGATAACTGTATCTGCGGTTGCGATGTCGCGGGTCCGCTGCGCCGTTGTGAGCACATCCGGACGAGGAGCCGGAATGGGCCCGGTTCATCGACGCGGCCTACCTCAACGGCGAGTACGCGCACACCTTCCGCGACCTGGCGCAACCGGTGGAAGCGACGCGGTTCGCCCGGCGGTCTGCGGTGGCGGCAGAACGTCAGGGCCGCGCGCGGCGGGGTTCTCTTGCCCATGCCACCCTGGCCCGGGCCGCTCTGCACGACCACGATCTGACCGCCGCAACTGCCGCCGGTCTCACCGCCGCCAAACTCGCGGTCACCGTGACCGTCCTCCCGGTCGACCCGAGCGGTCGTCGACCTGAGGGAACGGCTCGAGAACCACAAGGCCTCGCCGCAGGTCCAGGAGTTCCTGGAGATCTCGCATGCCCTCCTGTCGAGGATGAACCACGCCACGTAGTGCGTCCGGGTCCGAACCGGCCTCGGGCTCCGAGCAACTTCAGTGCGCTCGGCGGCTCCGCAGGGATCGACGTCTGTACGAGGCTAGTGACCTCGCGCTCGGCCAGCTGAAGGTGATCATCGCCGCGTTCCTTGGCGTGGGCCGGGCACGGGAGCCTCAGCACCCCTCAACGCCCCCGGCCGGTCTTCTGCTGCAGCCGGTCGATCAGCTCGGACGCCTGGGCCTTGGTCAAGTCTGCTGGGACGTCCTCGCCGGCCTCCCGGGCGAGCGTCTCGAGGTAACTCCGTTGCGGGCCGGTCATCGGCTCGTCACCGGTGGTCCAGTCCTCGGGGTTTTTCTCGGGCGAGCCCATTGATGCATCAGCCATATCGCGCGCGTACCCATTCCGGCCCTGCTCACACCGGCCCGTGATTCGGTAGTTCCCGCGGCGCGCAGACCGTAGCCCGGTCAGCTCCTGCTGGAGCCGACATGGGAGCGCGGGTTCAAGTGGGTGCCGCTCCACAGCGCAGCCTCCGGGCCGTGTGTATGGTATGCGCATGGCGAGGGTCAACATCACCGTTCCGGACGAGTTGCTGGAGCAGGCACGAGCAGCCGGGCTGAATGTCTCCGGTCTTGCCGCCGCGGCTCTGGCTGGGGAGCTGGATCGACGAGCGAAGATCGCCGAGCTCGACGCGTACCTGGCAGAGCTCCATACCGAGCTGGGTCCGATCCCCGAAGCGGAGCGGGTGCAGGCACGGGCATGGGCCGACCGGCTGCTGCCGCCCGCTCGCGGCGCGCGCAGCGCATGACACTGTTCCTCGACTCCGGCGGCGTCAGCACACTTGCTGGCGATCGCGCGCGGCTGGCCGAGTTGCGCGCCCGTGGGCTGTGGCCCCCGCAGGTGCCCTCTGTAGTCCTGACCGAGTCGCTCACCGGGGACCATCGCCGCGATCATGCGGTCAACCGACTTCTGCGCGCCTGTCAGGTCCGGCCTGTCGAGGAGATGCCGGCTCGCGAGGGCGCGAGGCTGCGCGCCGCGACCGGGCGCGCGGGCACCATCACCGCGACCGACGCCGTCGTCGCTGCCATGGCCGCGGTCAACCCCGACCCGGTCGTGCTGACCAGCGATGCGGATGACCTCACGGCTCTGGTTTCGCACGCCACCCGGTGGGTCACGGTGGTGATGGTTTGACCTCCGCCAGCGGTGAGCCTCAATGCGTGCCGCCACCCGACCCTGGTTCGTCACGCGACCGAGTCGCCCGCACGCCAGCGAGACGTCGGAACGCCGCTGTGAAGCCGTAGCGAGGCGTTCGGGGCCGCTGTGAGCGCCGAGCGGGGCCCAGGAGAACAGCGATTCAGCCGGCCTTCGATGCTCTGGTCGGCGCCGTCGACGAGATCCTCCCGATCGAGACGGCCGACGTCCAGGCGGCCAAGGAGGTCGTGCTCGGTGGCTACCGGCTGTCCGCGCGCGACGCCCTGCACGTGGCCGTCATGCGCCGCCATGGCATCGACACGATCATGAGCTTCGACCGGGGCTTCGAGCGTTACCCGGGCATCCGGCGCTTGGGCTGAGGGCTGGTCGGTGGCGAGGAGGAGGTCGGTGGCTGCGCAGGACGCCCCGGCTACCCTGGGCACCATGCTCCGCCGACTCGACCTGCGCTGCGCTCCGCTCCCGCCCGCCGCGGCGCTGCGCGCGGCGCTCCCGCGCGCCGACCTGGACGTCGACGCGGTGCGCGACCAGGTCCGCCCGATCGTGGAGGCGGTCCGGGAGCGCGGCGTCGACGCCGTCCTGGAGTTCGCCGAGCGCTTCGACCGGGTGCGCCCCAGCGTCGTCCGGGTGCCGGTGCAGACCCTCACCGGTACCCTCGCCGCCCTCGACCCGCGGGTCCGGACCGCGCTGGAGACCTCGATCGAGCGGGCCCGGGCGGTGCACGCCGACCAGCGCCGCACCGACCTCACCACCCACGTCGTCCCCGGCGGCACGGTGACCGAGCGGTTCGTCCCGGTGCGCCGGGTCGGGCTCTACGCGCCGGGCGGGCTGGCGGTCTACCCGTCGAGCGTGGTCATGAACGTGGTGCCGGCGCAGGAGGCGGGCGTCGAGTCGCTGGTCGTGGCGTCCCCGCCGCAGGCCGAGCACGGCGGGCTGCCGCATCCGACGATCCTCGCCGCCGCGGCGCTGCTCGGCGTCGAGGAGGTGTGGGCGGTCGGCGGGGCGCAGGCCGTCGCGCTGCTCGGCTACGGCGGCACCGACACCGACGGCACCGAGCTGGAGCCCGTCGACGTCGTCACCGGGCCGGGCAACGTCTACCTCACCGCGGCGAAACGGCTGCTCCGCGGCCTGATCGGGATCGACGCCGAGGCCGGCCCCACCGAGATCGCGGTGCTCGCCGACGGCACCGCCGACGCTGTGCACGTGGCCGCCGATCTGGTCAGCCAGGCCGAGCACGACCCGTCCGCGGCCTCGGTGCTGGTCACCACGAGCGCGGAGCTCGCCGACGCCGTCGACGCCGAGCTGGAGCGCCAGGTCGCGGCCACCAAGCACACCGAACGGATCCGCACCGCGCTCACCGGCCCGCAGTCCGCCGCGGTGCTGGTGCGCGACCTCGACGACGGTATCGCCGTGGTCGACGCCTACGCCGCCGAGCACCTGGAGATCCAGACCGCTGACGCCCGCGCGGTCGCGTTGCGGGTCCGCAACGCGGGGGCGATCTTCGTCGGGCCCTGGGCGCCGGTCTCGCTCGGCGACTACTGCGCGGGCTCCAACCACGTGCTGCCCACCGGCGGCTGCGCCCGGCACTCCGGCGGCCTGTCCGTGCAGACGTTCCTGCGCGGCATGCACGTCGTCGAGTACACCGAGGAGGCGCTGCGCGAGGTGGCCGACCAGATCGTCACGCTGGCCGGAGCGGAGGACCTGCCCGCGCACGGCCAGGCCGTCACGGCCCGGTTCCGTCCATGACGGCGGTCGAGGAGGCGGTCGGCTCCGCAGTCACGCTGGACCAGCTCCCGCTGCGCGACGACCTGCGCGGCAAGAACCCCTACGGTGCGCCACAGCTCGACGTCGCGGTGCGGCTGAACACCAACGAGAACCCTTACCCACCGCCGCCCGAGCTGGTCCGCGACGTGCTCGAGGCCGTCGCGGAGGCTGCCACGACGCTGCACCGCTACCCCGACCGGGACGCCGTCGCGCTGCGCACCGACCTCGCGGCGTACCTCGCCGCCGACACCGGCGTCGCGCTGAGCGCCGCGAACCTGTGGGCCGCCAACGGCTCCAACGAGGTCCTGCAGCAGATCATGCAGGCGTTCGCCGGGCCGGGCCGCAGCGCCGTCGGGTTCGAGCCCTCCTACTCGATGCACCCGATCATCGCCGCGGGCACCCGCACCGAGTGGCTGCCGGCACCGCGGCGCCCCGACTTCACCGTCGACGTCGACGCGGCCGCCGCCCTGCTGCGTGCCCGCGCTCCGGATCTCACGTTCCTGACCAGCCCGAACAACCCGACCGGCCAGTCGCTGGAGCCGGCCGAGCTCACCGCGCTGATCGACGCCGCGCCGGGTCTGGTGATCGTCGACGAGGCGTACGCCGAGTTCTCCGACCGGCCCAGCGCGGTCACCCTGCTGGTGACGCACGGCCACAAGCTGATCGTCTGCCGGACGATGAGCAAGGCGTTCGCGTTCGCCGGCGGCCGGTTGGGCTACCTCGCCGCCGCGCCCGCCGTCGTCGACGCGCTGGTGCTCGTGCGGTTGCCCTACCACCTGTCCGTGCTCACCCAGGCCGCGGCCCGGGCGGCGCTGCGGCATGCCGACGCGACGCTGCGTTCGGTGGCGCTGCTGCGCGCCGAGCGTGGTCGGGTGGTGTCCGAGCTGGCCGAGGCCGGCTACGACGTGGTGCCCAGCGACGCCAACTTCGCCTTGTTCGGTCGGTTCGTCGACGCGCCTCGGGCGTGGCGGGCGTTCCTCGACCGCGGCGTGCTCATCCGGGACGTCGGCATCCCCGAGCGGCTGCGGGTCACGGTCGGCACGCCGGCGGAGAACGACGCGTTCGTGGCGGTGGCGGTGGCCGTGTTCGCTTCGGAGGTCAGGTCGTGAGCAGGATCGGGCGGGTCGAGCGGGCCACCCTGGAGTCGAAGGTCCTCGTCGAGATCGACCTGGATGGAACCGGGAGCACCGAGATCTCGACGGGGGTCCCGTTCTTCGACCACATGCTCGACGCGTTGGGCAAGCACGGGGCGTTCGACCTCAGCGTGTGCGCGCGCGGTGACGTCGGGCTCGACGCGCACCACACCGTCGAGGATGTCGCGATCGTGCTCGGCCAGGCCCTGCGCCAGGCGCTGGGTGACAAGAAGGGCATCCGCCGCTTCGGCGACGCCTGGGTCCCGATGGACGAGGCCCTCGCGCAGGCCGTGGTCGACGTCTCCGGGCGGCCCTATGCGGTGCACACCGGCGAGCCCGCGGTGATGGCCGGGTTCGTCGTCGGCGGGCACTACCCGACCGTGCTCAACCGGCACGTGTTCGAGTCGCTGGCCTTCCACGGCCACCTCGCTCTGCACGTGCGGGTGCTCGACGGCCGGGACCCGCACCACATCACCGAGGCCGAGTTCAAGGCCGTCGCCAGGGCGCTGCGGGCAGCGGTCGCGCCGGACGGGCGAATCACCGGGGTCGCGTCGACCAAGGGGACGCTGTGAGTCGGGTCGCCGCCGGGGTCCCCGGAAGCGGCGCATCGCGGCCCGGCGGAGGACCATCGAGGCAGCCGCACCCGCACCGGAGGTGGACGTGCCGCAGGACCGATCTGGTTTCGGACCGTTCGACGACCTGTTCGAACGGTTGATCGGAAACCTCCAGACGACGCTCGGTGAGGGCATGTCCTGGTCCGCTCCGGCGCCGGGAACACCGACCCGTACCCCCGGTCTCGACCGCTTCGGCCGCGACCTCACGCAGGCCGCCAGGCAGGGCCGGCTCGACCCGGTGATCGGCCGCGACGCCGAGGTGGAGCAGGTCCTGGAGGTACTGGCGCGGCGGACGAAGAACAACCCGGTGCTGGTCGGTGACCCCGGCGTCGGCAAGACCGCGATCGTCGAGGGCATCGCCCAGCGGATGGCCGACGGTGCGGTGCCCGCGGCGCTGCGCGGGGTGCGGCTGGTCGCGCTGGACCTGGCCGGGATGGTCGCGGGCACCCGCTACCGCGGCGACTTCGAGCAACGGCTGACCGGCGTCCTCGACGAGGTGGTCGCGGCAGACCGGTCGATCGTGCTGTTCGTCGACGAGCTGCACGCGGTGGTGGGCGCGGGCGCCGCCGAGGGCGGCGCGATGGACGCCGGCACCCTGCTCAAACCCGGGTTGGCCCGCGGCGAGCTGCAGCTCATCGGTGCGACCACGCTGCGGGACTACCGCCGGCACATCGAGAAGGACCCGGCGCTGGAGCGGCGCTTCGAACCGGTCCGCATCGCCGAACCCTCGGTCGCCGAGACGATCATGATCCTGCTGGGCCTGCGCCGCCGCTACGAGCAGCACCATCAGGTGGCGATCACCGACACCGCGGTGATCGCGGCGGCCGAGCTGTCCGCCCGCTACCTCCCCGACCGGTTCCTCCCCGACAAGGCCATCGACCTGGTCGACCGGGCCGCTGCGCGGGCCCGGATCCAGGTGGCCCGCGCGGACCCCGACCGGGCCGGGCTCCGCGCGCCGGTCGGTGCCGTCGAGGTCACCGCGGACGATGTCGCCGAGGTCGTCGCGCACACCACCGGTATTCCGGTCGCGCGGCTCACCGTGACCGAGCGGCACCGGCTGCTCGACCTGGAGGAGCTGCTGCACCGCCGGGTGGTCGGGCAGGACGACGCGGTGGGGGCGGTGGCCGACGCGGTGCGGGCCGGACGCGCCGGGCTGGCGCACCCGGGCCGCCCGGTCGGCTCGTTCCTGTTCCTCGGCCCGACCGGGGTGGGCAAGACCGAGCTGGCCCGGGCGCTGGCCGAGGTGCTGTTCGGCACGACCGACGCACTGTTGCGCTTCGACATGAGCGAGTACGCCGACCGCGCCACCGCGTTGCGGCTGGTGGGGGCCCCACCCGGACACGTGGGGTACGAGGACGCCGGGCAGCTCACCGAGGCGGTCCGTCGCACCCCGTACGCGGTACTGCTGCTCGATGAGATCGACAAGGCGCACCCGGACATCACGGCAACGTTGCTGCAGGTGCTCGACGCCGGCCGGCTCACCGACGCGCACGGCCGAACGGTCGACTTCACCCACACCGTCATCATCATGACCAGCAACCTCGGCGCGGATCGGTTGCTCGCCGCAGCGGCCGCCGGTCGGGCCGTGGAGGAGATCCGCGACCCGCTGCTGGCCACGGTGCACGGCCACTTCCGGCCGGAGTTCCTCAACCGCATCGACGACGTCGTGCTCTTCCACGCGCTGGACCGGTCCGAGTTGCGCCAGATCACCACGCTGCTGCTCGCGCAGACCGGTGAGCGGCTGCACGCCCAGGGCATCGGGCTGGACGTGGCGGAGCCGGCCGTCGACTGGCTCGCCGAGCGCGGCCACCAGCCCGAGCTCGG
>JBBSGM010000007.1:0-57033 GCA_038254065.1 Mycobacteriales bacterium | reverse complement strand
TCACGCTCCGCCAACGACGCCACCACGACCGCAAGCCGCTCACGCAGCTCTACAGTGGATGACTCCTCGGACACACCGCCATCATCAACACCACGACGCGAAGATCAAGCAGCCACGCCGCCAAGGACCTGACCAGTTACTCCCGGAGTACCAGAGGTCGATCTGGGTGCCTTTCACGCTGGTGGTCTTCTCGCTGCACCGGTCGGCGGAGAAGATCTTCCCGTCGAGGATCGCATAGGCCAGCCCGTCGGCCTTGGCGCGTTCCAGCGCCTCGTGCAGGTCCGGGGCCTGGTCGGCGAGGACACCGATGACCTCGTCCACGTAGCGGTAGGCGGTGGCACGCGACGTGCCGTGATCGCGGCCCAACGCCGTGATGTCGGCGTCCTGGCGGAACCAGCGCAGGCCCAGCACCGCCTGCCGAAAGTTCCGCTGACGACGTTCCCGAGGCCCTTCCCATCCCCCATTGGTCATGGGACGGCCTCCAGGACTGAGGAGGGAGAAACCGCAAGACCGCACTGCTCTCGCTCGCCGATCGGGATCCCGGTGAAGCGCTGGACCGGCCCGTAGGAATGGTGGCGACGTGGTCGAGTTCGAACGGCCCAGCAACCTCGTCCGCGATGTGGCCCACGACGGCGCCGGCTCGGCGCGCCGCGCATGGGTTGCCGGCCTGCCGCAGATCGTCGGCGACCTCACCCGACGATGGTCGCTGCAGGTGGGTCGTCCGTTCCAGCCCGGCGGCACCCCATCCTGGGTGGCGCCCGTGCCGCTGCTCATTGATGTTGGAGTTGCTGCCGAGGATGCAGGATGGTGGCGTGGTGGCGTTCGCCCTGCCGAGGAACCTCGTCGAGTGTGCGCGGGAGAATCCGTTGCTCGGCGCATGGGTAGCCGGGTTGCCGGATACCGTGCGCGAAGTGGCCGTGCGGTGGTCGCTTCGCCTCGATGAACCCTATCAGCCGGGCGGGCAGTGCTCGTGGGTGGCGCCAGCCAGGGACGCCGGCGGTCAGGAGCGCGTCCTCAAGGTCGGCTGGCGTCACGATGAGGCCGCCCATGAGGCGGAGGGCCTGCGGGCATGGGGTGGGCGCGGTGCCGTGTTCTTGCATGACACTTACGTCGACGGCCTGACCAGCGCGCTGCTGCTCGAGCGCTGCACTCCGGGGACCCCGCTCGGTCTGTCCATGCCAGAGCCCGAGCAGGACCTCGTGGTGGCCACGCTGCTGCACCGGCTGTGGATGCCGCCCCCGCCGGAGAACGGCCCGTTCCGGCCGCTACAGGTGATGTGCGAGCGGTGGGCCGCGGAGTTCGAGGAAGAATTCACCAAGGCTGATGAGCGCATCGACCCTGGGCTGGCCCATGCAGGCATGGCGCTGTTCCGGGAGCTGCCTCAGACCGCGCAGCGCTGCGTGCTGTTGTGCACCGACCTGCACGCCGAGAACATCCTCGCCGCGCAGCGCGAACCGTGGCTGGTCATCGACCCCAAGCCGTACGTCGGTGATCCGGCCTACGACGTGCTGCAACATATGCTCAACTGCGATGGCCGGCTGGCCGCCGATCCGGGCGGACTCGCCCGGCGGATGGCTAACCTGCTCGGGCTCGACGGCGGCCGGGTCAGCCAGTGGCTGTTCGCGAGGTGCGTGCAGGAATCGATCAACCAACCCTGGCTCCGCGACATCGCCACCGCCCTCGCGCCGGCCTAGCCAAAGGATGCCCCGCAGGCGGATCGGCGAGCGGCACACGCCCGCTGCCGGTCCCGGGTTGCAACGGACGCAACGTGAGGTCCTAGCGTCCTGGTCATGGGCAGCGCAGACGGCGAGCGAAGGTGGCGCGTCGGAGAGGTCGCCGCGGCCACCGGGCTGACCGTGCGGACGCTCCGTCACTATGACGACATCGGGCTGCTCGTGCCCTCCGAGCGCTCCCGTGCCGGGCACCGGCGATACACCACCGATGATCTGGGGCGCCTGTACGCAGTCCTCGCGCTGCGCCAACTCGGCCTACCGCTGGCCGAGGTCGCCCGAGTCCTGATCGACGGCCCTGACCCGCGCGATGTCGTCCGCGGCCAACTCGAGCTCCTCGAGCAGTCCATCACGGCCGCGCAACGCTTGCGCCGCGGCCTGCACGGACTGCTCGCCACCCTCGAAGACGCGACTGAGCCCAGCGTGAGCACCCTAACCACCCTGATCAAGGAGATGATTCTGATGGAGAACCCCCTGACACCTGAGCAGCTGCGCGAGCTCACCGAAGGCCGCCGGCGGATGACCGAGCAGTTGACCGACGCCCAGTTCGCCGAGATGGCCCAACAGCGCCAGACAGCCATGGCGCAGCTGCCCGCGGGTGAACTTGCCGCGATGGCCCGCCGGCGCGCGGCGCAGACCTCGGCCCTCATCGAGGACCAACCCGAAAGCTAGACGTGCCGACGTACGCCGGGCACATCTGAGGAGCAGGACGAGATCGACGCTTCCCGTATGGGATCCGCTAATGGGACCTGAAGTGGGCCGTGGGCCGCTCGGGTGTTGAGCCGCGGTCGGTCGAGGTCGAGGTTCTCGACCACGGCCTGACCGGAACCAACCGCGCCCGGCCCGGGCTGCGCGAGTCGCTGGCCGCCTGCCGCGCCGTTGACACGCTCGTTGTCACCAAGCTCGACCGTCTCGCCCGGTCGCTGCCTGACGCCCGCGACATCGTCGACGAGCTGTTCTCCGTCGCCCGGTCCACCGTCTACCGCGCGATCGAACGAGCCCGCACTGCCGCTCCAGAGACTTCCTGAGTCTCGTCAAGTGATCGGGCCCCACCCGTAGTCACCGGTTTCGGCTCCACCGGCAGCCCGCGCTCGGGTGAGTAAACCGGTGGCGTCAGATCTGCAGGAGACCGATGGCCGTCTTCGCCCGGCGCACCTTGTCACAAGCGTGCTGGCGCGCTTGTTTAGCTCCCGCGAGAAGTACGGCCCGGATGTGATCAGGTTCGGCAGCGAGCCGGAGGTAGCGTTCTCGTATTGGCGAGAGGGTGTCCACGACGGTGTCGGCGACGGCCTGCTTCAGCTCGCCGTACCGGTCGAACTGGGTGGCCAGGTGTTGCGGCTGGGTGCCGGTGCAGCCGGCCAGGATGTTGAGCAGGTTGGCAACACCGGGCGCCTGGTCTGGGTCGTAGGCCACAGTGGTGCCGGTGTCGGTGACCGCGCGCATGATCTTGCGGCGCAGCTGGTTCGGTTCGTCGAGCAGTCGTAGCGCTCCGGCTGCCGACGAGGTCGATTTGCTCATCTTCGCTGCTGGTGAGGACAGGTCCATCACGCGCGCGGCGACCGGCGGGTTCACTGCTTGAGGCACGGTGAAGGTGTCGCCGTAACGGGCGTTGAACCGGACGGCCAGGTCCCGGGCCAGCTCGACGTGCTGGCGTTGGTCCTCGCCGACTGGGACCTCGTCGGTGTCGTAGAGCAGGATGTCGGCTGCCATCAGGATGGGGTAGGTCAGCAGCGAGGTCCGGACGTGCTGCTGGCGGTGAGCTTTCTCCTTGAATTGGATCATGCGCTGGGCCTCGCCGTAGCCGGTGACGCACTCGAGCAGGTAGTGCAGCTCGGTGTGCTCGGGAACGTGTGACTGGACCATGAACAGGCACTCGTTCGGGTCCAGGCCCGCGGCCAGCAGCAGGGTGGCGAACCCCAGGGTGCGTTGGCGCACCCTGGCTGGATCGTGGTGCAGCGTCAAGGCGTGCAGGTCGGAGATGAACACCACTGTGTCGGTGGTGCTCTGCTCGGCGATGATCGGGCGGATCGCGCCGAGGTAGTTACCCAGGTGCAGGTTCCCTGAGGGGGTGAACCCGGTGAGGCGTCGGGACATGTCGGTTGGCTCCTGTTGAGCGTCAGGGCCGCCGAGCTCGTGGGGGTCACCAAGGTGCAGAGAGACACCGCAACCGGCCGCCGGAGCTGGGCGGCCGCGTGGTGGTGAGTGCGCGGATGAGTAGTGCCGCCCTGCTAAGGGCGCCACCAGCCAGCGATATCGAGGCCCATCCGCATGTTGTTGACCATATCAGCGCGAGGGGTCACTCAACCTGCCTGCTGGGCCGTGACCCTCGCGTTTCGTCCAGCGAGGGCCGTCTTGGCCGATGTTGGACGTCGGCCAGCTCGCCGCGAAGCCGAGGGTGTCGATGAACGCGCCGATGCCCGCGACCGGGTGGTAGCCGCGCGTGGCCAGGAATTCGCGCAGTTCGGCGTATACCGGGGTTGAGTAGTAGCGGAACAGCCGTTGGCGCCGAAAAGGATCATGGTGTGGCTTGAGCGGTAGCTGGGAGCCTCGGTAGTGATCGCGGTCACTACGATTCGCGGTCATGCCGGTGGAGTTTCTGACCGATGAGCAAGCAGGCGCGTACGGGTCATTCCAGGAGGTGCCGAGCCGCCCTGAACTGGAACGGTTCTTCTTCCTCGACGACGGTGACCGTGACCTGATTGCGCGGCGGCGGACCGATTCGCACCGGCTGGGCCTGGCCCTGCAGATCTGCGGTGTGCTACGTCGCGCTCACTACTACGACGTCTGATCGGTAGCCCCAGCCCCCACTCTCACCTCTACCGCGAAGATCATCAAAAATGGGACATGCGCCGCACCTGTGCGGTTCATGTCCCATTTTTGTCGATCATGAGCCAAGCGGTGTCGTGCAGCGCGCCCGAGGCCCCGACCCCAGTGCTGCGGATGCAGGTAGAACGAGTAGACCTCGACGAGCTCAGGTACCGCGGGTTCCGGGTCACGCGCCGGGCCGACCGCGCAGAACCCGCACACACCTGCGGTTCGGTGACGACGAGCACCACGCTCGACGCCTTCGGGTCGGTGAGCCAGCAGGCCCACTGCCGCGCCCGGGCGTCAACGTTCAGCCCGTCGAGCGTTGCGGCCGGGACCAGCCCGGCGTACGCCGACCGCCAGGACGCCACATGCACCGCGGCGATTGCTCGGGCATCCCTGTCTCGCGGCGGCCAGCCGGATCCGTGCCATCCGCTGATGCTCGCACCCCAGCGGCTGCCCGCGGTGACACTCACGTGGCGTCCCGGCCGCCTGCAGGTATCCACGATGGCGCGCAGTCGGCACATGTGACATTGCTGATCATCGCACGCTCAGTGGGTGATCACTGGTTCAAGATCCGAATATGTCGTGGTCGCTTCATTCGTGCTGATGCAACCAAAGCCCAGTATTGACAACAGCAAGCAGGGTTGTTTGACTGCGACGGCAGGTGTCGGCGTCACCGCGAGTTCGCAAGCGGCAGGAAGGGTGTCGATAAATCGATCTTCTTCCACCTGGTGCCGCCCGGAGGTCTCCCAGACGACATCGAGACCAGCTCAGCGAGCATCTGGATCAGCGGATCGAGCCGGGGAACTGGGTGAGCTGCAGGGTAGCTCGTGCACGGCGGCGGTACCGCGCCGTACTCGCCCTGCACCCGCGAGCACCGGCTGCCGGTTCCGGAGCAGATGGACGAGTATGACAGTCGGTCGGATACGTTCCAGCAGGTGTCTGTGCCGGAGACCGACGGACGCACGGAGGGGGAGTAGCGTGGGAACGAAAGCGCATACACATTCCGTCCTACGCAACGGCCGCGGGTAAGCGAACTTGGTGCCCTCCCGCAGGCCCGCCGCAAATCAAGGTCTCATACGTCGTGCGCGGGGACGTGCTCGGTTTCCTCAGCTGAGGGTGAACCCGCGCTACCGACCGCACCCCCGGGCAGACTCCGTTCGCCCGGGGGTGCGGCACATCGTGGTCCGTCCGACCCACCTCGCTGTCCCGGATGCCGCACCGTGGGACCACAACGTCGCTATCCAGGTGCCCGAGACCGTGTTGTGGTCCCACGGTGCGGAGATGCCCCCGGGCCCCCGGGTCCGGGGCCCGCGGGCCGCGGGGCCGGGTGAGTGGTTCGTGGCGGCGCCGCGAGGTTCTCGGCGTTCTCCACGGTGACCGGTTCGATGCCCTCGCCGGGGGGCAGCTCGAACCCGAACACCTGGGCGTAGAAGCTCAGCTCGGCGTCCAGCGCCCGGCGGATGTTCTCCGCGCGCCGGAAGCCGTGCTGCTCGCCGTCGAAGAGCAGGTACGCGACCGGGACCCCACGGGCCCGCAGTGCGTCGACGATCATCTCTGATTGGTTGGGCGGGACCACCTCGTCTTCGCTACCCTGCAGCACGATGAGCGGCCGGGTGAGCTTCTCGACGTGGTGGATGGGGGATCGCTCGACGTAGACGTCGCGCCGCGCCGGGTACGGCCCGATCAGCCTGTCGAGGTAGCGGCTCTCGAACTTGTGCGTCTCCGCGGCCAGCACCTCCAGGTCGGCGACACCGAAGTGGTCGGCTCCCGCGGCGAACGGGGTGTCGTCGTGGGCCAGCGCGGCCAGCGTGGTGTAGCCGCCCGCGGACCCGCCGCGGATCGCGAGCCGGGCCGGGTCCACCCGACCCTGCTCCGCGAGCCAGCGCGCGGCGGCGATGCAGTCGACCACGTCGACGACACCCCAGGCACCCTTGAGCAGCTCCCGGTAGGTCCGCCCGAACCCGGTGGACCCGCCGTAGTTGACGTCAACGACGGCGAACCCGCGGCTGGTCCAGTACTGCAACCCAACCGACAGCGACGGCACCGCGGCCCCCGTCGGCCCACCGTGGATCACCACGAGCAGCGGCGGGAGCTCGCCGTCCGGACCGGTGCGGACAGGACTGGCGGGTGGGTAGAACAGCGCGTGCGCCGTCCGCGGGCTCCCGTCGCCGTCGATCGAGGGGAACGACACGGTCTCGGGCACCGACACGTATCCGGTGTCGATGCCAAGCTCCCGCGACGGGCGAAGGACCTCGACCGCCGGGCCGTCGGGCTGAACCCGGTACACCGCTGGTTCGGTGGCCGGGGTGCCGGCGACGACGGCGACGTGGTCCGGGCCGGCTGCCCGGAGCGCCGCGACGGCGGAGAAGGGCAGGTCGAGGTCGGTGACGGCGCCGTCGGTGCCGCGCACGGCGAGCCCGTCGTAGCCCTCGCGCCAGCGGGCGAACACGATCCGGCCGTCGCCGAGCAGGGCGTAGCGGGCCGAGCCGAACGTCCAGCCGGGCACCCCGATCTCGGCGTCGACCTCGATGACCGGCTCGACCCCGCCGCGGGGCACCCAGCGGTAGAGGTTCCACCAGCCGGTGCGGTCGGACAGGAACAGCAACGCGCCGTCGGTTCGCCAGCGCGGCTCGGTCACCGACTCCCCCGGGCCGCCCGCGACGACGGTGTCCGCGCCGGTCGCGAGGTCGCGCACGGTGAGCACGGTGTCGTCCCACGGCATCGACGGGTGGTCCCAGCTGACGAAGGCCAGCCGGGCCCCTTCCGGGTCCAGCCGGGGCGACGCCACGAAGTCCGGGCCGCTGACCAGCAGCTCCGGGACGCCGTCGCCGTCGAGTCGGACGATCTCGTTGCGCACGCCGGCCGCGCCCCCGCCCTCGAGGTGCCGCTCACGCACGGCGACGAGCACCCCGCCGGGGCCCACGTCGCCGTCGGCGTACCGGTCCCCGCGCGACACCGCGGGCTCCGAGGTGACCGGGACCGGGACACCGCCGGTCTCGAGCCGGTAGAGCCGCTGGTCGGCCCAGTTGGTGAACCACACGACACCCTCGTGCACCCACCACGCCGCGCCGCCGTACTCGTGCACCGCGGTGCGGGCGTCCATCCCGGCCGGCAGCAGGTCGACGGTGGTGCCGTCCGGGCTGCGCCGGACCAGCTGGGTGCCCCCGCCCTCGGCCGGGCGGCCCTCCGACCAGTAGACGTCGCCGGAGTCGAACCGGACCTCGGACAACCGCACCGCGGCGGCCACGACGAGCTCGGAGGTGATCGGGGTGGGCCAGGATCCGAACGGCTGCGCGTGCGTCACATGACTACGTTAGACCGAACTCACGGGGTAGATCAGCCCGTCCGGGCAGCCCGGAACGCCGTCCGGAGCAGCGCGAACGCCTCCCGCGCCGCGCCGGGGCAGAGCAACGGCGCCAGCCCGACCGCGCCGGTCAGTCCCGACCACCAGCGCACCGAGCCGCCATCGCGCACCACCCCGATCGCGGGGATGCGGCAGGCCGTGACCCCGGGCAGCGACCGCAGGCTCGGATAGACGCCGGGCAGCTGGGGGTCCCGGCAGGAGCGCACCTTCACCGGCACGCGCACGCAGGCAGGCAGTCGCCGGGCGATGTCCGAGCAGCTGGGACAGGACACGTCGTAGACGACGACGATCTCGCGGACGGCGCTCACCCGGGCAGCATCGCAACCGTCAGCGCACCCACGCAGACCAGGGCGAGCAGCGGCCGCACCACCCGGTCGGACCGGGCCCACAGCTCGGTCCAGCCGCCGTCGTCGCTCCAGGCGTTGGACAGCAGCGGCATCGCCAGCCGCCCGGCGGCGAACCCGGCGCCCAGCGCGAACGCGGCCGGGAACGGCACCACCAGCACCACGGCGAGCAACGCGAGGTGCGGCAGCGCCGACGGCGAGTACGTCCGCATCCCGGTACCCATCTCGAACCCGAACTGCAGGGCGCCCCACTCCCCCAGCTGCTGCACCCGCTCCGGCACCAGCCGGGCATTCTCCGGGATCCGCAACCGCCACAGCCGCAGCTCGCGGCCCAGCACGGCCACCGCCACCACCCCGAACAGCGCCCAGCGCGCGGGTGCCGGCACCAGCGCCTGCGGCAGCGCGCCGACAGCGGCGGCGATGAACGCCACCGCGGTCGCGCCGAGCAGCAGGCCGGCCGCGAAGTACCGGACCACGGGCTTCTCGCGCCAGACCGACGCGCTCAGCAGGAACGCCGAGTTGTGGCTTCAGGTGGAGCCGGAGTTGGCGAACCCGGCCGCCGCGCCGGCGCCGGTGACGAGCAGCAGGCCGGCCGCCGCGGTGCCGAGGCCACGGGGCTCGAGCAGCACCACCGCGCCCGCGGCGAGCGCCGCCGCGAGCAGCCCGAGCGACGTGGTCAGCGGGTGCAGCAGCCGGCGCACCTGGGACCGTCCCGGGGTCGTCATCGGCAGTACCGGGTCAACCGAGCAGCGCGCCGAGCGGGCCGTTCCCGCGCGGTGCGGCGGTGACCGGCGACGGCTGCGTCGACGAGGTGGGATCGGGCTGCGTCGACGAGGCGACGGCAACGGGCGGGGGCTCGGAGGTGGCAGCGGGCTGCGGGGGCGCGGCGGAGGTCGTGGGCTCGGATGTGGCTCCGGTGTCCCCCTCAGGGAGCGTGCAGGCGGCGATCGTCAAGGCGGTGTAGTCGGAGCCGTCGGAGAACGTGGTCGTGGTCATGGCGTCGGAGCAGCGGTAGCCGTGCCAGCGCCAGGCGTTGCGGCCGTGGCAGTCCGTGGTGAGCCGGGTGGAGGTGTACGACTCCCCCGAGTCTGCGTCGGAGAACGAGCCCTCCCGGTGGTAGCCGTCGGAGCACGGGAAGCTGCCGCGGCGCCAGCCACCGTAGCAGACCGCGGGGCCGCCGGTGAACCAGTTGTTGTCCTCCTCGGCGTAGTCCGCCGGCTGGCAGGTGGGGAACTCGGACCTGTCGCCCTCGGTGGAGCCATCCGCCGGCGCCGCCGCGGCGGCCCGCCGGGTGAGCCACCAGTCGATCGGTACCAGGGCACTCGCCGTCACGGCGATGACCAGCCCACGGACCACCGCTCGCCGGCTCGGCCGGTAGGACCGGATGCGTGCGACGATCTCGCTCGGCCGCGTCTCGGCCGGCGGGACCGCGGTGGTGGGGATGTCGACCAGGCGCGTCATGGCCGGGGTCACCTCTGTCCTTTGCTCAGGTCCAGCACCAGTGCGCGCACGTCGGTGTCGGGGTAGATGAAGCTGCGGTGAACGATCGTCCCGGCCCCGTCGACGGCGAGCAGGGTCGGCGAGTAACCCTCGAACAGATCGGCGCGGGCGGTCAGGTCAATGATCAGCTCGGCACCGCCGCCGGCCGGGCCGACGGGCAGGTCGGAGCTCCGGGCAACGAGCCCGACGAACCGGGAACCGCCGGCGCCGAGGTCGTCCGCCTGATCGTGGGCTGCGGCGCCCAGCACGTCCCAGACTCCGCGACAGAGCGCGCAGCCGGCGTCGAGTACGGCGACGATGCTGACCTGCTGACCCGGCCGTGGGCACACCACCGCGGGAGCCGCCCGGCCGACCAGCGCCGCGTAACCGGACAGCTCACCGCCACGCGTAGACTCCAGGACCCGAACTCGCGCATAGACCGCGACGAGCGCCACCACCGCGAACAGTGCGACGAGCAGTGCGAGCAGCGCGACGGCCAGTGAGACCGACACCGCTCAGCCGCCCCAGTGGGCGCCGAGCGCGCTGAGCGCGTCGACGATCTGCTGCTCGTCCAGCGAGCTGGCCGGCAGGCCGGACTCCGGTCCGAGCAGCACCAGGTCCAGCACCGCACTGTCGCCCGCGAGCAGGTAACGCCACTGGTGCGGGGTGCCGGCAACGAGCCCGGCCTGGGCCGGGTCGAGCAGTCGCGGGCCGCGCCACAGCTCGCCGCTCGCCAGCCGCATCCCGGCCCAGTCCGGCAACGTCGGCAATGCCTCGGTCGCGCGCCGGAGCATGAGCACCGACCGATCGCTGCGTCCGATCATGGTGACGCCGGGCTGCTGGACGAGCAGGTCGGAGATCGGTGTCAGGCTGGCGCCCGCGGGTGAGTCGGCGAAGGTGAACGTGTTCACCAGCCGCGCCAGCCCGTCGGGGGCGGGGGCCGGGCCGGCGAACCAGGTGGTCGCCTCGTTGTAGGGGCCGGCCATCACCAGGGCTGCGTCGGACCGGTCCGGGGCTTCGAACAGCACCGCGTCGCAGCCGCGCAACGTTCGGCGGCTCTCGCGGGCGCCGGGCATGATGTGCGACGCGATGACGCGGTGCTCGCCGGCCGGCGCCAGGAAGAACTGGCGGGCCATCCCCGGTCCGGCGAACCGGGTGCTGCCGTACCAGCGATGCTCGCCGAGCGCGGTCGGCAGGGTCATGTGCACGGGCGCGCCCGACGCGGCGATCCGCGAGACGTCGGCCCGTTCCGCGGGTCGAACCGGAGCGGTCATCGCTGGTTGCCTCCCCCTCACCGGGGCCGCCCGCACCGGCGGACACGCCCGGAACGCCGTCACCGGTGCTCCGATCAGGACAACGAGTCCCTTTCGATGTCGTCACGTCGAGCCGGTAGCATCACCGGATCGGCGGATCGATCACCGTGGAAAAGCCGGACATCTGGTCCTGAACAGGCCAAACCGTGACTCGGCCGAGTGGTCACCTCAGGGTTCGCCTCCTGCGCCGGAGCGCTTGAAGATCTTGTTGCCCAGCCACACCAGCGGGTCGTACTTGCGGTCGACCACGCGCTCCTTCATCGGGATCAGTGCGTTGTCGGTGATCTTGATGTGCTCGGGGCACACCTCGGTGCAGCATTTGGTGATGTTGCAGAGGCCCAGGCCGTGCTCGTCCTGCGCCTCCTTCTGCCGATCCGCGGTGTCCAGCGGGTGCATGTCCAGCTCCGCGATCCGCATCAGGTAGCGCGGGCCCGCGAAGCTCGTCTTGTTCTCCTCGTGGTCGCGGACCACATGGCAGGTGTTCTGGCACAGGTAGCACTCGATGCACTTGCGGAACTCCTGGCTCCGCTCGACGTCGACCTGCGCCATCCGGTACCCGCCAGGGGCGACGTCGGGTGGCGGCGCGAAGCTCGGGATCTCCCTGGCCTTCGTGTAGTTGAACCCCACATCAGTGACCAGGTCCCGGACCACCGGGAAGGTCCGCAGCGGCGTGACCGTGACGACCTCGTCCTCCCGATAGGTCGACATCCGGGTCATGCACATCAGCCGCGGCCTGCCGTTGATCTCCGCGCTGCACGACCCGCACTTGCCGGCCTTGCAGTTCCAGCGCACGGCAAGGTCCTGGGCAGCGGTCTGCTGCAGGCGGTGGATGATGTCGAGGACGACCTCGCCCTCGTTCACCTCGACCGGGTAGTCGACCAACCCACCGGACTCGGAGTTTCCCCGCCAGACGCGGAAGTGCGCGTCGTACGTCATCTCGATGCCTCCCCTGCGCGATGACCGCCCAGCTCCTCGCCGGTGTAGTACTTCTTCAGCTCGTCGAGCTCGAAGAGGTCGAACAGGTCCGGGCGCATCGGAACCTGTTCCTGGTGGACGATGTCCACCTCGTCCTCGCCCGGCGCCGAGCACACGAGCAGGACGTGGCGCCAGTCGGAGTCCAGCACCGGGAAGTCGTCGCGGGTGTGGCCGCCGCGGCTCTCCCGGCGCTCCAGCGCGGCCTGGGCCACGCAGATCGACACCAGCAGCATGTTCCGCAGGTCGAGCGCGAGGTGCCAGCCAGGGTTGAACTCCCGGCGGCCCTCGACGGTGACGGTGCGGGCGCGCGTCGCGAGGTCAGCGAGCTTCTTGAGCGCGAGCTCCATCTCGTCGGCCCTGCGGATGATCCCGACCAGGTCGTTCATCGTCCGCTGCAGCTCGAGGTGCACGACGAACGGGTTCTCCCCGCCCTCGGTGGCGCTGGCGAACGGCAACAGCGCCCGGTCGGCGGCGGCACGGACGTCATCCTCGTCGAGCAAGGGCCGCGCACCCAGTGCGTCGATGTAGGTCGCCGCGCCGAGCCCGGCGCGCCGGCCGAACACCAGCAGATCCGACAGCGAGTTTCCGCCGAGCCGGTTGGAGCCGTGCATGCCGCCCGCAACCTCGCCCGCGGCGAACAGTCCGGGCACCGTGGACATCGCGGTGTCCGGCTCGACCTCGACCCCGCCCATCACGTAGTGGCAGGTCGGGCCGACCTCCATCAACTCCTTCGTGATGTCGACGTCGGCCAACTCCTTGAACTGGTGGTACATCGAGGGCAGCCGCTTCTGGATCTCCGCAGGCGAGCGCCGCGAGGCGATGTCCAGGAAGACGCCGCCGTGCGGGCTGCCCCGACCTGCCTTCACCTCGGAGTTGATTGCGCGGGCGACCTCGTCACGGGGCAGCAGCTCGGGCGGGCGGCGGTTGTTCTCCTGGTCGGAGTACCAGCGGTCGCCCTCCTCCTCGGTGGTGGCGTACTGCGCCTTGAACACGTCCGGGACGTAGTCGAACATGAACCGCTTGCCCTCGGAGTTGCGCAGCACCCCACCGTCGCCGCGGACCGACTCGGTGACCAGGATTCCCTTCACCGAGGGCGGCCAGACCATCCCGGTGGGATGGAACTGGACGAACTCCATGTTGATCAAGGTGGCACCTGCGCGCAAAGCAAGCGCGTGCCCGTCGCCGGTGTACTCCCAGGAGTTCGACGTGACCTGGAAGGACTTCCCGATGCCGCCGGTGGCCAGCACGATTGCCGGCGCGCTGAACAGCACGAAGCCGCCGGTGTTGCGGTAGTAGCCGAACGCGCCCGACATCGTCCCGTTGGTCTTGATCAGTTCGGTGATCGTCGTCTCGTGGAACACCCGGATAGTGGCCTCGTAGTCACCGGTCTCCCGGAAGTCCTCCTGCTGCAGCGACACGATCTTCTGCTGCAGGGTCCGGATCAGCTCCAGCCCCGTTCGGTCTCCGACATGCGCGAGGCGGGGATAGGTGTGGCCGCCGAAGTTGCGCTGGCTGATCTTGCCCTCGGGGGTGCGGTCGAACAGCGCGCCGTAGGTCTCCAGCTCCCAGACGCGCCCCGGCGCCTCCTTGGCGTGCAACTCGGCCATCCGCCAGTTGTTGAGGAACTTTCCCCCGCGCATGGTGTCACCGAAATGCACCCCCCAGTTGTCCTTCGGGTTGACGTTCCCCATCGACGCCGCCGCGCCGCCTTCGGCCATCACCGTATGCGCCTTGCCGAACAGCGACTTGGAGATGATCGCGGTGCGCTTGCCGTTCAGGCGCGCCTCGATGGCGGCGCGCAGGCCGGCGCCGCCCGCGCCGATCACGACGACGTCGAAGGAGTAGCGCTCGATCTCCCTACTGTCGCTCCGGGTCATGAGTACCTCCTCAGTTGATGATGCGCGGGTCGGCGAACCAACCGGCGGAGACAGCCATGACGTAGACGTCAGTGAGCGCCAGCGTCGCCAGCGTGACCCAGGCCCACAGCATGTGCCGACCGTTGATCTTCGAGACCCCGCCCCACAACGCGTATCGCACCGGGTGTCTGGAGAAATGGGTCAACCGGCCGCCGATGATGCTGCGGCAGGAATGGCAGGACAGGGTGTAGATCCAGAGAAGTACGACGTTGGCCAGCAGGATGATGTTACCGAGCCCGACACCGAGGCTGCCGTCGGCGTTCTGGAATGCCTTGACCGCGTCGAAGGTGTTGATCGCGGTGACGACCAGCGCGATATAGAAGAAGTAGCGGTGCGCATTCTGGAACAGGAGCGGAAACCGGGTCTCCCCGGTGTAGCGGCGGTGCGGTTCGGCCACCGCGCAGGCCGGCGGCGACGCCCAGAACGAACGGTAGTACGCCTTCCGGTAGTAGTAGCAGGTCAGCCGGAACAACAGCAGGAACGGCAACGAGACCGCCGCGTAGGGCAGCCACGGCAGGTCGGGGAGCATCCGTCCGAAATGCGCCGCTGCCGCTGGGCAACCGTTCGACAGGCATGGCGAGTAGAACGGCGAGAGGTAGTTGTGCTCGGGCACGAAGTACCACCGCTGCATGAAGACCCGGACGGTGGCGTAGAGAACCCACGCGCCCAGGCCGACGACGGTGACCAGCGGCGGCAGCCACCACCGGTCCGTGCGGAGTGTCCGCGCCGTGATCTGCGCCCGGCCGGCGGACGCGGCTGTGGTGGTTGACACGGGAGAGTCCTCATCTGTGCGGAGCCGGCACCGATACACCCCGAGGTGCGCGACGGTGGGTACCGGGAAGCAGCGCCGGATCGGGGGATCGGGTCGTCGCCACCATGGCCGCCAGTGAACTACCGGGGCCGGGGCGCCGTCCAATGCATCGTCGCGCTTGTTTCGATGCCGATAAGCTATCCACGTGACACTGCAGCAGCTCGCATACTTCGTCGCGCTGGTCGAGGCGCGGAACTTCACCCGGGCGGCCGACCGGATGGGTGTTGCGCAGCCCACACTTTCCCGCCAGCTCAAGGCTGTGGAAAACGAGCTGGGCGCGCCCCTGGTCAATCGCGGGCGGGGCGAGGTAACCCTGACCCCGGCCGGCGAGGCGGTGCTCCCCCTCGCCCGTCGGATGTTGGCCGACGCCGAGAGCGCCCGGACGGCGGTTGCGGAGCTCGTCGGCCTGCGCCGGGGTCGACTTCGGGTGGGCGCGACCCCGAGCTTGTGCATCGGGATGCTGGCCGACGTACTCCAGATGTTTCACGCCCGCCACCCCGACATCGCCGTGGAGCTGTCCGAGAACGGTTCGCAGCTACTCGTCCGCGACCTGGCCCGGGGCCTGCTCGACGTTGCCCTGGTGATAGTCCCGCCGTCGGGTCTCGACCCGTCCCTGCGCATCACCCCCCTGTTGCGCGAGCGACTCTCGGTGGCCTCGCCACGTACCGGCTGGGCGCCGCCGGGTCACGGTTCGATGTCGGTGACCGAGCTGGCGCGTCGGCCGCTTGTCATGTTCCGCAAGGGATACGACCTGCGCGAGGTCACGTTGCGCGCCTGCGCCGAGGCGGGTGTCACCCCGAGTTTCGCCGTGGAGGGCGGCGAGATGGACGCGGTGCTGCGGCTGGTGGAGACCGGGACCGGTGTCGCCGTGGTGCCGGACCTGGTGTTCGCCGGGCGGCCGCAGCTGCGACGCACCGTGCTCACCCCACCCCTGCACCGGACCGTCGCGCTCGCCCACCGATCCGACGTCGTGCCGACCCACGCGACGCGGGCGTTCGACGAGACGCTGCTGTCGCACCTCGCGGAGGTGGCCGCGGATGGTGGGTTGCCGGACGTGCAGGTGCTGAGCCGGTCGCGGCATGGGCTGACCGAGCGGTAGAGGCCGGTGACGCGGTGGCCGGGGCGGGTCCGCGCCGCGCCCGGCAGGTTTATCGCAGTGGTGTGCACGTCGCGGTCGGGCGTCAGTCGTCCTGGCCTGCGGGCAGCTGCTCGGCCAACTCGGCGGCGTGCTCGGCCACCGCCTCCTTGACCACCCGGTAGGCGACGCCCGCGGGGTAGCCCTTGCGGGCGAGCATGCCGAGCATCCGCCGCGCCACGGCCGCGTCGATCTCACCGTGAACGGTCTGCAGCTTGCGGTCGACGAGCCTGCGGGCACGTTGCTCCTCGGCCTCGGTGTCGATCTCGGCGAGCGCCTCCCCCGCAACCTCGTCGTCAACGCCCTTGCGGCGTAGCTCGATGGCGATGGCGCGCCGGCCCAGCCCGCGGCCCTCGTGTCGCGAGTGCACCCACTGCCCGGCGAACACCGCGTCGTCGATCAGACCGACGTCTCCGAACCGCTCGAGAACCACCGCCGCTGCCTCGTCGGGAACGCCGCGCTTGCGGAGCGCCTGGACCAACTCTTGGCGGGGGCGCGCACGGTCGGTGAGCAGCCGCAGGCAGATCGCGCGGGCTACCGCCTCGGGATCGGCAAGCTCCTCGACTTCGGCCGGATCGGGGCCCGGTCCGCCCTGGGCTGGTCCGCGGCCCGATCGGGAGCCCAGCGCCTCGAACACGGCCACCGGCGCCGGAACCCGGGCTGCGTCGCCGAACCCCTCCAGCCGGGCCACGGAAAGGTCGGACCCGTCAGCAGGCTCGCCGAGACCGTCCAGCCGGGCGACCCGCACCACGGACGGCCGCTCGCCGGGATCGGCGTCGAGGCCGCCGCGGGCATCGTCGCGTCCGGTCGCCACGCTCAGAAGTCGATCGGAGCAGGCAGCGGCTCGGCATCGGCATCCAGCACGGCACCGATGCCGAGTTTCTCCTTGATCTTCTTCTCGATCTCGGCGGTTACGTCTGGGTTCTCCTTGAGGAACTTCCGAGCGTTCTCCTTGCCCTGGCCCATCTGGTCGCCCTCGTAGGTGTACCAGGCGCCGGACTTGCGGACGATCCCCTGCTCGACCCCGACGTCGATCAGCGAGCCCTCGCGGCTGATTCCGAGTCCATAAAGAACATCGAACTCGGCTTGCTTGAAAGGCGGTGCGCAGTTATGCACTACCACATCCTCCGCCACAAGGTTGTGCAGCTCGTCGACTTCGAGATCAAACGTCCGGCTGTGCCGAATCGACAGCACTTCCCGAACCATCGAGTAGGTCAGCTGGTCAGCCAGCACGTCCTCGAGGTATGGATCGCCCAGTGCGGTGGCCAGCGCGGCGACGCGATCACGGCGTAAGCGGCTCGTTCCAAGTACCTGCCGCATGCCGCCACGCGGATCACCCGCGTGCTCCCCGATCAACCGAGCCGCGTCCTGCGGGGTCACGCCCCACGTAACCAGGTGTTCCAGGACCGGCTCAGACAACACACTCGCCAGATAGATCCGCTGGGAACCCCTGGACCGCCCTTTCAGCTCCGCCAACTCGCGCACCAGCACCTGACCACGAGGACCCCACGTCGGGACGGCCTTCGCAAAAGAGCTCACGTTGTCGATGCCGGCAACCCGCACTTCCCAGCACACCCGCTTTCCGTTGATCCGCCGACCGCGAATGATTCCTCCGCGCTGAGCACGAGGCTCGCGCCGGCGCACACTGCTGCCGATTCCCCAGCGCAGCAGCAGCCAGTGGACCTGGTGCGCCAATTGCTCGGACGTCGTCGCATATCCCACACGGATCGCACCTCCCTGCTCGCGAGAGACCCAGCCGTCAGTCTCGAACAGCCCGAACAACAAATTGGCAACCATCTCGGATGACACGTTGGAGTCGAAGAACAGCGCAGGAACCTTCTTCTCCCACGCAAGCTTGCCCCAAATCCCTGCCGAACGGCATAGTTCGAGAAGCCCGTTGCTCTCGCCTTTCCGATGCGAGTAGGCCACCTCTAGAGCACTAGGTCGCCGATGCGCCTCGCAACCTAACTCCGCCGCGATGTGTGCGGCGTCGTCGTGCAGGACGTCGGACGCGTTGCTAAAAGTGATCGGAGTTTTCCCACCGACATAGCCATCACCGATGAGGTATCCAAGCATCCTAGCGTGCGCTGGCGGCATCGGCTCCGCCTCGCCGAACCCGAGCAACTCGCGTGGTCGTGCCACTCGATCCCCCGGCTCAATCTCCCCGGCGACGACCCAGCCATGCTCGGTTCGCACCCGGTGATCGGGCGTGACCCAGAGTTCCGTGCCATCTCCTAGACGGATACCAATTACGTCCTGTTCACCCTGGTCGAACCAACTTACCACCGGATGCACCTGCAAGCTCCCGGTCTTATCCGCAGCGACGACGTGAATCGGCAGGCGACCGTCGACGATCTCCTCAATTCGGTGCGTCAGGCCCGTCGTCGGATCGAACACACGAGTTCCCTCGGCCAGACACTTGTTCTTCACCACCTTGACCCTGGTCCGGCTACCAACCATGTCGGTGCCGTCCTTGAGTGTCTCGATACGGCGAATGTCCAGTCGCACCGAGGCGTAGAACTTCAGAGCTTTACCACCGGTCGTCGTCTCAGGTGAACCAAACATGACTCCTATCTTCTCCCGCAGTTGGTTGATGAAGATCATCGTGGTGCCGGAGTTGCTCAGCGCACCGGTGATCTTGCGCAGCGCCTGGCTCATCAGCCGGGCCTGCAGGCCCACGTGGCTGTCGCCCATCTCGCCCTCGATCTCCGCTCGCGGCACGAGGGCGGCCACGGAGTCGATGACGATGATGTCCAGAGCGCCGGAGCGGATCAGCATGTCGGCGATCTCGAGTGCCTGCTCGCCGGTGTCGGGCTGAGAGACCAGCAGCTCGTCCGTGTTGACACCGAGGGCCTTTGCGTACTCCGGGTCGAGCGCATGCTCGGCGTCGATGAACGCGGCGATGCCGCCGGTCGACTGGGCACTGGCCACCGCGTGCAGTGCGACGGTGGTCTTGCCGCTCGACTCCGGTCCGTATATCTCCACGATCCGGCCGCGGGGCAGGCCGCCCACGCCGAGCGCGACGTCGAGCGCGATCGACCCGGTGGGGATCACCCGGATCGGCGGGCGGATCTCGTCGCCCAGGCGCATCACCGAGCCCTTGCCGTGGTTCTTCTCGATCTGGGCGAGGGCGAGCTGGAGAGCCTTCTCGCGGTCGGGTGCGGTCATCTCGGTATTCCACCTCGCTGATGTGCGTTCTACGGCAGGCGCGGTACGGGACTGGCGAGCAGTGCGTGGACCCACGGACGAACCGTATTGGGTCCCACCGACAGTCCCGACAAACACCTCGCCGGCTGTGGATGGCTGGGCCACGATGTGGACAACAGCATAGACGAACGCCTGTTCGACCAGGGTCCGACACGCCGACCGGCTACGCTGACGCGCCACCGGCCCGGTCAGCGGCGCTGCGCCGGGACGTCGTAGGCCTCGCAGACCGCGCGCCACACCTTCTTCGGATCGACGCCGTTCTCGATCGCCTGCTCGACGGTGCGTCCACCCAGCTCGGCGAAAACATGGTCCCGGGCCAGCGAGCCGGCCCTGATCGGGCCGAACTCGCCCTCCATCAACTCACGGAAGTGGGTCAGCCGCACCGCTGCGAGAGTAGGCCGTGCGCCGGTGCGCTGCTCCCTCGCGGGGGGCAGGCTCGAACCCGGATGGCAGCAACTGCTGAACGAGGCGGGGACGGCGGCGCGGCCGGAGGGACGGAACGACGGAACGACTCACGGTGACCAGAGCCGGGACGGGTAGTTTGGCTGGTGTGTCCGACCTGCTGCTCGCCCAGGGCGACCCGACCGGCTTCTCCTCGCCGCTGGGCCGGATCATCGTGCTGCTCGCGCTGTTCTCGGCGTTGGTCGTGCTGCTGCGCTGGTGGTGGCAGCAGCGCAAACGCTGACCCCTACGATCCTGCGGATGGATCCGGACAAGGACAAGGTGGCGTTCCTCTTCGGCGACGGCCCCGCCGGGGTCGACCTCACCGACGAGCAGACGTGCGTCGAGCTGCTGGCCGGCGAGCTCGCCGCGAACCCGGGCGACGGGCCCGACCCGATGACGCTGGGCCTGCGGATGGCGGTGGCCGCCCAGATCGCCGCCGACGAACCGCCGCAGGTGTGGGCGACCGCGCAACGGCTGCTGAGCACGGGGATGGAGCGCCGGGCGGTGCTGCGCCAGCTCGTGCTGGCGCTGACGCCGGCCATGGTGGGGGCGCTGCAGGGCGAGCGGCCCTTCGACGTCGACGAGTACGTCGACGCGCTGGACCGGCTGCCGGTACCCGGCGCCGAAGAGGTCGCCGACGCATTGCTCACCGTCGCGCGCGAGCGGCAGCCGATCCCCACCGAGGAACTGAAGCAGCTGGCCGCCCAGTGCCTCGGCGTTCCGCTCGACGATCCCGTGATCGCGACCCTGCTCGACGAGGTGGAGGAGCAGCTGCTCGACGGCGGCACGCTGGCCATGCTGGTCCCGGGCCAGATCCTGCACGTCGAGTCGT
Source organism: Mycobacteriales bacterium (assembly GCA_038254065.1). Lineage (GTDB taxonomy): Bacteria > Actinomycetota > Actinomycetes > Mycobacteriales > Pseudonocardiaceae > Pseudonocardia. The sequence continues at coordinate 36,672 of JBBSGM010000007.1, read as the reverse complement.
TCACCTCGGCGACGGTCGCGACCCACTGGCTCACGCCCGAGGAGCACCGGTCCGGCGTGCTCACCACGGCGGTGGACCTGGCCGGTTTCGCCCACCGCAGCGGGTTGCGACTGCCCGGTGGCACCGAGCTGGTGCCGACCCCTGATGCGGACGGGCTGCCCGGCTGGGCCGGGCCGCCCGGCTGGCTCGACGAGTACCCCGACGGCGCCCTGCTGGCCGTTCGGGTCCAGGCCGACGGCCTGGTGACGATCGCCGTGCTCGACGTCGAGCCGGTGGGGTCCGCCGAGCTCGTCGGGCTCGTCCGCGCCGCCTACGACGCCGAGGTCGCCGAGCCCTGGCTGCCGGTGTTCGCCCAGGACCTCCTGCTCGGCGTGCTGCTGGCCGGCAGGACGGCGTTCGACGTACCGCAACCGCCGCTGTCCGAGCTCGCGCACGCGGCCGGCCTGGAGCGCCGGGGGGACGAGTTCGCCCACGAGGAGTCGGTCTGGCGGTCGGTGCAGAGCGTCGAACGCGCCCAGCGCATCCTCGAGCAGTGCGGCGAGGGCGACCACGCAGCGGCCGTGCTGCACACGTTCGAGCTACTCGACGTCGGGCTGCCCGACGCCGCGAGCGTCCGCGCGGTACTGGCCCAGCTCCATGGTCTCGAGGAGCTGGACACAATCTGCGACGAGCTGTTCGGGCTCGACGACGACCCCGCGCTGGTCGAGGCGACCGGGGTACTGGCACAGCGGCTGCTGGCGGTCGCGTCGCGGCCGGCCGAACTGGCCGTCGCGCACTGGCTCGCGGCGTTGGTCGCCGAGCGGAGTGGCGAGGTTCTCCACGGTGACGAGCACCTGCGCGCCGCAGTACGCGCCGATCCCGACTGGCCACCGGCCGTGGACCGGCTGGCCTGGTACCGCTCCGACCGCGGCGATGCCGCCGGCGCGCTGGAACTGCTGCACCGGTCGGGTGTCCATGCAGGCAACAGCGAGGACATCGCAGTCCTGCAGGGTCTCGCCGCCCGGCCCGGTGCAGCGCTCGGTCGCAACGAGCGGTGCTGGTGCGGGTCGGGACGCAAGTACAAGGCCTGCCACCTCGGCAAGCCCGCCACGACGGCGTCGTTGCCCGACCGGGTGGGCTGGCTCTACCACAAGGCGACGGCCTACCTGCAGCGCCGCGGCGGTGCCACGTCGATCGAGGTCACCGAGTACGCCGAGGCCCGGGCCGGTGACCCCTACGACGTCGAGGCCATGGACGAGGCGTTCGCCGACCCTCTGGTGACCGACGTCGTGCTGCACGAGGGCGGCTGGTTCGACCGCTTCCGCACCGACCGGGGTCCACTGCTGCCCGCCGACGAGGCGCTGCTGACTCAGGGCTGGACGATCGTCGCCCGCACCGTCTACGAGGTGCTCGACGCCCGCCCGGGTGCGGGGGTGACCGTGCGGGACCTGCGCACCGGCGACCGCCTCGAGGTCCGCGAGCGCACGCTGCGCCCGCAGGCCGGGATGGGCCAGCTGGTCTGTGGCCGGGCCGTCCCGGACGGCGAGACCCACCAGTTCGTCGGCGGCCTGTTTCTCGTCGCGCCCGGGACCGAGGCCGTGCTGCTCGACCTGCTCGACGGCGGCGACGGGCTCGAGCTGCTGAGCTACGTCGCCGACCTGTCCCGGCCGGGACGGCCGGTCAGCGGCAACGACGACGTGGACGAGCAGCCGCTGCTCGCCCGGCTCGGCCTCGCCTGAGCGCTCAGGCGTGGTACCGGGTGCCGCGGGCGTGGCCGCTTCGGTGCACCAGGCCCTCGGCCACCAGCGCACGGAGTCCGTCGCGGACCTCGCCGGCGGGCAGGCCCGTCGCCTCGCCCAGCTCGGAACTCGTCGCGGAGCCGCGTCCGCGCAGCGCCGCGAGCAGCGGGTCGTCCCGTTCGGTGGCACTGGCCAGCTGCCACGCCCGTTCGGCCGCCCCGCGCACGGCACCGGCCAGCGCCGCCTCCGCCGCGGCGTCGAACCCCGGTGGCGGTCCGAGCCTGCGCAGCACCGCGGTCGGGTCGGGTGCGGGATGGGGCGCGAGGGCGATCGCGGCCAGCTCGCCCCGCGCGGCGTACAGCGCGGGTGCGACCAGCTCGGTCAGCGCGACCCCGGCGGCCGGGACGCCGTCGTCGGGAGCAGCGTCGGACGACTGGCCGGTACGCGCCGCCCGCAGCCCGGCGAGCAGCGCGTCGCGGTCCCGCCCGCGCAGCTCGGTGAGCAGGAACGGGTCCGCGTCGAAGGTCTGGGCCAGCAGGTAGTGCACCGCGGCGACGTGTTTGCACGGGTTGGCCGCGTCCGGGCAGGAGCACGCGGTGGCCAGCTCGCCGGGGTGCGGGAACAGCGACAGCCCGACCACGGCGAGGGTCTCGTCGACGTCGTCGGGCATCCGGGCGTCCAGCAGCGCGGCCGCGTGCCGGAGCTGGCCCGCGAGCGCCCCGGTGATCCGCGCCCACTCGTCGTCGGTGAACACCGGCATCGCGAGGCTGACCCGGTAGGGCCGGGGCCTGCTGCCCTCCACCCGCGCGGTGACCTTCCCCGGCGCGACCACCAGATCGCTCACCCGGCCGCTGCGGGCGTAGGTGCGGCCGCGCGGCAGCCGGTTCGCGTACGCCGCGCCCAGCGCCTCCAGCGCGGCGATCCACCGCTGCCCCCACCAGGTCAACCCGAAACGGGTGGCGGCCATCAGGCCACCTCCTCGTCGGCGGTGTCGGCGGCATCGACGGCGGCCGCGGCGTCGACGTCCGAGAGCTCGACGAGGGTGCGCAGGTCACGGTCGTCCAGCTCGGTGAGCCAGGTCTCGCCGCTGCCGACCACCGAGTCGGCCAGTGCCCGCTTCTCCTCCAACAGGTCGGCGATCCGCTCCTCAAGGGTGCCCGCGGTGACGAGCTTGTGCACGTTCACCGTGCGGGTCTGGCCTATCCGGTAGGCCCGGTCGGTGGCCTGGTCCTCCACCGCCGGGTTCCACCACCGGTCGTAGTGCAGCACGTGGGTGGCCCGGGTGAGGTTGAGCCCGGTGCCGCCCGCCTTGAGCGAGACCAACAGCAACGGCGACGCCGCGTCGTCGGTCTGGAACGCCTCCACCATCTGGTCGCGGGCACTGCGCTCCACACCGCCGTGCAGGAACGGCACCGCGGGCAGCCGCAGCGTGGCAGTCAGGTGGCGGGCGAGCAGCTCGCCCATCGCCCGGTACTGGGTGAAGACCAGCGCTCGCTCACCTGCCGCGAGCACTTCGGCGAGGATCTCGGTGGTCCTGGCCAGCTTGCCCGACCGGGCGCGCAGCGGGCCGGGCTCGCCCAGGAACTGGGCCGGGTGGTTGCAGATCTGCTTGAGCGCGGTGAGCAGCTTGAGGATCCGCCCGCGGCGCTCGATGCCCTCGCCGAGGCCCTCGTCGTCGAGCAGGGTCGTGACGGTGGCCTGGTACAGCGTGGCCTGCTCGCGGCTCAGCGTGCAGGACACCACGGACTCGATCTTCGGCGGCAGGTCGGCGGCCACCCCGGGATCGGTCTTGAGCCGCCGCAGCATGAACGGCGCGACGATCTGGCGCAGCCGGGCGGTGGCGTCCGGATCATGCCAGCGCTCGACCGGGACGGCGTAGCGCTCGCGGAACCGGGCGAAGGGCCCGAGCAGTCCCGGGTTGGTGAAGTCCATGATCGACCACAGCTCGGAGAGCCGGTTCTCGACCGGGGTCCCGGTGAGCGCGACCCGGGACCGTGCGGGCAGCCTGCGGGCGTGTCGAGCCGTCTGCGCGGCCTGGTTCTTGATCTGCTGGGCCTCGTCGAGCACCACGACGTCCCAGTCGACACCGGCGAGCAGGTTGGCGTCGCGGCGCAGCAGCCCGTAGCTGGTCACCACGACCGCGCCGGCCTTGAAGTCGGCGGCGTCGGCCACCCGCTCGGCGCCGTGGTGGCGGATGGTGGGCAGGTAGGGGGCGAACCGGGCCAGCTCGCGCTCCCAGTTGCCGACCACCGAGGTCGGGCAGACGACCAGGTGCGGGCGGTCGCCGTCGCGCCCGGCGAGCAGCCCGATGGTCTGCAGCGTCTTGCCGAGCCCCATGTCGTCGGCCAGCAGCGCGCCGAGCCCGAGCTCGGCCATCGTCTGCAGCCAGGCGACGCCGCGGAGCTGGTAGTCGCGCAGGGTGGCCTCGATCCCGACCAGCCGCGGCTCCCGGTCGGACCCCGCGGCGGCGAGCCGGTCCACCAGGGCGCGCAGCGGACCGTCCGCGACCACCTCGACGTCACCGAGCTCGGCGGTGTCCCGCTGCCCGACCAGCGCGACCGACAGCGCCTCGACGCCGGTCAGCGTGCCGGTCCGGCCGACCACGGCGGCCAGCTTCGGCATCTCGTCCGGGTCGATCCGGACCCACTGGCCCTTCCAACGCACCAGCGGCTGCTTGAGCGCGACGATCTCGGCGAACTCCGCGGCCGTGAGCGCGTCCGGCCCGATCGCGGCCTCCCAACGGAAGGCCGCGAGCCGATCGGCGGTCAGCCCACCCGCGGTGATGCCGGCACCGGGATCGGTGACCGGCTCCCCCACCCGCAGCCGGGCGCGCAGCCGCCGGGCCCCGGCCGCGGTGAGCTCGGCGGGCAGCAGTACGCCGAGACCCGCCGCGGCCAGCGCCTGCGCGCCCTCGGTGAGAAACTCGGCCGCGCGGACGGGGTCGAGGTCAAGCCCGACCGGACGCTGCTCGGACAGGCTCTGATCGATCGGCGGGAACAGCCGGGCGGCCTCGGCCAGGCCGCGGACCAGCGACTCCTGCGGATCTCCGACGCACCGCCCCAACATGTGCAGGCTGGCCGCACCGGTGGCCCAGACCTGTTCCGCCGGGACGACCAGGCTCGGGTCGTCGGCGGCCTGCAGGTGGTAGTCCAGTGGCCACCCCGCGCCCGGTTCGGTGCCGGCCGGGGTGTGCAGCTGCAGGCAGAGCCGAGCGACGGCCGCGCCGTCGCGGCGTGACACCGGGGCGGCCCAGCGGGCGACCTCCTCGACCACGCCCTCGTCGTCGATCTCGAGGACCGGGTCGTCGCCGGTCAGCGCGCCAACGTAGCGCTGCGGCCAGCCGACGGCAGGCGGCCCGGCGACGGCGCGGGCACAGGCGTCGGCAACCGCGTCGCAGAACGCGGCCAACAGCTCACCCGGCGTCCAGACCGTCTCGTCGTCCTCGTCACGGCGCAGCCCGTGTGCGGCGGGCGGCAGCGCCTCGGCGAGCGCGGCGAGCCTGCCGTCCGGGACGGCGAGGCGCCAGGAGGCGATCGCCCGCCCGGGCCCGGCGGAGCGCAGCGCCGGCACCAGGTGGCCACCGGCGACCAGCTCCAGCGCGAGCTTCGCGGCGACGCTCCAGGCCAGCACCGCATCCGAGGGCCGCCGCCAGGCCGGCCACCCGTCGGCGGGCGGGAGCGCGGCGAGCGCCCGGACCGCGGACCGGACCGCCACGACGCGCGCCGGCACGTCGGCCGCGACGACCCGGCGGCGGGCCCGCGGGCCCGCCGGGAGCACGGTGGGCAGCGTGGCCGGACGCCCCGCGGGCAGCCCCAGCCCGACGACGGCGGCGGCCGGGTCGGCGACACCCCACAACGCCAGGTGACCGTCGGACGGCACACGTCCACCGGGCCAGAACGTCGCCTGCAGCCGATCGGGGAGCAGCATGGGCGGACCCTCCCATCCTCACGAGGGAGCCTGAAAGGTACCCAATGGGTCCGACGGTGCCGCGAGGGGTACTCCCGAGGTGATCTACGATCGCGCCGATCCGGGGGATCAGCACCTCCGCGACGGCGGGTGTCACGGCTCGGACGGATGCCGGCTCGTCAATCTACCACCCGGGCTCACCGCCAGGCGGCTTCCATGACCTCTGCGTTCGAGAGATCCACCGTCGCATCGGCGAAGTCCTCGAGCAAGCCGACGACGGGCTTCGTGGCGCTCGAGCGTTGCGCCAGCACACGCTTCAGCGCTCGTCGTACGACTCGTCGAGCGGAAGCCCGAGCCCAGCACCTCACCAGCAGCGGTTCTCGGAGAGCTGCAGCACCGCCTGCAGCACGGTGGCGGCCCGACGCACCGCCTGTTCGTCGACCTGATGCAGGCCGGCCAGCTCCGCATAGGTCGACTGCTCACCGGCCCGCCGCGCGACCTTGTGATGCACGGCGGCCGCGACGGCGTCGTCAGGATGGGCCGCAAGTCGGAGGTCGGGCTTGGCCCGCCACCATGCCGCGAGGCACCGCCCAGCCAGCAGCGGTCCGTACCGTGGACGCACCGTCCGCCACAAGGTGGCCGCGACCGGGTCGAGCTTGTTACGTGGCTTGTCGCTGCCGTCCGGTATCCGGTCCTGCCACGCGCGCAGCATCGGCAGTCGGCGGCCCACCGCGACCGCAACGGCCAACAGTTCCACGGCGAGCGGTCGACCGTCCATCAGCTCCCAGCGCAGGCTGTACGGGTAACGGGCGCGCCGGGTGACCACCTCGCCCCACACCACCTGCGGCGGCACCGCGACCTCGGCGCTCTGCGACGTCACCGACAGCGGCATCTCGGCCGGAGCCAGCCCGACGATCCGGGCCGGGATGTCGACCCCGGACACCGCCACCAGGGCGGCCAACGGCGAGTCGGGCGCGATCAGGCGGCGCAGCCGGCGGCTGTCACCGTCGGCCACCAGCCGCCAGAAGTCGAACGCGAGCTTCTCGCCGACAGCGGCCGACCGCTGCACATCCGAAATGGACGAGGCAGGACGGGACGCCGGGAGCGGCGGGACGGACGCGGGCGCGGGCGCGGTTCTCGGTGCTGCCGCGGTTCTCCGCGCTGCCGCGATTGCCGGTGCCGCCCCTCGCCGGGCAGTCCTCCCGGGCTCGGTTCTCTGCGCCGCTGCGCGTACCGGTGTCGCCACCGGCGGGGGAACCACTGCGGGCGTCGACGCACCGATCCCGCGTGACGTGTCGCGGCGCGGCGGCTCCGCACCCGTGGCTTTCGACGGCGTAGCCGGCGCCACGAGTGTCGGGCGCACCTGCTCGCCGGCCGCCGAGACCAGGCAGCTCTCGCAGCCCAGCCGGTGCTTGCCCGCAACCAACGCCGGGGTGCCGGGCCGGACCGCGCTCGCGCAGTGCGGGCAGCGCAGCGGAGCGAACGCCGCCGCGGACAGCAGCCACTCCAGAGTGGACGGATAGTTTCGCGGGCCACGGCGCACGTGCACCGGCACGACCAGGGACGGCACCGACAGCAGGTGCAGCCGGAACGGCCGGACCTCGGTGCGTGGGCGCCACTTCTCCTCCACCTCGACCAGCCGGCGGGCCCGTTCGCCCCGGGTGGCCTCTGCACGGGCGTCGTAGAGGTGCCGACGATCCGCCGCGGCCGAGTCCCGACGCTTCCTGATGGTGGCCAGGGCCGCGTCGAAGTAGGACCGGATACGTTCCAGCTCCTCGCCGCGCGCGTCGACGATCTCCCGCGCCAGCGCCGCCCGCCGTGCCGTCGCACCGTCCTCCAGCAGCCGGTGCACCGCCTCCAGCGCAGTCGACAGCTCGGCGGGCAGTCCTGTCTCGTTCTCGACGTCGGCGTGGCCGGCGGCGGCCACCCTGTCGCGTACCGCGCCGGGCAGGGCGAGGCCGGTCGGGACGTCCACCCAGACCTCGGCGACCTCGCCGAACCGGTCCTCCAGCGACACCGAGTGGGTCAGCAGGGCGCCGACCCGCAGCACCGCTCGATGGCCGACCACCGGGGCACCAGCCAGGTCGATTCGCCCGTGATCCACCGGGAACGCGTCGCGGGCGCGGGCGAGCAGCGCGTCGGCGTCCGGCGGGACCGAGCCGGGCCGGGCCAGGATGAGCCGGCCGACGTCGCCGCGGGCGAGCACCTCGCTGGTCGCGTGGTCCAGCGCCGGGTGCCCGTGCGCGAGCAGTAACGTCCGGTCCTCGCGGGCGACCTCGGGGTCGGCCGTGACCGCGACCTCCTCGCCGAAGCCCAGCGCCACCTGCAGCCGCCGGGGTAGCACCACGAGCGTCGAGTCCCCGGCCGCCTCGTGCAACGCGCCTTCCGTCTCGGCCCAGCCGAGCCAGAACCGCAACGCCGGATCGGCGGTCATTCCAGCTCCCCGACGAGCGAGTCGACGGCCTCCCGGTTGGCCAGGTAGCCGTGCCGCGCCGCGGCCAGCTCGTCACCGAACTCGGCGAGCGCAGCGTCGAACGCGGTGTCGTCTGCCGCGTCGACGTAGGTCTCGAACACCCTGGCCTCGAAGTCGAGCTCGTCGGAGACCCGACCGAGGATCATGTCGAGCTCGCCGACGACGAGCTCGAACAGGTTGATCTTCGATTCGAGCACGTTGAGGATCCGGTCCTCGATCGTGTCGGCGGCGACCAGATTGGTGAGCACCACGTCGTGCTCCTGTCCGATGCGGTGCAGCCGACCCAGCCGCTGCTCGATCTGCATCGGGTTCCACGGGAGGTCGTAGTTGACCATCACGTGACAGAACTGCAGGTTGCGGCCTTCCCCGGCCGCCTCCGTGGTCAGCAGCACCGGGTGCTCGTCACCGGCGAACTCGGCGATGGCGCGCTCCTTGTCGCGCCGGGAGAGCCCACCGTGGTAGACGGCCGCGGACATCCCGACGTCGTGCAGCGCCGCGGTCAGGTGCCCGAGCGTGTGCCGGAACGCGGTGAACACCACCACCTTCTCGCCACGCCCCAGATGCCGCGACAGCAACTCGAGCAGCGTCGCGGTCTTGGCCGGAGCCTCGATGGCCGCCGCCGTGGCGGCGAGGTCGGCCCAGTCCTGCTTCGCCAGGCCGGCGGCGAGGGCCATCGGGCTCGATCCGGCGAGCTGGGCCAGGCTGCGCAGCGCCAGCAGCTCCGAACGGGTCCCGCCGCGCGCCCGCTCGCGCAGCCGGGACGCGACCTCGGCGTAGAGCGCGGCCTCGGCGGGGCGCGGCGCCACCCGCACCGTCTCGGCCAGCCGTTGCGGCAACATGACCGCCACCTCGCCGCGCCGGTGCCGCACCATCACCTTGCGGACCCGATCCTGCAATGCGGCGATGTTGCGGGCCGGGGCCACGGGCCCCGTGGCATCACCGCCGCCACGCGCGCCGTGCCGGGACCGGAACTCCGCTGCCGTCCCCAACAACCCCGGTGAGACGAGGCTGACCAGCTCGAACAGGTCCTCCAGCCGGTTCTCGACCGGGGTCGCGGTGAGCAGCAGCAGATGCCGGGAACGCAACGCTCGCACCAGCCGGCCCGAGGCGCTGCGCGGGTTCTTGACGCGGTGCGCCTCGTCCGCGATGACCAGATCCCACTCGACCCCGGTGATCGCGCTCTTCAGCGGCTCCCGGCGGGCCGCGGCCAGCGAGGCGACCACGACCGGCCGATCCGAACCGTCGTGCCAACCGCCTGCCTGCGCCACCACCGTGGGCAGGGCGAACTTGCGGTCCAACTCCTCGCGCCACTGCTCGACCAGCCCGGCCGGGGTGAGCACCAGCACCCGGGCGGCCATCCGCCGCAGCCGGAGCTCGGCGAGCACCAACCCGGCCTCGATCGTCTTGCCGAGGCCCACCTCGTCGGCGAGGATCGCCCGGCCGCGCATCTGGCGCAGCGCCACCTGAGCCGCCTGCAGCTGGTGCGCGTACGGGGTGAACCGCAGGTGTGGCAGCGACACCATCGTGTCGAACCCGGGCGTGCGCCACACCTGGACGGCCTCGTCGACCAGGTGTGACCAGCTGTCGGCGACCGGGGCGGGCGCGGTGCGCAGCCGGTCGAGCAGCGCGGTGTAGCCGGTGGGGAGCGACAGCTCCGTCGGGGAGAACTCGAGCGCGGCCGTCATCGCCACCACTCCTTTGCCTGCCGGGGTGCGGATCCATCACGTCGGATGGCGGGCAGGGCACACGCTATCGGAAGGGTCCGACAGACCCGGGGACCTCCGGCGGCGTGTCCGTCGCGCGGGCCCTCAAACGAAGTCGGGAACCTGACCTCAGCCGCCAGCTGCAACAACTCACCGGCATGAAGGTCGTCCTCGCACCCAAACAGTCACGGCTCCTTGGGGATTGAAACTCTGACACTTGTCCACAGTTCTCGGACCGCCTACGGTGGCGGGCAGACAGCAGGTCTGACCAGCCACTTTGGTGGCACGGCCGGTCATCACGGTGATCGGACTTCGGCGCAGCGGGTGGCGGCGGTCTGCCGATCATGACCGCAGGTCCCTGCGAGGCCTGGCCAAAATCGGGCGAGCGCCGAATCGGCACCTTGACCACCACCTCGGCGGTCCGAGGCGCAGCCTCACTGGCTGTTGGCTGTCAAGGACACCACCGGGCCACGTCCTGGATCGCGTCGGCGCACTCTTGGGCGGCTTGCATGCCGCCGTGATGGCCTGTGTGGCGCGGCGGCCCCGATAGCGATGGCAGCAGCCTGGCGGCAACGCCGGCCCCCGCCCGACCCGGTCAACGCCATGCTGTCGGTCCGGTACACGCTCCTCTGCGAGGAGGCGATCGGTGCTCTCGACGCGGCTGGGCTCGACCCGACGGTCGGGTTCCTGCACCGGCACCGGTGGGGCGGCCGTCCCTCGCGCTCGACCTGATCGAGGAGTTCCGGCCGATCACGGTAGACGTCGCGGTCTGGCGTTGCGTCGCGGTCAGGTCGATCCGGCCCGAGCAGTTCCAGACCGAATCCGAGCGTGGCTGCCGGATGGCCCCGGATACCCCGCACACATTCCTCGCCGCCTACGAGAAGCGGATGACTCCGCCCGGAGCGCCGACCCGGTCCCCGCGGCCGGGTCAGACGTCGATCATTCGGCGCAGCCAGTGCCGCACCCGGTCGATCTCATCCGACGTCAGCCGTCCCAGCGATTGGTCACCACGGATGCGACCGGTGGAGATCGCCGTGATGTCTTCGGTGCGAGCGAAACTGGGCTCCCGCAGCCCGGAATCCTGGGAGCCCACCGGCACGTGGTGAGGCAGGCGACGGTCCCGCGTGGTCAACGGCACCACCACGGTCATGTCGATCGGAAACCGACAGTGCAGCGCCGATGCGACGACGACAGCGGGACGAACGCCGCCTTGCTCGCCTCCGACCGGTTGTCCGAAGTCGACTGACCAGAGCTGCCAGGGCGAGACTCGGCTCATGCTGCCGCGTCCGGGCGGAGCCCATCCCCAGCGACGTTGTCGGTCAACCGGGACTCGTTCCGGTAGGACGCCCACTCTGCGTCGTCCGCACGCAGTCGTTCGTAGGCGGCGAGCACCTCACGCTCCTCGTGCTCCAGGACCAGGCGGTGCAGGGTCTCGGCCAAGCTGACGTTGCCGAAACGCGCCGCAACGCTCGCCAAGGCATCACGCAACGAGGTCGGGATCTTGATGGTCGTCATGGCCATGTCGTCGAGTATGACAGACAATGGTGCCTGACGAGCGTGGCGGCACATGCATGACAACAGGCGGTCCGCTCTGGACATGTTGACGGCGGACACAGAACGCTGCCACCTCACGATGCGGGACTGCATCCGTAGGTCTCCGACGACGTCGGAGACCTACGCCGATCGGTACGTGATCGGTGCTGACACCGTGGCGGAACGATCGAGGTGCGCAGCTGCACCCGGCTCGGGCCGGTGGGCGGTCAGTCTGCCCGGCCGAACAGCCGGTCGGATGACCTGGACGGGAGTTGGCGGGGCGAGCGCGAGACGGCGGTCGGACGAGACTGTCGGTCCCCCGGCGCATGATGGACGGCGTGAGCGCACTCGACGACTTCTCCCCCGCCACCCGCGACTGGTTCCGGGGGGCCTTCGCCGCGCCCACCGCCGCCCAGGAGGGGGCGTGGCGGGCCGCCCAGGCCGGCCGGCATGCGCTCGTCGTCGCCCCGACCGGGTCCGGCAAGACCCTCGCCGCGTTCCTCTGGGCGCTCGACCGGCTGGCGTCAGAGCCCCCCGACGAGCCGAAGCACCGCTGCCGGGTGCTCTACGTCTCCCCGCTCAAGGCGCTCGCCGTCGACGTGCAGCGCAACCTGCGCTCGCCCTTGGCCGGTATCCGCCACGCCGCCCAGCGGCTCGGCGTGCCCGTCCCGGATATCACCGTCGGGATGCGCACCGGCGACACCCCGGCCGACGAGCGCCGCCAGTTCGCCCGCACCCCGCCCGATGTGCTGGTCACGACGCCGGAGTCGCTGTTCCTGCTGCTCACCTCGGCGGCGCGGGAGTCGCTGCGCGGGGTCCGCACAGTGATCCTCGACGAGGTGCACGCCGTCGCCGGCACCAAGCGGGGGACCCATCTCGCGGTGTCCCTGGAGCGGCTCGACGAGCTGCTCGCGGGCGGTCCGGCGCAGCGCATCGGGCTGTCCGCAACGGTCCGCCCACTCGATGAGGTGTCCACCTTCCTGGCGGGCAGCCGGCCCGTCGAGGTGGTGGCACCGGCCACGCCGAAGACGATCGAGGTCATCGTCGAGGTGCCGGTGCCCGACCTCGGCGCGCTCGACGAGCGGCCCGCGCCGGGCTCCGCCGACGAGGAGGTCATCGGCTCCGCGGCCGGCGCCGCGCAGCGGCCGTCGATCTGGCCCGCGGTGGAGCGGCGGCTGCTCGAGCTGGTCCGCGGGCACCGATCGACCATCGTGTTCGCCAACTCGCGGCGGCTCGCCGAGCGGCTCACGGCCAAGCTCAACGAGCTCGCGGCCGAGCATGCGGGCGAGGCTCAGGAGCTCGAGGAGTTCCCCGCCGAGGCGATCGGGCAGTCGGGCATCGGTGGCGGCGTTCCGGCCACCGTGGCCAGGGCGCACCACGGCTCGATGTCGCGCGAGCAGCGCACCCTGGTGGAGGAGGAGCTCAAGGCCGGTCTGTTGCCCTGCGTCGTCGCCACCTCCAGCCTCGAGCTCGGCATCGACATGGGCGCGGTCGACCTGGTGGTCCAGGTGGAGGCGCCGCCGAGCGTGGCGTCCGGGCTGCAGCGGGTCGGGCGGGGCGGGCACCAGGTCGGCGCGGTCTCCCGGGGCGTGGTGTTCCCCAAGTACCGGGGCGACCTGGTGTCCTGCACCGTCGTGGCCGAGCGGATGGCCGCCGGGAAGATCGAGTCGCTGCGTTACCCGCGCAACCCGCTCGACGTGCTCGCCCAGCACATCGTCGCGATGCTCGCGCTGGAACCCTGGCAGCTCGACGACCTCGCCCGGGTCATCCGGCGGGCCGCGCCGTTCACCGCGCTGCCCGACTCGGCGTTGCACGCCACCCTCGACATGCTGTCGGGCCGCTACCCGAGCGAGGAGTTCGGCGAGCTGCGCGCCCGCATCACCTGGGACCGGGTCACCGACGAGCTGCGCGGTCGTCCCGGGGCGCAGCGGCTCGCCGTCACCTCGGGCGGCACCATCCCCGACCGCGGGCTGTTCACCGTCATGACCCCCGGCGGCGCCGACGGCGCGGGCTCCCGGGTCGGCGAGCTCGATGAGGAGATGGTCTACGAGTCCCGGGTCGGTGACACCTTCCTGCTCGGCACGTCGAGCTGGAAGGTCGAGGACATCACCCACGACCGGGTGATCGTTACCCCGGCGCCCGGTCAGCCGGCGCGGATGCCGTTCTGGAAGGGCGAGTCGATCGGCCGCCCGCTGGAGCTGGGCCGCGCGGTGGGCGCGTTCGTGCGCGAGATGGCCGCACTGGACGACGAGCAGGCGCGCATCCGCTCGACCGCCGCCGGGCTCGACGGATGGGCCACCGACAACCTGCTCGGCTACCTGCGCGAGCAGCGCGCGGCCACCCGGCACGTGCCCAGCGACCGGACGATCCTGGTCGAGCGGTTCCGCGACGAGCTGGGCGACTGGCGCCTCGTCGTGCACTCGCCGTTCGGCGCGCAGGTCAACGGGCCCTGGGCGCTCGCGATCGCGGCCCGGATGCGGGAGCGGCGCGGGGTGGAGGTGCACGCCGCGAGCGCCGACGACGGGATCGTGCTCCGGCTGCCCGACGCGGTGGACGACAACGGCGCCGAGGTCGTGCCCACCGCGGAGGACGTGCTGCTCGACCCGGCCGAGGTGGAGCAGATCGTGGTGGCCGAGCTTGGCGGTTCGTCGTTGTTCGCATCCCGGTTCCGGGAATGTGCGGCCCGCGCCCTGCTGCTGCCGCGTCGCGACCCGAAGCGGCGAAGCCCACTGTGGCAGCAGCGGCAGCGCTCGGCGCAGCTGCTCGCCGTGGCCGGCCGGTACGAGCAGTTCCCGATCACGCTGGAGGCGATGCGGGAATGCGTGCAGGACGTCTACGACCTGCCCGGGCTGCGCGAGCTGATGGTCGACGTCGGATCGCGCAAGGTCAGGGTCGTGGAGGTCGCGACGCCGTCCCCGTCGCCGTTCGCGCGCACCCTGCTGTTCGGCTACCTGGGGATGTTCCTGTACGAGATGGACGCCCCGCTGGCCGAGCGCCGCGCGGCCGCACTTTCGCTCGACTCCACGCTGCTCGCCGAGCTGCTCGGCTCCGAGGCGATCCGCGAGCTGCTCGACCCCGAGGTGCTGGCCGAGGTCGAGGCGTCACTGCAGCGTCTCGCCCCCGACCGGCACGCGCGCAACGCCGAGGACGCGGCCGACCTGCTGCGCTTTCTCGGCGACCTCACCACCGCCGAGGCCACGGCGCGCGGCGCCCGCGAGGAGTGGCTCGCCGAGCTAGTGTCGACGCGGCGGTCGATCCGGGTGCGGATCGCGGGTGAGCAGCGGTGGCTGGGGATCGAGGACGCCGGCCGGGTGCGCGACGCGCTGGGCGTGGCGCTTCCGGTCGGCGTGCCCGAGACGTTCACCGAGCCGGTGGCCGACCCGTTGGGTGACCTGGTGCTGCGCTACGCCCGCAGCCACGGGCCGTTCCGCGCCGTCGACTGCGCCGCCCGATTCGGGTTGGGGACGGCTGTCGTGGTTGGGGTACTCGACCGGTTGACCGGGTCCGGACGGTTGGTGCGTGGCGAGCTGCGGCCGGGCTCGGAAGGACTTGAGTACTGCGACGCCGAGGTGCTCCGCCGGTTGCGGCGGGCGTCGCTGGCCCGGCTGCGCGCCGAGGTCGAGCCCGTCGAGCAGCGTGCGCTGGGCCGGTTCCTGCCGTCCTGGCAGGGCGTGCAGACCGCCGGCACCGGCGAGGGGCGGCGGCGCGGCCGGATCCGCCGCGCGCCCGGTGCCGAGGACGTGCTCGGTGTCGTCGAACAGCTGGCCGGTGCGCCGCTGCCGGCGAGCGCGCTGGAGTCGCTGATCCTCCCCGCGCGCCTGCCCGGCTACTCCCCCGCGATGCTCGACGAGCTGACCGCGGCCGGCGAGGTCACCTGGACCGGATGCGGGCCACTGGCCGGCAACGACGGCTGGTTGGCCGTCGCCCCCACCGACGTGGCCGACCTGCTGCTACCCGAACCGGAGACCGAGGTCGCCCAGACGCCGCTGCACCGCGCCGTGCTGGCCGCGTTCGGGTTGCCCGAGCCAGGCCCGCCGCCGACCGGTGCCGGCGCGGCGCCGATCCGCGCCCTCCCCGGCAGTGCCGAGCCGGCAAGCGCCGTCGCCGGCGGTGCTGAGCCGATACGCGCCCTCTCCGGGGGCGCGCTGTTCTTCCGGGAGCTGGCCGACCGGGCCGGGCACACCCTGGTCGACACCGGCGAGTCGGCACCGGCCGACGACGCGCTGGTCACCGCGATCTGGGACCTGGTATGGGCCGGGTTGCTCACGAACGACACACTCGGCCCGTTGCGCGCGCGGCTGTCCGGCGTCCGCGGCGTGACGCACCGGACCAAGCGGTCGGCGCCACGGGGCCGGTACGCGCAGCTGCGCACCGGACGGCCGACGATGCCTCACCGCGGCGGCCCGCCGTCGGTCGGCGGACGCTGGGCGGCGGCGGTCGAGCGCGAGTCCGACTCCACCCGGCGCGCGCATGCCCGCGCTGAAGCCTTCCTGGAGCGGCACGGCGTGTTGACCCGCGGCGCGCTGGCTACCGAGCGGGTGGTCGGTGGGTTCGCCGCGGTGTATCGAGTGCTGCGCGCGATGGAGGACTCCGGGCGCTGCCGCCGCGGTTACGTGGTCGAAGGTCTCGGCGCCGCGCAGTTTGCCGTGCCCGGCGCGATCGACCGGCTACGCGCGCTGTCCCGCGCGGACGGCGGGAACGGGGAGGTGCCGGGGCTCGGCGCTGCCGCCGGCGTGGTGCTGGCCGCGGCCGACCCCGCGCAGCCCTATGGTGCCGCCCTGTCCTGGCCCGACACCATCGGCGACGTCAAGCACCGGCCCGGCCGAAAGGCTGGCGCGCTCGTGGTGCTGGTGGAAGGCGGTCCAGCGCTGTACGTCGAGCGGGGCGGGCGGTCGTTGCTGTCCTTCACCACCGACCGCAACGAGCTGCGCGCCGCCGCTGACGCCCTGGCCGGAGCGGTGCACGAGGGCTGGCTCGGGTCACTGGCGGTGGAACGCGCCGACGGGGTCGGCTCGTTGGGTTCCGAGCTCGCCGAGGTGCTCACCGAAGCCGGGTTCCGGGTCACTCCGAAGGGGCTGCGGCTGCGCGCCTGACCGCACCGGATACGCGGCCTCCACGGCACGCGCGTTCCTCGGCGTCCATCCTCCGGTACACGAGGTGCTGCTGGGCCATCGTCCAGACGTTCTGCGTCAGCCAGTACAGCAAAATCGCGATCGGGAACCCGAAGAACAGGCCGCCGAGGATCACCCCGAGCGGGAAGACCCACGGCGTCCACCGCATGATCGACGCCACCTGTGCGGCCTGGCCCTCGGGGGCGACCGGCTGAATCTGGCGGCGCATCGAGAATCGGGCGGTGAGGTGGGTGGCCACCGCGGCCAGCACCATCAGCGGCAGCGCGACCGCGACGACCTCCCAGCGCTCGACGTGTCCGCCGAAGGAGTCGAGCAGGTTCTGCGGCATCGAGACGTAGGCCGACAGCGGCGCCCCGAACAGCCGGGCCTCGAGGAACGAGCGGACCTCGTCGGACCCGAAGACGTAGTTCGGGAGCTTCACGTTCTCCTCGAAGCTCAGCCCGGGCCGGTTGAAATAGCGCAGCACGTGGTAGAGCGCGATGAACACCGGACCCTGGATGAGCAGCGGCAGGAAGCCACCGAGCGGGTTGACGCCGTGCTCGCGCTGCAGCTTCCGGGTCTCCTCCAGCAGTCGCTGCTGGTCGCCCGCATGGGTGCGGCGCAGCTCGGCCAGCTGTGGCGCGATCGCGCGCAGCGTGACACCGGACCGCAGCTGGGACAGGAACGGTTTGATCATCAGGGCGCGCAGGGTCAGCACCAGGAACACCACGGAGAGCGCCCATGCGCTCCCGCTCGCCGGCCCGAGAACGAGGCCGAACACCTCGTGCCAGAACCACATGACGGCAGAGACGGGGTAGTAGAGGAAGTTCAGCACCGGGCACCGCCGGCGCACGCAAGGGGACGGGAGTTAAACATGACAACGCTCCAGGTCAGCCGGGACGAGGGGACCATGTCGGACCGGCGGTGCCGCGGTGAGCGCGCCCGGGTCAGGGACCCGCGAGGACCGGCACCACCGGGAGCGGCGTCGACGGCGCCCGCGCCCTGGTATGTCCGGGTGCGTCGGGATCGTGCTGGCGAGGTGCGGCGGTGCGCGACCGGGACTGGCGCAACGCGCGGACGGCCACAGCGGGCCCGTCATCGAGGCCGGCCCGCACCACGACCGAAACGTGGCGCGCCATCCCCCAGACCCACAGCGCGGCGCCGACGGCCCCGATGAGCACGCCCGGCTCACCCGCGACGAGCAGGTAGCCCAACACGAACAAGGCGAGCGCCTGCGCGGTCGTGCTCGGCCGGAACATCGGCAGCCCTCCCCCGGGGGCTCGGTGACACGCCGAGAGTACCGCGGAAACCCAGTTGAGCGCCGAGGTTTACGGAGCGACAGTGGGCGGATGCTCCGGCTGCCGACCGTCCACGTCGCCGCGCTACGGCCCTGGTTCAGCCCCGAACGTCCGGGCCCGCTGATCTGGGCGCAGACCGTGCACGCCGGGGTGGGTGGGGCTCGGGTGGACCGCTGGCCCGGTCCGCGGGTCGTGCTCGCCGAGCTGCCCGGCGGCAACTACGCGCTGCGCGGCGATCCCGCGCGGTTCGACCCGGCCGCGCTCGACGACCTGGCCGGGTTCATCGAGGCGCCCCATGAATGGGCCGACGCGTTGCGTGCCCTCGACCCGGATACCGCGCACTGGGACCGGATCGTCGCGGTGCTGCCGCCGTCGGCTCCGGTCCGGCCGGTTCCTGCCTCGGTGCGCACCCTCGGCCCGGCCGACGCCGCCGCGCTGGCCGCGCTCGACCTGGACCTCGGCTGGGTCCACGAGACCTGGGGCGGCGCCGCAGCACTGGCCGGCACCGGCCGGGCGCACGGTGTGTTCGACAGCGGGCAGCTGGTCGCGGTCGCCGCCCAGTTCTTCGTCGGTGAGCGGTACACCGACATCGCCGTGGTCACCGAGCGGGCGCACCGCGGCCGCGGGCTGGCGTCCGGCTGTGCCGCGGCGGCCGTCGCCGGGATCCGGTCCGGCGGTCGCATCCCGACCTGGACGACGAGCGTGGACAACCCCGGCAGCCGGGCCGTCGCGGCGCGGCTGGGCTTCACCCCGGTGCGCGGGGACGTGCTGTACGCCGTGCGGGTGCCGGTGCCCCTTCCCCCCTGATGGAGGTCGGGAGGCTACCGTCGGCGCCGTGCCCGAGGGCGACACCGTCCACCTCGCCGGCAAGCGCCTGCACGCCGCGCTGGCCGGCCACCCGCTGCTGCGCGGCGAGCTGCGCCACCCGCGGCTCGTCGAGCACGATCTGGCCGGGCGGACGGTGACGGCGGTGGCGAGCGTCGGAAAGCACCTGTTCACCCGCTTCGACGACGGCACCAGCCTGCACAGCCACCTCCGAATGGACGGCTCGTGGCACCTCTACCGCCCCGGGATGGCGTGGCAACGGCCTGCGCACGAGGCCCGCGCCGTGTTCGAGACGGCCGACCGGGTCGCCGTCGGGTTCGCGCTGCACGACCTGGAGCTGCTGCCCACCGAGGCCGAGAACCGCCTCGTCGGCCACCTCGGGCCCGACCTGCTCGACCCGGCGTGGAGCGGACGGCACGCTGCCGAGGCGCTGCGCAGGCTCAGTGCCCGGCGCGACGCCGAGCTCGGGCCGGCCCTGCTGGAGCAGCGGGTGATGGCCGGGGTGGGCAACCTCTACAAGACCGAGGTGTGCTTCCTGCTCGGGCTCTCGCCGTGGACGCCGGTCCGGGACGTGCCCGACCTGCCCGCCGTGGTTGCGCTGTCCCGCTCGCTGCTGCTGCGCAACGCGGACCGGCCGCAGCAGTCGACCACCGGCTCGCTGCATCCGGCGCAGGCGCACTGGGTGTTCGAGCGGGCCGGGCAACCCTGCCGCCGCTGCAGTACCCGGATCCGCACCGCCGACCAGGGCGACGGTGGCTACGCCCGGATTGCGTACTGGTGCCCGCGCTGCCAGCCGGGTCCGGCCCCGCGATCAACGTTCCCGCCATGATCGACGTTCCGGAGTCCGCAACCGCGCCCACCGCGGCCGACGCCTCCGCAACGCTGATCTTGGTCGAGCGGCGAGCCGGGCTCAGGCCGGACCGGGCTGCTGCTGGGTCTGCTGGGTGTTCTGCGGCTGCGCCGGGACCGGCTGGACCGGCTGTCCCGACGTCACCTCGCCCGCCACCGGTGTGCCACGCAGCGACGCCCGGATCTGGTTGAGCCGGTTCTGCCCGGCCATGTCGATGGTGGACTGCTGGACCTCGAGCATCCGGCCCTGGACCGAGTTCTGCGCAAGCTCCGCAGATCCGATGGCGTTGGCGTAACGTCTCTCGATCTTGTCCCGGACCTCGTCCAGCGACGGGACGTTGCCCGGGGCGGAGAGGTCGGTCATCTGGCGCAGCGACGCGGCGGCCTGCTCCTGCATCTTGGCCTGCTCGAGCTGGCTGAGCAGCTTGGTGCGCTCGGTGATCTTCTGCTGCAGCATCAACGAATTCCGCTCGACGGCCTTCTTGGCCTGCTGAGCGGCTTGGATCGACTGGTCGTGCAGCGTCTTGAGGTCCTCGACCGACTGTTCGGTGGTGACGAGCTGGGTGGCGTAGAGCTGCGCGGTCTCCTCATAGCGCTGGGCGCCGGCCTCGTCACCCGCGGCCCTGGCCTGGTCGGCGAGCACGAGCGCCTGCCGGGCCGAGGCCTGGGTCTTCTCGATCTCGCCGAGCTGCCGGTTGAGCTTCATCTCCAGCTGGCGCTGGTTACCGATCACCGCCGCGGCCTGCTGGGACAGGGCCTGGTGCTGCCGCTGGGCGTCCTCGATCGCCTGCTGGATCTGGACCTTGGGGTCGGCGTACTCGTCGACCTTCGACGAGAACAGCGCCATCAGGTACTTCCAGGCCTTCGTGAGACCGTTGGCCATCTGCTCCCCCCACCTCCGAGCGCAACACCGTCCGTACCCCATTGTCGCACCGCGCGGCGCGCTTCCCGGTGCCGCCGACGATATCGGGGATCCTCGGTGCGGCCACCGTCGGGGCGACCGGAGACCAGGCTACCGGTGCGCGCACCGGGCCGCCTCCCGCACACCGCGGAACCTGCGGATCAGGCCGCCGCGTTGACCCGGGCCACCGGGCCGGCGGGCGCCACCACGGGCTGCGGGCTGACCAGCGGGTTCGGCACGCCGGCGATCCGCAGGTCGGCATGGCGCTGACCGATCGGGACCACCAGCTGCGGATGGAGCGTCGCGGCCAGCTCCTCGGCCGTCGCGGCCAACAGGTCGGGCAGCGACACGTCCAGGGCCTCACAGATCGCGGCGAGCAGCTCACTCGAGGGCTCTTTCACGCCACGCTCGACCTCGGAAAGATACCCGAGGCTCACTCTGGCCCGGCGGGACACGTCCCGCAACGTCCGTCGTCGCGCGGTCCGGGCACGCCGAAGGCTGCCGCCGATCGCCTCACGCAGCAGCACAGCCATGCCACCCTCCTCGTCCCACGCTCCACCCGGACTCGTCTACTCACCCACGGTTCCGGTGGCCTCACCGTACCGACTCGGGCTCCGCCTCGTCGGTTCAACACGGCATCCGGCCCGTCCGCCCACGGCGAACACGGGGAACACGGGTTCACGGGCTGTCATGCAGGGCCGCCAACGCGGCCGAGCGCAGCCGCAGCGCGCGCAACACGTAGTCCCCCCCGGTGCCGACGGTCAGCGCGATCGCGACGGCCAGTACCGTCCAGCGCACGATGTCGACGGCGCCCGCACCAGCGGTCAGCTCGGTCAGTTCGGTCAGCGGGAGCACGTAGAGACCGATGGCGAGTGCCTGCACCGCGGTCTTGGCCTTGCCGCCGCGGCTGGCCGGGATGACCCCGTGATGCAGCACGCCGAACCGCAGCAGGGTGATCCCGACCTCCCGGCCGATGATCACGACGGTGACCCACCACGGCACTGCGCCCAGCACCGAGAGCCCGACCCAGGCGGCCCCGGTCAGGGCCTTGTCCGCGATCGGGTCGGCGACGGCGCCGAACGCGGTGACCAGGCCGCGCCGGCGCGCCAGGTCGCCGTCGAGCCGGTCGGTGAACGCCGCCACCGCGAACACCCCGAACGCGACCATCCGCCAGTCCGTGCTGTGCCCGGCCTGGGTGAGCAGCGCGGCGAGGAACACCGGCACCAGGAGCAGCCGCAACCCGGTGAGTACGTTGGCGATGTTGAGCAGCGGTGGGCTGCCGCCCGGCGGGGTCGACGCGCCCGCCGGGGACCTGCTCATCCGGTCCTCGCGGCGGCCTCGACCCCGGCGCGAGGCAGCACCTCCCGTGGCGAGACGACAAGGTCGGCGCCCTCGGTCCCGATGACGACGCCGCGCACCAGCTCGCCCACCGCCGGTCCGGAGCCGCGCTCGAACACGCACTCGCCGTCGACCTCGGGAGCCTGGTGCGCGGCCCGGCCGGTGCACTCGACGTCGTCGTCCTCGGCGTGCTCGACGAGCACCGTCACCTCGGTGCCGATCCGGTCCTCGGCGCGTTGGGTCATCAGCTCGTCGACCAGCTCGGAGATCCGCGACACCCGGGCCACGACCTCCTCGGCCGGAACCTTGCCGGCGTAGCCCACGGCCTCGGTGCCGTCCTCGTCGGAGTAGCCGAACACGCCCACGGCGTCGAGCCGGGCGCCGGTGAGGAACGCCTCCAGCTCGGCGAGGTCGTCCCGCGTCTCACCGGGGAAGCCGACGATGACGTTGCTGCGGATGCCGGCCTCCGGGGCCAGCGCGCGGATCCGCCGGCACAGGTCGAGGAAGTCGACGCGCGAGCCGAAGCGACGCATCCGGCGCAGCACCGACGCGCTCGCGTGCTGGAACGACAGGTCGAAGTAGGGCGCTATCCCGGGCGTCGTCGCGATCACCCGCAGCAGGTCGGGACGCACCTCGGCGGGCTGCAGGTAGCTCACCCGGACCCGGTCGACGCCGGGCACCGCGGCCAGCCGGGGCAGCAGAGCCACCAGCGCGCGGCTGCCGCCGGGCAGGTCCTTGCCGTAGGACGTGGAGTTCTCGCTGACCAGCACGATCTCCCGGACGCCGTGGCTGCCCAGCCACCCGGCCTCGGCGAGGATCTCCTCCGGTGGGCGGGAGACGAACGCACCCCGGAAGGACGGGATCGCGCAGAACGCGCAGCGGCGGTCGCAGCCCGAGGCGAGCTTGAGCGGGGCGATCGGCCCTTCGGACAACCGGCGGCGCGACAGGTCGGGCACCCACCCGTGGCCGGGGACCGAGACGTCGGTCGCGGCGGCGGGGCGGCGGGCCGGCGAGATCGGCAGCAGCGTGCGCCGGTCGACCGGGACGTGCGGGACGGGGGGGCGGCCGGCGAGGACGTCACCGAGCCGCTCGGCGAGCTCGGGGTAGGCGTCGAAACCGAGCACGGCGTCGGCCTCGGGCAGCGACTCGGCCAGCTCCGCGCCGTAGCGCTCCGCCAGGCAGCCCACGGCCACGACCTTCGCGCCACTGGCCTTCGCGACCTCCGAGGCGGCGAGCAGGGTGTCGATCGAGTCCTTCTTGGCCTGCTCGATGAACCCGCAGGTGTTCACCACGATCACGTCGGGGACCGGACCACCCGCCGAGACGTCCGCCTCCACGAGCTCCCAGCCACTGCCGGTCAACCGGCCGGCCAGCTCCTCGGAGTCGACCTCGTTGCGGGCGCAGCCCAGGGTCAGCAGGGCGGCCCGACGCGGAGGGTCAGCGGGGCGCGCCGCTGCACGGCGGGGTGTCGACACGGCCACCAGGGTATCCGTCGGCCGATGATCTACTCTGACCCGTCGTGGGATCGGTGGCCGTGCGGCGGGCTCGGACCGCTGACGTGGCGACGATCAAGGCGCTGGTCGACGAGTACGCCGGGCGGGTCCTGCTGACCAAGGAGATCATCACTCTCTACGAGTCGGTGCCGGAGTTCCTGGTCGCCGAGCTCGACGGCGAGGTCGTCGGCTGCGGCGCGCTGCACGTGCTGTGGGAGGACCTCGGCGAGATCCGCACGGTCGCGGTGCACCCGCGGATGGTGGGCCACGGCGTCGGGCACGCCATCGTCGACGCGTTGATCGAGGGCGCTCGTGACCTGGGCCTGAGCCGGCTGTTCGTGCTGACCTTCGAGCGGCACTTCTTCGGCGGCCACGGCTTCGCCGAGATCGACGGCACGCCGGTCGCGCCGGAGGTGTTCGCCGCCATGCTGCGGTCCTACGACGCCGGCGTCGCCGAGTTCCTGGACCTCGCGCACGTGAAGCCGAACACCCTGGGCAACGTCCGCATGCTCCTGCACCTATGAGGGGGCAGGATCACCGGGGTGTTCCGGATCCTGCTGCTGCACCCCGAGATCCCGCCCAACACCGGCAACGCCATCCGGCTGGCCGCGAACACCGGGGCTGAGCTGCACCTCGTCGAACCGCTCGGGTTCTCCCTCGAGGCCCGGCAGGTGCGCCGCGCGGGGTTGGACTACCACGAGCTGGCAGACCTGCGGGTGCACGCCGACCTGGACGCGGCGTGGACGGCGCTGCTCCCGGCTCGGGTGTTCGCGTTCACCGCGTCGGCGGCCCGCTGCTACACCGAGGTCAACTACCTGCCGGGCGACGTCCTGCTCTTCGGCACCGAGTCGACCGGGCTGCCCGCCGAGGTGGCGACCGCCCCGCCGGTCACCGGCCGGGTGCGGGTGCCGATGCTGCCCGGGTCGCGCTCGCTGAACCTGGCCAACGCGGTGGCCGTCGCAGTGTACGAGGCGTGGCGCCAGCAGGGTTTCACCGGCTCGTCCGGGGAGCGGCCCTGACCTGTTCAGTCCGCCGCGTCGGGCTCCGGTCCTCCCCCACCCCGCATCAGCCACAGCACGCCCTCCAGCTCGTCGGGCTTGATCAGCACGTCGCGGGCCTTGGAGCCCTCCGAAGGGCCGACCACCCCGCGCGACTCCAGCAGGTCCATCAGCCGACCGGCCTTCGCGAACCCCACCCGCAGCTTGCGCTGCAGCATCGACGTCGAGCCGAACTGTGAGGTGACCACGAGCTCCGCGGCCTGCAGCAGGACATCGAGGTCGTTGCCGATGTCCGGGTCGACCTCGCGCTGCTCACCGGCCTTCGCCGCGGTGACACCCTCGGTATAGGTCGGGTCGGCCTGTTGCTTGACGTAGGAGACGATCGCGGTGATCTCCTCGTCCCCGACGAAGGCGCCCTGCATCCGGACCGGCTTGCCCGCCCCCATCGGCAGGTACAGCCCGTCGCCCATGCCGATCAGCTTCTCCGCGCCCGGCTGGTCGAGGATGACCCGCGAGTCGATGAGCGACGACGTCGCGAACGCCAGCCGCGACGGCACGTTGGTCTTGATCAACCCGGTGACGACGTCCACGGAAGGCCGTTGGGTGGCCAGCACCAGGTGGATGCCGGCCGCCCGGGCCTTCTGGGTGATCCGCACGACGGCGTCCTCGACGTCGCGCGGTGCGGTCATCATCAGGTCGGCGAGCTCGTCGACGATACACAGGATGTAGGGGTAGGGCCGGTACTCCCGCGCGCTGCCCAGCGGCGCCGTGAGTTCGCCGGATCTGACCTTCTTGTTGAAGTCGTCGACATGGCGGACCTTGCTGGCCTGCATGTCCTGGTAGCGCTGCTCCATCTCCTCCACCAGCCAGGCCAGTGCGGTCGAGGCCTTCTTGGGCTGGGTGATGATGGGCGTGATCAGGTGCGGGATGCCCTCGTAGGGCGTCAGCTCGACCATCTTCGGGTCGATGAGGATCATCCGGACCTCGTCCGGAGTGGCCCGGGACAGCAGCGACACCAACATCGCGTTGACGAAGCTCGACTTGCCCGAACCCGTGGAACCGGCGACCAGCAGATGCGGCATCTTGGCCAGGTTGGCGACGAGGAAGTGCCCCTCGATGTCCTTGCCCAGGCCGATGACCAGGGGGTGCTGCTCGCTGCGCGCGTTGCGGGAGCGCAGCACGTCGCCGAGCCGGACCATCTCCCGGTCGGTGTTGGGCACCTCGATACCGACGGCGGACTTGCCGGGGATCGGGGCCAGCAGCCGGACGCTGTCGGTGGCCACCGCATAGGCGATGTTGCGGGTGAGCTGGGTGATCTTCTCGACCTTCACCGCGGGCCCGAGCTCGATCTCGTAGCGGGTCACGGTCGGGCCCCGGGTGAAACCGGTGACCTGCGCGTCGACGCCGAACTGGTCGAGCACGCCGGTGATGGCCTCGATCATGGCGTCGTTCGCGCGGCTGCGCTTCTTGGGCACCGGCCCGGTGGGCAGCAGATCGGCGGGCGGCAGCTTGTACTCGGTCTCCGGGAACGGCTCCCGAATCGCCAGCGAGAGCTGCTCGCCGCCCTCCTGCTCGAGCTCGGACACCACACCGACCGCCGGTACGGCGGCGGCGGACGGTCGCGACTTCGCCCGGCCGGCCGCAGCCTCCGTGGCCGGGTCCCCGCCCGGTGCACCGGGCCCCGCGGCCCCGGCGGGCGCCGGGCTCCCGGTGGGCTCCTCGCGGTACGCGTCGGCCTCCCGAGCGCCCTGCCGGCGCCGCGAGGGGCGGCGCAACGGCGGCGTGGCCCCGGTCCCCGGGACCACGCCTTCGGCATCGGGGTCGATCCCCCCGGCAACGGGCGGTTCCGGATCGGCGCCGCGTAGGAGCCGGCGCAGGCGGGTCCCCACGAGACGCACCGGGGTGGCGGTGAGCACCAGGAACGCGTAGCCGGACAGCAGCACGAGCACCGGCACCGCCACCCACGCGGTGAGCCCGCTTTCCAGCGGGGTTCCGGCCAGGTAGCCGATCGCGCCACCGGCGTCGGCCCAGCGCCCGGGCTCGGCGGGCGAGCCGGCGAACAGGTGCACCAGCCCGAGCACACCCAGGGTGAGCAGCAGCGACCCGACCGCGATCCGCGGCCTGGCCGCCGGCCGCGCCGGCACCACCATCAGTGTGATGCCGACGCCCAGCAGCACCACCGGCAGCAGCAGCCCCGCCACGCCGAATACCGAGCCGACCGCGACCGACAGACCGTGCCCGATGGGGCCCCCCGCGCCCCACCACACGCCCGCCGCGCTGACCACGGCGAGCACGATGGACGCGACGCCCAGCCCGTCTCGGCGATGCGCCGGGTCGAGCTCGCCCGCCCGACCGGCGGCGCGCCCGGCCGATCGACCCAGCGTGAGCATCCCGCGCCCCACCGCGTCGATTCCGCGGTCGAGCAGGTCCGGTCCGCGGCGCGACCGGGCCGCCGGACGGGCCGCCCCGCGGCGCCGCGCGGTGGCCGGACGGCGCCCCGGAGAACCCGAGCCATGCGTCGGCCGGGGGGCGGTACGCCTGCTTCCGCTACCCCGACCGGTCGTCGTGCGTCCCGCCATGCCGGACACGGTAGCCGGGTGCGGGCCGACGGCCGGGTTCCGACGCACCGGTGACGCTCGAGCTGCCCCGCAACGGCGATGCCGAGCTCCGCGGACAAGTTGACCTAGTTTCCGTCCGTTCAGGCTAGGTAAACGGAGCGGTACTTCTCCATCTCACCCGTTCAGCTCGTTTGCCGCCTGTATACGTCCGTTCGGGGCGGTGCCAGCCTAACCGATTGGCGCAGTCTACCCTTCTACGCTTGCCGAAACACTGTGTGCTGGAAACCGCTAAAGAGGTGACAGCATCCAACCCGCCGCGGAGGAGGACAACGGGTGGTGGTTTCGGACCGGAGCGCACCAGCGGGTCGTCCGCGCCCGGCGGGCGGGGACAGCGCCCGCGGGAGCGGCCCCGGACCCGCGGGCTCGGTTCCGCCTGGACCCGCTCGCCCACGCCGTCCGGTGCGCGACGGCAGGCGCGGGCTCGTCGCCGGAATGGTGGCCACCGTGGTGCTGGTGGTGGTCGGTGTCGTGTCGATCACGATCGCGCTGCTCTCGCAGCAGACGGCGCCGCAGCCCGACCCGGTGAACGCCACCCCGGTTTCAAGTGGCGCTCCGGCTTCAGGTGCCGGCCCGGCTTCGGGTGCCGGTCCGCTCGCGACGACCGGACCCGGCGATCCCGCCGCGTCCACCGTCCCGGCGGGCCCGGTGCTTCCACGATCGGTGCCGGTGGCGCTGAACGTGCCGGCCATCGGGGTGCGCTCGTCGTTGCTGGTGCTGGGTCTGAACCCGGACGACACCATCGAGGTGCCCCCGCTGGCTCGGGACTCGAAGGCCGGTTGGTACGAGTTCTCCCCGACCCCGGGCGAGTTGGGTCCCGCGGTTCTGCTGGGTCACATCGACTCCGCCGAGTACGGTCCGGGAGTGTTCTTCCGGCTCGGCGCATTACGTCCCGGGGACACCGTCGACGTGACCCGGGCCGACGGAATCGTGGCGACATTCCGGGTGGACAAGGTGGTGGAGTACCCGAAGGCGCAGTTCCCCTCGCTGGAGGTGTATGGCAACACGCCCGACGCACAGTTGCGGCTGATCACCTGCGGCGGCGTGTTCGACCCGTCCACCCGCAACTACGAAAGCAACATCGTTGCATATGCAACCTTAATCTCCTCGGCGCAGCGGTGAGCCAGGTGCCGAGCTATGGTCCCGATACCCGACAATGCGGAGACGAGGGGAGGGTCGTTCCGTTTCGGTAACTGTGTCCGACAGCTAGAGGAGTGGACGAAGTGAGTTCAGGCAAGATTTTCGACGGAATGCCGGTTCTGGCGTTTCAGCGAGAGACGGACCGGCGCAACTTCCTGCGCTGGGCAGGCCGGGTCGGCGTGGGCGCCGGCTTCGTGCTGGGCGGCGCGCTGGTCACAACACCGCTCGCCACGGCGGCGACCGACCCGACCCAGGGGTCATCCGGCGGCGACGGTGACCTCAGCATCCTCAACTACGCGCTGACCCTGGAGTACCTGGAAGCCGAGTTCTACAAGCAGGGGCTTGCCGCCAACCTGCTGTCCGGCCGGGAGCTCGACCTGGTCACCCCGATCGAGGACCACGAGCAGCAACACGTGAAGGCGATCACGGCGACCGTCACCAAGCTGGGTGGCACCCCGGTGGCGAAGCCGATGATCAAGTTCCCGGACGGCACGTTCGGGAGCCGGGACAAGTTCCTCCAGACGGCCTCCACGTTCGAGGAGCTCGGTGTGGTGGCCTACCACGGCCAGGTTCCCAACATCAAGAGCGGCGACGTGCTGGGGGCGGCTGCGTCCATCGCCGGCGTCGAGTCCCGGCACGCCGCGATCCTCGCGTCGCTGACCGGCGGCAAGCCGTTCCCGAGCCCAATCGAGGACCACAAGCCGATGAGCTTTGTCCTCGACCAGGTCAAGCCCTTCATCAGCTCCTGAGGAGTAACCATGTTGCAACGTGACTTCGTGCAGGGCCGGGTCGCTTCGGTTCCCGCGCCGATGGCGCTGGACGCGCTGAACTACCGGTGGGAACTGGCGGCCGCCGCCGACTTCGGCAGTGACGTCGACGTGCTCAACTACGCGTTGACCCTCGAGTACCTGGAAGCGACGTTCTACGAGCTGGGCAACGCGAAGAACCTGCTCAGCGGCCAGGAGCAGACCTACCTGACCCAGGTGCAGAAGGACGAGGAGGCGCACGTCGCGGCCATCACCGCGACGGTCAAGAAGCTGGGCGGCACTCCGGTCAGCAAGCCGATGGTGAACTTCGGCAACGCGTTCGCCAGCCGGGACAGCTACCTCACCACGAGCTTCACCTTCGAGAACGTCGGGGTGGGTGCCTACCTCGGTGCGGCCGGGTTCATCAAGAACAAGGACGTGCTGCAGGCCGCCGCGGGAATCTTCGGCGTGGAGGCCCGGCACGCGGCGATCGTGGGCAGCCTGCTCGGCAAGCCCGCGGAGGGCGGGGTCTACATGGGCGCCTTCGAGACACCGAAGACCAAGGCCGAGGTGCTGAAGGCGGTCACCCCGTTCCTGGCCAGCCAGATGGGAGCGATGCCCTCGGGTGGCGTCAACACCGGCGGCGGCTCCACCGCGGGTGTCGAGGACAAGGGGCTGCTCGCCGTCGGCGGCGCGGCCCTGCTCGGGGCAGCGGGCACCGCCGCGTACGTGGCGTCGCGGCGCTCCGCAAGTGAGGCCGACGAGTCCTGATCCCGCACAGCTGACCCGGGCCGGTCGGGGGATCCCGGCCGCCCGGGTCAGGGAGATAGGTGCAGACATGAGGCGAAAGCGTGGTCTGTGCACGGTCCCGGGCGTGCCGGCCGCGGTGCTGTTCGTGGTGCTGGGGCTCGCGGGCTGCGGCGCTCCTGGCCCGACGACCACTACTCCGGCGACGTCGGGCAGCGCTGTCACCCCTTCGACCTCCACGGTTCCTTCGGGTGCCGCACCCGCCCCGGCACCGTCGAGTGCCGTGGCCCCGAGTTCGAGCTCCGCGCCGGCATCGAGCTCCGCGCCGGTCCCGGGCCCGGACGTCGTCGTGATCAAGGACTTCGCGTTCGTCCCGCCAGGGTTGACCGTCGCGCCGGGGGCCAGGATCACTGTTCGGAACGAGGACACGGCGAACCACACGCTCACCGCTCTCGACCAGTCCTTTGACAGCGGCAACATCCCCGGGCACGCCACCGCGACCCTCACCGCTCCGAGCCGACCGGGCGACTACCCGTACCGCTGCTCCATTCATCCGGTCATGACCGGGACGCTCACCGTCCGGTGAGCCAGGCGCGGTCAGCGCCGCCGAGCACCGCTGCCCCGCTAGAATCGGCTCCGTGGTCTCCGCGATCCCGACCGAGGTGGTGCTGGCCCGGCTCAGCGAACACGATCGCCGGTCGGTCGTCCAGTTCCGCGACGAGCTGCGCGGACTGCTCGGCGCACGGCTGCGCGACCTGCGGCTGTACGGCTCGAAAGTGCGCGGCGACGACCACGACGAGTCCGACATCGACGTCCTCGTGCTGCTCGACGCGAAGGACGAGCCGACGACGCGGGCGATCACGGACCTGGCGCACTACATCGACCCGAGGCTCTCCCCGATCGTCGTGGCCTTCGACCGTTACCATGCCCCGATCTCGCGGGCGACCGGCTTCTACGAGGAGCTGCGGCAGGAGTCGGTTCGGCTGTGACGCACGGTCAGGAAAACAAGGCCGCAGCCGAGCTGGAGATCGCGGCCACGGCGCTCCGCGCGGCGACGGCGCTGCTCGGCCTGGGGCTGGGCCTGGATGCCGTCAGCCGCCTCTACTACGCGGTGTTCCACGCCGCGCGCGCCGCATTGCTGGCGCGGGAGCTGCGCGCGAAGACACACAGCGGCCAGCTGAGCCTGTTCACCGCGACGTTCGGCCCGACCCCGCTGCTCGGGCGCCTGCTCGAGCTGCGGATCGACGCCGACTACCGGTCCGAGGCGTTCGGGGCCGACGAGCCGATGCTGCGCGCACTGGTCGACGAGGCCACGGAGTTCGTCGAGCGTTGCCGGGGGCTCGTCGCCGCCGAGGTCGCGAACGGCGTGGACGATCCCGATCCACCGCCGGACCTGTGATCTCGGCGGTCGCGAGCAGCCGGCTCAGACCGCGATCACCGTCGGCACGATCATCGGGCGCCGCCGGTAGGTGTCCCCCACCCACTTACCCACCACCCGGCGCACCGCTTGGGCGATCCGGTGGGTGTCGGTGATGCCCTCGCCCTCGGTGCGCGACAGCTCGTCCTCGATCAACGGCAGCACCGCGTCGAATGCCTTCGGGTCGTCGGAGAACCCGCGGCCCGACACCGTCGGGCGGCTCACCGCACGTCCGGTGTGCGAGTCCACCGCGACGGTGATCTGGATGAACCCGCTCTCGCCGAGCATCAGCCGGTCGCCCAGCGTGGTCTCACCGATGTCACCGACGGTGAGCCCGTCGACGTAGACCCGGCCGACCTCGACCCGCCCGGTGATCGCTGCGCGGCCCTCGAACAGGTCGACGACGACGCCGTCCTCGGCCAGTACCACCGACTCCTCGGGCACCCCGGTTTGCACCGCCAGCGCCGCGTTGGCCCGCAGATGGCGCCACTCGCCGTGCACCGGCAGCACGTTCGACGGGCGCACCGCGTTGTAGAGGAACAGCAGCTCACCGGCGGGCGCATGGCCCGACACGTGCACCTTGGCGTTGCCCTGGTGCACGACACTTGCTCCGAGCCGGGTCAACCCGTTGATCACGCCGAAGACGGCGGTCTCGTTGCCCGGGATGAGCGAGCTGGCCAGGATGATCGTGTCCTCCGGGCGGATCCGGACCGAGCGGTGCTCGCCGCGGGCCATCCGGGACAGCGCCGACAGCGGCTCGCCCTGTGACCCGGTAGAAATGATCACGAGCTGCTCGTCGGGCAGGTCCATCGCGTCGTCGAGCTCGACCAGCAGCCCGTCGGGCACGTTGAGGAAGTCCAGCTCGGCGGCCAGGCCCATGTTGCGCAGCATCGAACGGCCGACGAAACACACCTTTCGACCGTGCGCGGCGGCGGCGTCGAGCGCCTGCTGCACGCGGTGCACGTGACTGGCGAAACACGCGACGATGATCCGCGCGGGTGAACGGTGGAACAGCCCGTCGAGGACCGGGCCGATCTCGCGCTCGGCGATGACGAACCCCGGTACCTCGGCGTTCGTGGAGTCGACGAGGAGCAGGTCCACGCCCTCGTCGCCGAGCCGGGAGAACCCGGCCAGGTCGGTGAGCCGCCCGTCGAGCGGGAGCTGGTCGAGCTTGATGTCACCGGTGTGCAGCACCAGCCCGGCCGGGGTGCGGATCGCGACGGCCAGCGCGTCGGGGATGGAGTGGTTGACCGCGAAGTACTCGCAGTCCCACTGCCCGTGCCGCATCCGGGCGCCCTCGGCCACCTCGAGCAGGTGTGGGGTCAGCCGGTGCTCCTTGCACTTGGCCGCGACCAGGGCGAGGGTGAACCGCGAGCCGACGAGCAGCAGGTCGGGGCGCTGGCGCAACAGGAACGGCACCGCACCGATATGGTCCTCGTGGCCGTGAGTGAGCACGAGGGCGTCGATGTCGTCGAGCCGGTGCTCGATGGCTCGAAAATCCGGAAGTATCAGGTCGACTCCCGGCGAGTCCTCCGCGGGGAACAGCACCCCGCAGTCGACGACGAGCAGCCGGCCGTCGTACTCGAAGACCGTCATGTTCCGGCCGATCTCGCCGATGCCGCCGAGGGCGAACACCCGCAGGGCTCCCGCGGCCAGCGCGGGCGGCGGACCACTGGGCAGCTCAGCGGGGTTCGCGGTGTCCGGGTCGACCGGCGCCTCGGCGCGCCCCTGGCCGCGTCGCGACGAAGACGAACGGGACCGGCGGTCGGACCGCGGACGGTCGGACCGTGCTGGCGGGCGACTCAACGATCTTCCTCGCTGTCGGAGCTCAGGGGCGCCGCGACGGCGCCGTATCGGGTGGTGGGTCGGCTCACGGGTCCGCGACCTCGACCCCTGGATCGGTGACGCGGCGGGAGCGGGCGGTCAACGGTACGCGACCTCCGCCCCGAGCTCGACCGAGGCCCGCGCGCCGAGCGCGCCGTAGCCGCGCCGGCCGTCGCGGTACATGGAGAAGTTCTCGTCGAGCGCGATACCGGCCGAGAGGAGATCACCGGCGATCGCTGCGACCTGCTCCTCGGTGGCGGGCGGGAACGGCAGCCGCGGCTCACCGACGTCCAGGCCGCGCAGCCGCAGCGCCGTCTTGGCGAACACCGCCCCGCCGACCCGCCCCATCGCGCGGATCACCGGCAGCGTGGCGTGGTGCAGGATGCGCGCCCGCTCGACCTGACCGGCCTCGTAGGCGTCGAGCAGGGCCCGCAACCGGTCGGCCACGACGTGCCCGATCACGCTGACGAAGCCGACCGCACCGACCGACAACCACGGCAGGTTCACCGGGTCGTCACCGGAGTAGTAGGCCAGCGTGGTGGTGGCCAGCACCTCGGTGCCCACCCGCAGGTCATTGCGGGCATCCTTGACCGCGACGATCCGTGGGTGCTCGGCCAGCCGCTGCAGCGTCTGTACCTCGATCGGGATCACGCTGCGCGGTGGGATGTCGTAGAGCATCACCGGCAGGTCGGTGGCGTCGGCGACGGCGGTGAAGTGCAGCACCAGCCCTGACTGCGGCGGTCGCGAGTAGTACGGCGTGACCACGAGCAGCCCGTGCGCGCCCGCCTTCTCGGCCGCCCGAGCCAGTGCCACGCTGTGCGCGGTGTCGTAGGTGCCGGCCCCGGCGACCACGGTCGCCCGGTTCCCGACGGCATTGACGACCGCGCGGACCAGCTCGGACTTCTCCAGGTCGGTGGTGGTCGGGCCCTCGCCGGTGGTGCCGTTCACCACGAGACCGTCGTTGCCGAGATCGACGAGCTGGGTGGCCAGCTGCTCCACTCTGGGTAGGTCGAGGGCCCCGTCGGCGTCGAAGGGAGTGACCATCGCGGTCAGCACCTGTCCGAACGGGCGGCCCGGTGGCCGCGCGAGAGGAGTCGGGCTCATGGGATGACGGTACCGCTCACAGCTCAACAGGTGGCGGACTGCGTCCGACCCGGCGCGCAGAGCTCCAGTCGGACGGCGTCGGTCCGATGGTGCCTACAGCCCTCGGCCGGCCGCCCGATAGGCCGCGACAGCGGCGGGCGCACCGCTCACCTCGACCCGCGCCGCGTCACGGCCGAACGCGTGCAGCACCAGCTCGGCGGGCGCGCCGGCGACCGTCACCAGACCGGGTCCGGTCCGCACGACCTGCTCGACGCCGTCCGGGCGGCGCAGCAGCAGCCCCGCCGGACTGCGCCGGAACAACAACCTGCCCAACCGCCCGAGCAACGTCCACAGCTCCTCGTCACGAGCCCGGTCGGGTTCCCGCGGCGTCCAGTCGGGCTCGCCGCGCCGGACGTCCTCGTGGTGGACGAAGAACTCGGTGCCATTGACGAGCTCGTCGACCTTCCCGACGCGGTAGGGCGACCAGGCGGGCGGACCCGCTCGCAGATCGTCGATCATGTGCTGCCACGGGACGTCGGCGTAGCCGTGCATGGCCCGCTCGGTGATCGGGGCCAGCGCGCTGAGCACAATGCCCGGCGCCGCCCACGGCTGGCGTTCCCGGACGAGCAGGTGCGCGAGCAGGTCGCGGGTGTTCCAGCGCTGGCAGAGGGTGGGCCGGTCCGGGCCGGACCATTCGAACTCGTCGCAGATCGCGGTGCGCTCCTCCGATGCCAGGCTCATCCGGTCAACCTATCCGTCCCGAGTCGGCGGCGGGGTCACTGCCGTCGGTGCCGCGAGCTCAACCGACGACGTGCGGCAATTGCTCGGCGCCCGGCGCGACAACCGCCGTCGCATCGACAACCGAATGCTGCTGCCCGGCCCAGCATCGGCCTGGGTCCGCCCAGGCCACCGGCGGCAGATGACTCCGACGCGATCCAACATCGTGTTGGAGCGGCTGCTGGCCCACGTCGTGTGGACACCAGAGAATGTCGGTGACCGGCTCAACCACACTCGCAGCGGCGCTGAGCCGGCGCGCCCGACTACACCGCTGCACGCCGCACCGATGGATATACGCCGAACTAGGTCGCCGGAACTCCCTAACTGCCGTGATCCATGGCCCACGCTGGTGTGCCACCTGCTGCACGAACGGCTGGGCAAGCGCGTCACGCTCCACACACTCGACTGGACCGCCGTTGATGATAAACTAAGTTCTCCCCCTCCACTCTGTAAAACACCTTCGACGCGTACGGCGGCACTCCCAGCCCCTCATAGAACCGCTGTGCCGCTGCATTGTCCGCGTCAGCCGTCCACTCCACCCGGCTGCAATCCTGCTCGACGGCCACCCGGTACAGCTGCTGCATCAGCAGCTTGCCAATGCCCTGTCGTCGTGCGGCATGCGTCACGTACAACTCTTTGAGATACAGTGACTGTGTCACACCCGCAGCAGGCCACAGAAACGAGTACGCCGCGAAGCCCACCAGCTGCTCCTCGTCCCGAGCCAGCAAGACCTGCGCTGCCGGCACGGGCCGGAAGAGCATGGCGGCAATGTCCTTGGCGCGCTCATCCGGCGGTGGTAGCTCGGTCGCCCCGTAGAAGCGATCCATCTCGTCGAACAGCACCGCCATGGCTGGCACATCATTCAGTGTCGCGGGCGCTACGATCACCACCAGCCTTCGTTCTCCTTTGTACCGCTGGTGAGCATTAGCAGGTCGTGCAGGTCACGGACAGCAGGCAGCGCGCGCTGACCTGATGGCAGAGTTGCCACCGCCTCGTGCGCGCGAAGGGTAATAAGGCCGCGGCGCTGGTCCTCCGTCAGCGGCACGAGGGCCTGGATGGCGTAGTCGGCAGCGCCGGAGGCGTCACCGTCATGCGCGAGACAAGCAACCCGGTCAAGCTGGGTCAGCGTCCGGTCCAGGTAGTCGTTGGCTGGGCAGAGTTCCAGCGCCCGCTGCTGAGACGACCAGGCGGCGGTCGTGTCGTGCAGGTGGGTCAGGGCGTTGCCCTCGTGGAAGCGCAGCTGAGCTTCGTTGTAGCCGAAGGCTGACACCGTCACCGACTCGTCGTCGAGAGCAGCCAGGACGGCCTCAGCCCGCGCTATCGCCTCTAGTGTCTCTTGCGTTTTACCGAGAGCAGCCTGCGCCCGGGCCTCCAGGGCGGCGGCAAGGGCTATGCCGACGCAAGGCGTGTGGCCGGCCAAGGTCTGGGCATGCTGGGCTACTACTACGGCGTCGGTCAGGTTGCCGCTGTAGTAGCAACCGTAGGCCTCCTGAGCTCGTACCCACGACGCCGTGAGCGGATCACCAGCTTCGTCAGCCGCCGTCCGGGCGGTACGCGCCCAACGCCGGAATGCCGGCCGGGAGCCGAGCTTGATGAGCGTCAGGCACATCAGGCCGGCCAGGTGGGCGGTGACGCGGGTGAGCCGCCGCAGGGCCGTCGATGAGCGGCAGCGCGTGAGGGCTTGCTGTAGCTCGGCGAGGTCGGCAGTCAGATCATCAAGCATGGCGACTGGTGGGCGGTCCCGGGTGGCATTACCGTGCTGGCTAACCGTCTGCTCCCAGTCGTCGAGACTGGCCCGACTCAGCGCATGCTCGCTGATCGTCTCGTGCAGCCCTTGCCGCAGTCTTTCGACCTGCTCCAGGACCGTGACGGGCTCGGTGCTGGTGACGGCCGCCGTCACGTCATGGGACGACACGGCCGCGGCCGTCTCAGCTTCAGCGAGCAGACCGTCAAGCTGTTCCCCTGAGACGGTAAGCAACTTGGCCAGCTTCGGCCGGACCCAGGGCTGCGGCGTGGTCTCGCCAGCTTCCCAGCGGGTCACAGTGGACCGCTCGACGCCCAGCTGCTCGGCCAGCTGCTCTTGACTGTAGCCGGCCGACCTACGGCTGGCTGCGAAGCGCCATCGCTTGGACGCCATGCCACGGACCTCCACCTTCTCGTTCGACTGCTCACCTTAG
>JBBSGM010000006.1:0-61252 GCA_038254065.1 Mycobacteriales bacterium | reverse complement strand
GCCGGCACTGGGGCATCGAGTCGCTGCACTGGCTGCGCGACACCGTCTACCGCGAGGACCACTCCACCGCCCGCACCGGCTCGGGCCCACGCGTGATGGCCGCGCTCCGCAATCTTGCGATCGGCGCGATCCACCTCCGGGGACGCCGCGACGTCACCGAAACGACCCGCTGGGCCACCCGCTGCATGCACCGCCCATTCAAGATCCTCCAGGTAATCACATGATCAACGATCTTGAAACGGCCCTGTGAAGTCCGCCGTGTTCGGCAGGAACTCGGCCGTAGCGCCGCCCGTCTTGGACATCGTGATCAGGCTGACGAAGTTCTCGCTCCCGAACACCTCATCGAGCAAACTCCGTACCAGGTGCACATTCTCGTCGCCGATCTGCACGAAGATCGACCCCGACTCCGTCAACAGCTCCCGCGCCGCGGCCAACCGGTCCCGCAAATACGAGAGATACGAGTGGATCCCCAGCTCCCAGGTGTCCCGGAACGCCTTGATCTGCTCGACCTCGCGCGTCGCGTCCTCGACCTTGCCGTCCTTGACGTCGCGCTTGCGCGTCGACACCTGCCAGTTCGACCCGAACTTGATCCCGTACGGCGGGTCGAGGTAGATCATCTGCACCTGACCGCGCAGGTTCTCCTTCTCCGCGAGCGAGGCCATGACCTGCAGCGAGTCGCCGAGCACCATCCGGTTCGACCAGTTGGCGCCGTGTCGGTAGAAGTCAATCTTGTCCAACGGCTCCAGGCCGTCGAAGTCGTCGAACAGGGTGTACTCCGGCTCTGCTGAACCGTTCACGGACGTCCGACGCAGGTTCTCGATGAGGACCCTGGGGTCGATCTTCTCCTGGATGTAGATCGGCGGGGCGTCGGCGAGCAGATCCTCGGAGTCCTGCTCGTCCTTGCCGCGCCACACGAGCTGCGGGTCGAGCGCGGGGTTGCGCGGGTAGCGCACCTTGTCGACCGCACCGGCCTCGCGGGAGACGAAGTCCTTGGCGTCGGCGGTCGGGATGTTGACCCGCTTGTCGGTGTGCCGGACTGCCTCGACCGGGGTCGGTGTCGCGGCGGCCGGGCTGCGGCGGCGCGGTGGCATCAGGCTGCTCTCCTTGATCGGCGGACCGGCGGGTCCTGTGCGCGCAGCGCAGCCGTCGCCGCGGCCAGCACCTGATGCGCCCGGGTGATCTCGGCCGTCCCGATCTCACAGAACCCCCAGAGCCCGAACCCGCCGTGCGCGTTCACCGCGGGCACCCAGCTCTCCCGGGTGGTGGCGGCCTTCTCCGCAGTCGGACCGGGCGACTTCTGCGAGCCCGACACCTCGACGATCAGGGTGCGGGTGACACCGTCGTCGGCGCCGTCGAGCCGAACGAGGAAGTCCGGCACGTACTGCCGGGTGCTGCCCTCGTGGGTGTAGGGCACCGTGAAGCCCAGGTGGTCGTTCTTCACATACGCGCCGACGCCGGGCAGGGTGTCGAGCGCCTTGGCGACGGCGCGCTCCCACGAGTTGCCGCCCGGTCCGTCGAGTGTGACGAAGTTGACGTGGCAGCGGTCCGGTGAGGTGCCGAACACCGTCTTGGTGCTGAAGAAGTCGACCTCACCGGTGCTGCCGACCGGGTCGAACGAGCGGAGCACCGGCAGGACCGTGCCCACCCGGGCGCCGTCCACCCAGGTGATGGCGTGCATCATCGCCTCGCACGCCTGCCGCGCCTTCTGCCTGACCAGCAGCAGCCCGGGGAAGGTGTCGTCGTGGTAGTCGACCTGTTCGGCCAGCCAGCGCCGCGTCAGCCGGAGGACCTGCGGAAACAGCCATGGCCGTCGCTGGCCCGCCACCGCCAGGTAGTCCGACACCAGCAGCTTGGTCAGCTCGAACGCGACGGTCTGCTTCCGTGCGGCGCGGAGCCCGCCGAGATCAAGGGTCTCCTCGTCACCGATCACGCCGACCACCGTGGTCTCGGTCGGAAAGTCGGCTGTCGAGACGACGACGCGGGTCTCGTCCCCGAACTCGGCGAACAGCCGGTCGTCGGGCAGCTCCATCCGGTAGCCGGTCAGCCGCGGGAAGGTGATCTCGGCGGACGCCCGCTCGGCCTCGGCGTGGACGCGGCGGGTCGGCTTGATCGTCACGTCCTTCGTCTGCGCGACGGTGGGGATGAACCGGAACGGCACCCCGATCACGTCGGCGTACTCGGGAGTGAAGTAGCCGTCGTCGTCCACCGCGTAGGAGCGCCGGCGCAACCCGCGTCCCACCACCTGCTCGCACAGCAGCTGCGTGCCGAAGGCGCGGATCCCGAGGACGTGGGTGACGGTGTTGGCGTCCCAACCCTCGGTGAGCATCGAGACGCTGACCACACAGCGCACCTGCTCTCCGAGCTTCCCGGCCTTGCCGACGGTGTTCATCACCTCACGCAGGAGGTCGGTGTCGGAGACGTCGTCCAGCGAGCGGCCGGGGAACCGGCTCGCGTAGTCGGCGCGGAACTCCTCGATCTCGGTCGCCGCGATATTCTTGAACTCGGCCGACATGGCGTCCCCGGATTCCAGCTGCTCGGAGTCGACGAGGATCGTCCGCGGTCGGTGCCGCCACCTCCCGTCGTCACCGATGTTGGAGAACAGCGGGAGCTCGCCGGGGATCGCGACGTCGTCACGCTGGTAGCCGCCGACCCAGTCGAACACCCACTTCGAGACGCTGGTGTTGCTGCACACCACGATGAACACGGGCGGGGTGTCGCCCGCGCCTTCGCCGGCGGCCCATGTGTCGAACCGACGCTGGTAGGCGCCGTACAGCGCGCGCAGCGCTGTCTCCAGGACGTCGGGCAGCTGTGCCGGGTCGAGCGCGCCCTGGCCTCGCCGGCCGCCTTTTGGCAGCTCGTCGCGGACCTCGGCCCACAGGTCACGATAGGCGACGGTGCGCGAGACCTGGTTGTCGTCCACCGGCATGCGCGGGATCTTCACGATGCCCGACTCGATGGCGTCGATCAGCGAGAAGTCGCTGACCACCCAGGGGAACAGCGTGCCTTCTTGGTAGCCCGAGCCGTGCAGGAAGAACGGGGTGGCGGACAGGTCGTAGACGGTCTTGACGCCGACGGCCCGGGTGATCGCCTGCAGTCCGGTGAACCAGACGCGGGCCTCCTCGTTGCGCTCCCTGGCCTCGGTGCGGTCGCCGCCCGTCAGCTTCTCGACTTCGCCGCGGCCCCGGTAGCAGTGGTGCGCCTCGTCGTTGAACACGACCAGCTCGCTCGTGCCGCCGCCGAGGTCGCGGAGCACCCGGGTGACCACCTGGTTCCCGGTCTCGGTGAACGGGCTGGGGCCGCCGCCGGGGTTGAGCACGTCCTTCGTCAACCGGCTCACACCCTTGCCTGCCGGGAGCTCGCGGGGGAGGAAGGTGTGGTAGTTCGTGATCAGGATCTGTGCCTGGCCGAGCCCGCCGAACAGCTCGGCGGGCACCAGGTCGCGCAGCCGGTAGTAGTTGTCGGGGTCCGACGGCAGCAGCACCCGCAGCCGGTCGCGGATCGTCAGACCCGGCGTGACGACCAGGAAGCGTTTGGAGTAGCGCTTGTTCAGCGGGGTGGCGACCTTGTTCAGCACCTGCCACGCGATGAGCATGGCCATCACAACCGTCTTGCCGGAGCCGGTGGCCATCTTGAGCGCGACCCGGTTCAGGCCGTCGTTGTGCTCGGCATTGACGGCGGCGAGGTCGTTGCGGATCCACACGTCACCGGTGCGCGGCGCCACCTCGGCGACGTAGATCGCGGTCTCGGCCGCCTCGCGCTGGCAGAACAGCACCCGGTTGTCCCGCTCGGGATCGGCCCAGTGCTCCAGCAGCCGCCGCGTCGTCGGCGTGACGTTGGGGTAGCCCGAACGGCGCCACACCGTGACGTGCCCCCGAATCCGGTTGACCAGCAGGTTGAGCTGGATCTGGTCCGCGGTCAGCTCGGCGAGCTCCAGCTGTCGCCCGCCCTTGCGCGACTGTGGAATCGGGATGAAGTACGACGACGGCCGGCGGCTCTCGGCGATCTTGTCGGTGATGCCGTCGGTGTCGAACTCGAAATGGCGGAGCGGCTCGTCGTACGGGCGGTTCAGTATCGGGTTGTCGATGACCGTGTCCGCCACCGGACCCCCTCTCGATCGACGACAACACCGTAGCGACGGCCGCCGGTCAGCCCCATGCCCGGAGTCACGCGTGCTCGCGCAGCACCGCGAGGAAGGCCCGCAGGTCGGCCGGGCCGGCCACCGCCACGGCGTGCACCCGACGCAGGTCGAGCTGTCCGTAACCGTGGACGAGGAGATTGCGGAACCCGGCCGCACGGGTCAGCCGGTCGGCCAGCTCAGCGGGGATCAGCTGCGCCTGCGCCAGCTGCCGGAACGCGTCGGCGTAGGTGGGTGGGCTGCCGAGACCGAGCCGGACGCACGAGGAGACGGCCAGGTCGATGACGACCTGGACAGCCTGCCACAGGTGCAGGACGACCGTGTCCGTCGTCGCGGTCATCGGCTGCAGGTCCGCCGGGGTCGCCGGCAGGTGTGCCGCGACGCGGTCGAGGTGCCGCCCGACGGCCGCGGCCCGCTCGGCGAGCAGCTCGCGGTCGATGCCCTGGCTCATCCCAACGCCTGCAGGACGTCGTCGTATGCCGCCCGGATCACGGTCCCGGCGTCGCACCAGAACAGCACGGCCGCGAGCTGGAACCGCTGGAACTCACCCGGCGGGTGCTCGACCAGCGCGGTGCCGTCCCGGGCCGCGTGGAAGCGCAGGAGGGCACTCGCCGTCGCGAGGTCAACGACATCGACCGCATCCGTGCCGAGGACGGTGCTGAGCGCGACGACGAGGCCCGGGACGTCGAAGCCGTCGTCGGCGAGAAAGCCGACGTCCCAGTCGGAGCGCGGGCCGGCGGCACCGCGGCTGCGCGACCCGTGCAGCACCGCCAGGCGCAGCCCGGCCATCTCGGGCCGGCCGCGCAGGCGAGTGGCAAGATCGTCCGGCGTCATCACAGGTCAGCGTACGCGGCGCAGGCGACAACGCTCGGCGACCCGGACAGTGGCCGGTTGGCAGTCGACTGGGCACGGTGTGCGCCGGCCCGGTTCGCGCAGGGCTGCGGCTGCGAGCCTGCCGCAAGGGTCGAGGGCAAGATCGCGCGCATGTCCGGCTGGCCGCAAGAGTGGAGCCACTGCTGCTGATCGTCGCGACTACCGCTCGACGCCTGATGCGGTCCGCTTGGCGCTTCGGCCAGGGTTAGCCAACGGGACAGCTCGGCTCTGTCAGGGATCGAATATATGTTCGATATATGCAGCTGGAGGTACGAGTCCCGGAGCGGCTGGCAGGGATGCCGCCCGGCGCCGACCTGGCCGCTGTGCTGGCCGGGCTGAACCTGGCCGGGGTGCCCAACGACCGGGTGGTGGATGTGCTGCAGGCTCAGTACCGCCAGCTCGCCCACGACCAGGCCCGGCTGTTGGCCAGCATTTTCGAGGTCGCCCGCTCCACCCCCTTCTCCGATCCCGACGACCCGGACCTGCAGCGGCTGTTCGGCGCGCATCGCGCGGCCGGGTCGTATGCCTGGGCGTCCGGGGAGCTCGCCGCCGCGCTCAGGCTGACCGTAAGGGCCGCCGATCGCGAGCTGCACTTCGCCGAGACCGTGGTCGAGCGGCTGCCGTGGGTGTTCGCCGCGCTGCTCGCCGGCCAGATCGACCGCGCGAAAGCATGGGTGTTCGCCGACCACCTCGATCCGCTCAACAGCGAGTTGACCGACGAGCAGATTGAGCAGATCTGTGCCCACCTGGTGCCGCTGGCAACGGGGCTGACCACCGGGCAGCTCGGCGCCCGGCTACTCAAGGCGGTCCTCGCCATCGACCCTGCGCACGCTCGTCGTCGTTACACCCACGCCGTCCGCGGGCGTGCTGTGGTCGGCTACCTGGAGCGTGACGGCACCGTCACCATCACCGCCAGCGGGTTGCCGCCCGACGAGGCCGCCGCCGCATGCGAACGCCTGGAGACCCTTGCCGCCGCGGTGAAGCGAGCCGGGCATCCGGCCCGGCTTACGCAGATCCAGGCCGACCTGTTCCTCGGCATGCTCGACGGCCGCTACCACCATCTCACCGAAGCTCAGATCATCGCCGACCTCCTCGCCCGACCCCGGCGCGACGACGCCCCGGAGCGGGAGACCACGACCGCAGCAACCACCGAGACCGCGAATGTGGGCGACCGGCGCGCGGCCGAGCCTGCCCAGTCCGCCGAGCCTGCCCAGGCCGCCGAGCCCGACCAGACCGCCGAGCCCGACCAGACCGCCAAGGAGCCGGCGGAGCCCGATCAGACTGCGGGCAACGCGGCGGAGCCCGACGAGCCTGCCAAGACCATTGGGTCTGCGGAGCCCGACGAGCCCCAGCCGACGGAGACGTCCGAGGGAACGGCGGCAGCGGCTTTACGGATCGCGGCGCGCACTGGGATCGAGATTCGGGTCGGGCTCGCCACCCTGATCGGGCTCGACGACAACCCCGGTGAGATCCCGGGGCTCGGGCCGGTACTCGCCGAGGTCGCACGCACCGCAACCTGGGGACAACGCCGCGGGGCCGAATGGCGCTTTGCGGTCACCGACTCCGAAGGTTACCTGTCCCTGGCCGGCGTTATTCGTCGCCGACCCGGCCGGGGCAACGGCGGGATGACGTGCCGCGGGGGTGTGGTGGAGATCCATCTACCCGCCGCCGTGCTTGGCCGTCTCACCGCCGACGCGGCCACCTGCGGCCCCTGGGCCGGGATCGTGGCCGAGATCGCCGGTCAGTACGCCCGCCGAGACACCCTCACCGCGCGGCTCGACCGTCGGGCCGGTGTCCGATTTGCCCGCGCCGGCCTGGCGCGGCACGTTCAGGTCCGCGACCGCACCTGCTGCCACCCCGGTTGCCGTCGCCCGGCGCGCAAGGCCGACCTCGACCACACCCGTGACCATGGCCGCAGCGGCCCGACCACCACCTGGAACATCGGTCCGGGCTGCGAGCGTCACCATCTGTACAAGACCGAACTCGGTTGGCGGCTGGAGCAGCCCCGACCCGGGCACTTCATCTGGACCAGCCCCTTGGGACGCACCTACCGCACCGGCGGCGAGCCGATCGCCCCGCGACTACCCCGGTCCCGGCCGCGGGCGTCCGAACCCGCGGACAGCGAGACACCTGGCTGCGAGGGGGATCCATCGATCCTGCACCTTCCACCCCCCGAACCCGAGCCCCTCGAACCTGAGCCGCGGCCGCCACCCGAACCCCCACCGGTCGATCTCGACGACAGACCGCCGT
Source organism: Mycobacteriales bacterium (assembly GCA_038254065.1). Lineage (GTDB taxonomy): Bacteria > Actinomycetota > Actinomycetes > Mycobacteriales > Pseudonocardiaceae > Pseudonocardia. The sequence goes on along the minus strand of JBBSGM010000006.1, from coordinate 53,994 downwards.
TCTGAGTTCGGCGGCAACCGATCCCGTGCGCCGGTGCCGGCGGTCCAGGCAGGTGCGACGAGGACCGTCGGAGGGCAGCATGCAAGACATGAGCACGCCGGATCAGAAGCGTCGGATGGGCGGCCGAGTTGAGTCGGTCAACGTGGCTGCACCTGCGGCACAGCGCTGGGCGCCGCCACGGGGCGTGTCCGGAATCGACAAGCGTTCGGTGCCCGGTCCGGTGCGGCTGACTGCGAGCGGGCTGGACGGCGACACGGTCGTCGACACCGTGCACCACGGCGGTCCCGAGCAGGCCGTCTACGCCTACGCCGTCGAGGAGCTCGCGTTCTGGGCCGCCGAGCTCGGCAGGCCGATGGGTCCGGGCCGGGCCGGGGAGAACCTGACGGTGTCCGGCGTCGACTGCTCGGGCGCGGTGGTCGGGGAGCGCTGGCGGGTCGGCGGAGCGGTGCTGCGGGTGACCGGGCCACGTATCCCGTGCACGAAGTTCGCCGGCTTCACCGGCGTGCCCGACCTCGTCACGCGGTTTCTGGCCGCCGGACGCCCCGGCTGCTATCTGGCCGTGGAGGAGCCCTGGGAGGTGCGCGCAGGCGACGACGTGGTACTCCTCGACAGGCCTGAGCACGGTGTCACTGCGGCGGAGGTGATGTGGGCGGTGGGTGGCCGGCGGGAGCTGCTCGCCCGGGTCACGACGGCTCGCGCGGACCTGGGGCCGCGGCGCAGGCAATGGCTGGATCGGGCCCTCGCCACAGCCGCGGCAGGCAGCGACTCAACGTGAGCCGGCGAGCAGTTCGAGGAGCTCGGCGAGCTGGGCACGTTCGGGAGTGTGCGCGGAGCCCAGCGCCGTGCCGACCCGGTTCTCCACCCGCCGGCAGACCCGCTCGACCACCCCGCGCCCCTCCCTGGCCAGGTGCACCAGCACCCGCCGACGGTCGACCGGATCGTTGCGCCGGTAGGCGAGATCGTTCGCGACCAGCCGATCGACCACCCTGGTGGCGGTGGGAGCAGGTAGCGCCGTATAGCTCGCGATCTCGCCCATACTGCGCCCGCCGCCACGGGCGAGCATCAGGAGAACGCGCCATCCGTCCCGGCTGACGCCCTCCGCCGAGGTGACCGGCGAGAGTGCGGCGGTGACCGCACGGTCGACCCGGTCGAGCAACTCGACCAAACCTGGTAACCGCTGCGCCGGGACGATGGGGACCGACCCCGACGCCGATCGACTCGATGGCTCGGACACGGTGACCGACTGTACTTGCTGCGACGCACAAAGTGGACGTCTCTACTGGGAAAATGCTCCGGCTCCGCACCGAGGCGTGTCAGCGAGTGAATACGATCTTGCCCGCGGTGTCCCCGGCGAGCATCGCGCGAAACCCGTCCGCCGCGTTCTCCATGGGCAGTTCCAGCCCGACCGCGGGGGTGATACCCGCCGTCGCCACGAACGTCATCAGGTTGACCAGCTCCTGGCGGGTGCCCATCGTCGAGCCCTCCACCCGCAGTTGCAGGAAGAACAGTCGCTGCAGGTCAGCGCCCGGATTGGGGCCGCTCGTCGAGCCGGCGACGACGATCGTGCCACCCGGGCGCAGGGCCCGCATCGAATGCGACCAGGTCGCCTCACCGACGGTCTCGAACACGGCGTCGACCTTGTCCGGCAGCCGCTCGCCCGAAGGGAAGGTGGCGTGCGCTCCGAGTTTCTCGGCCACCGCGCGCTTCTCCGCTGTGCGCCCGGTCACCCACACGCGCATGCCGGCCGTCCGCCCCAGTTGCACCAGGGCCGTCGACACCCCACCGGAGGCGCCCTGCACGAGCATCGTCTCACCCGGCTTGAGCGCAGACTTCGTGAACAGCATCCGGTAGGCGGTCAGCCACGCGGTCCCCAGCACCGCCGCCTGCACCGCCGAGAGACCCTCGGGCCTGGGGATCACATTGCGGGCCGGGACGACGACGGTGTCGGCGAAGGTGCCCTGGTGGTGCTCGGTCAGCAGGGTGCGCTTCGGGTCGAGCGTCTCGTCGCCGCTCCACGCCAGGTCCCCGATGATCGAATGGAGGACGACCTCGGTGCCGTCGGCAAGCCGCCCGGCTCCGTCGCAGCCGAGGATCATGGGAAACTGGTCGGGCTTGATGCCGACCCCGCGCAACGTCCAGATGTCATGCATGTTCAGGCTGGCCGCGGTGACCTGCACCGCGACCCAGCCGTCGGGAACCTGCGGGTCGGGGCGCTCGCCCACCCTCAGCGAGTCGAGCGGGGCATCGGCGTTGGGCTCTGCTGCGTATACGGCGAACATGTCAGGGAACCTAGTCATGCCGGCGCCGGTCTACTGTGTGCGGAGTGCGGGCACTGATCAACTGGTGGGACTCGGTCGAGCTCTGGGTGACCCAGCTCGCCTTCCCGCTCCAGGTCGTGCTCGCCGTGGTCGTCGTCCTGCCGCTGTGCTGGGGGGCAGCCGGGCTGCTCGATCGCGGGGTCGACGTCGTACTGGCCCACCGCCCGCGGCGTCGGCCCGGTCGGGATGACGGCAGCTCCTGATGGGACGCACGCACGGGACGGACCCCACGTTCAGACCCAGGACGGCGGACGCTTCTCGGCGAAGGCACGGATGCCCTCCTGGCCCTCCGCGCCGGCGAAGCAGCTCGCGGACAGCGCCTGCATCCGGGCGAGGTCCTCGGCCATCGACGGCGGCCGCTCCCGGCGCAGCATCTCCTTGGTTGCGGCCAGCGCGCCGGGCGCACCGAGCCGCAGCGCCGCGACGAACCGGCCGACCTCAGCGTCCAGCACCGCGGCCGGGACCGCGGAGCTGATCAGTCCGATGGCGGCGGCGCGCCGTGCGTCGAAGGTCTCCCCGGTGAGGAAGAGCTCGTGCGCCGGGCGGGGCAGCAGTCGCGGCAGCACGGTCACCGAGATGACCGCCGGGACCAGGCCGATGCGCACCTCGCTGAACGCGAACGTCACCTCCTCGGTTGCGACGGCCAGGTCGCATGCCGCGACCAGCCCCACCCCGGCCGCGCGGGCCGGGCCACTCAGCCGGGCGACGACCGGTTTCGACGAGGTCCACAGCCGCTCCAGGATCACGGGCACCTCGTTGACGCCTTGGCCCCGCGCGTTCGCCCCGCGCGCCTCCTTGAGGTCCATCCCGGCGCAGAACGCGGTACCGGTATGAGTTGCCACGATCACCCGCACGGCGTCGTCGGCGAGTGCGGCGTCGAGCTGGGCGAGCAGCTCGCGGCGCAGCTGCGCAGACAGCGCGTTGCGGTTGGCGGGGGAGTCGAGGGTGATCGTCGCGACCCCGTCGGCGGTGTCGAGGTGGACGAGCTCGGCTGCGGCAGGCATCTCTGGACGGTAGCCCGGTCAAATGGTCACAGTCCCCGTACTCCGGGGCGGCATTGCAACCGACGACCGTGCCGGTGACGGAAGCGGCTGCATGAAGGTCAGCCCGAAAGGCTCCACCGTCAACATCGCACTCCGCTGCTCTCCGACTCCACATCACACCAGACGAGGCGGAGCCGTCTGCCGCGCGACAGCAGGCGCAGCGCAACCTCGGGGGACGCCACGCTCATCCGCATGCTGCCCTCGTCGCCGACCATCTCGGTCCGGTCGTCGAAGGCCATTCCCCAGGCCAGGACCCAGCCGTCGGCCCGGTCGCCGTCCTCCTCGCAGAGCGCGAACAGCCGCGGTCTCTCGCTGGCGACCAGCTCTGCGAGCTGCGCGCTGAACTCTGCCTCGGTACCGATCGGGGGCAGATCGAAAGCTGGCTCCGACTCGCGATATCCTGGTGTTGGCAATGTCATGCCGAATGATGTTACGTTCATGCAGCAACAGATGTCTAGTGACCCGAACGGGTCGGTGTGGCGTGGACGGCCAGTCGAGGAAAGAGGTGCCGGTGGCGAAGCCCCGACCCCGCCCACAGGCTCGGGCGCTGGCCGCGGGGCTGCGGGCGGCCCGCAGCGAAGCCAAGCTGCCGATGCAGTGGGTGGCCGACCAGCTCGGCTGGTCGCAGTCCACGCTCAGCCGGATCGAGGCCGGCAAGCGGCCGGTGACGCCCGAGGAGGTCGCGGCGCTGCTCGCCACCTACCGGGTCACCGGCGAGCCGCGGGACCGGTTGGTCGCTATGGCCCGCGACGCCGACCGGCCGAGCTGGCTGGAGGCCGCTCGCCGCGAGGGGCTTCCCCAACAAGCGGTGATGGTCGCGCAGTACGAGGCCGAGGCGACCCGGCTGGTGTACTTCGATCTGCTGATCAATGGACTGCTGCAGACCCGCGCCTACACCGGCGCGGTGATGCGCGCCGGCGTGGTGGCACCGAGCGACATCGAGTCCCGGGTCAGCCTCCGGATGCAACGCCAGCGGGTGCTGGACGGTCCGAACAGCCCGGACCTGGTGTCGATCCTCGACGAGGCGGCACTGCGCCGGGTGATGGGCGGCCCGCGGGTGATGGCCGAGCAACTCGACCATCTGGTGGAGATGGCCAAGCTGCCCAACATTGAGCTCCGGGTGATCCCGTTCGATCATGGCGGCCACGCCGCGATGAGCACGACGTTCGGGCTGCTGGAGTTCGCCGCCGCCGACCCGCTGGTCCACATCGAGCACCTGGGTGCAGCCGGGTTCCTGGACGACCCGGAGCACGTGCGCCCCTTCGTCGACCGCATCGCTAGTCTGACGGCCGTCGCCCTGGAGCCCGAGGCCTCGGTCCGCTTCGTGGCCGACGTGGCGGCGGAGTACCGAGGACGGTGAGACAGCTTCCGTGACACCCCTGGCTTGGCGCAAGTCCAGCTTCAGCGACCATGAAAACGCTTGTGTCGAAGTCGCGGCGCTCGACGACGGTGGCATTGCGATGCGCAACAGCAAGCGACCTGACGAGGCGACCGTCCTCTTCACCCGCGCCGAGATCGGCGCCTGGGCCAAGGGCGTCAAGGCCGGTGAGTTCGACGACCTCTGCTGAACGTCCCTCGGCCCGCAAGGCCGCCGGCGACCGAGGTCATCGTCGGGGCCGTCAGCCGCGCCCGGCGGCCACCTGCGCCTGGCGCGTCGGCGCGCCAGTTCTGGCGTGACCGGGGCCGTCGGGCATGGCAGGGTAGCTGATCATGTGGAGCCCTCCGCGACGAATGCCCTCCGCGACGAAGATGATCTGTGAGAAGCCTGTCTAGCGGAGGTTCCACGCCTGAGCGTGCCGTCGGCACCGGTGAACAGCGCGACGGTGTCGGCGACCGCGTCATGCGCCTGCCCACCAGTGGCGCCGATGTCGAACCCTGGATGCTCGACACCACCACCTGGCCCGGCACCAGCCGCCAGAAGATCACCGTCGGCAGCCTCATCCGGTTCCGCTGCCGCGACGAGGAAGTCCGCACCCGCGTCACTCGCTACCCCAGCTTCGACGACATGTTCGACCACGAGCCCGTCACCGGCGTCAACCCCACCGCCACCCGCGACGAGCAGCTCGCGAACATCCGGCAGATCTACTCCCCGGAGCGCGAAGCACTCGGAGTCGTAGCCATCTGCATCGAGCTCGTCGCCCCGCCACAGCCGGCCCTCTCCGAAGCGTCATGACCGCGGACGAGCCGGCTGCGGAGGAAGCCGAGCGACGGTAGAGGCCGTCGCAGAGGCGCTGGTGCCGACGCGGGTCGCCGGGCTCAAGCCCCTATGAAACTCTAAGTAGTTCGTCACCGTCGTCAAGCTCTCCATCGACGTCATCCGGTCAACGAACTCGATGCCGTTGAGGTGATCAATCTCGTGTTGAATTACCCTGGCGACGTAGCCGGAGTGCTGCTCCCCGACATCGGTACCATCGGCTGCGGTGTACTCGACGGTGATGGTCTCGGCTCGTGGCACGAGACCCATGAGGCCGGGCACGCTGAAACAGCCCTCCCAGCCGACCTCGGTCGTTCTGGATTGTTTCACAATCAGCGGGTTGATCATTTGCAGCAGTGGAGACGCTGGGCGGTCGGGAAATACATCGGTCTTCCTGACCTCAACAACGATCAGCTTGACCGAGGCAGCGATCTGCGGAGCGGCCAGACCGGCGCCATTCAGCTCGCGCAGTCGATTCACCATCCGTGTGAGAAGGTCCGTCACATCCTGGACATCGCCGATCGGTTCGGTTTCGGTCTTGAGGCGCGGGTCCCCGATGGTGACAACATCCTCGCCAGCAACACCGGACATCCAGCCACGGTCACTATTGGCGAGATTCATCTGCCGGTCTCCTTCGTCACAGTCGGCTGGGGGCATGGAGGCAGTGCCGTTCGGCTCATGCGCCACGGACATGCTTGTTCTTCACCCGATCGACCTCCTGTTGGAGAGCGCGCCTGACCTCGCGGTATTCTGTGAGGTCAACGAGACTGGATAGCCCCAGTCGCTCCTCGTGCCGCAACAGCTGCAGCGAGAGGAAGCCGTCCTGTACCGCTTTGCGCAGAGTCTGGATAGCTGCTTCAGCGTCGCCCAGCTCCGCGAGAACATGAGTAAGCCGGTACTTGAGGTACCCGTTGTGCGGTTCAGCCAAAGTCAGATGTGCGACCTTAGCGCGGGCTCGCTCGGTGTGGCCCAGGCAAGCCTCGACATTCGCCACCCAAGCCTGCATGCGCGCGTTATGCAGGATCTCTGTCACGCTGCGTGCAGCAACGTGCTCAATTCCTGCCGACCAGGCGTCGTGCGCGGCGGCTTCATCACCACTGAGACGGTGTAGGTAGCCGAGCAAGTTCCAGACCGTGATGTCACCAGGGTCCGCACCAACGGCGACTCGGGCGGTGTCGATGGCTGCGTGAACATCTCCACCGCCGAGGTGGGCCACCGCGACCGCCCAGCGGGTGTTGGAGTCCTGTGGATAGGTGGGCAGGTGCAGTCGCGCCGCCTCCAAGGCCGAGGGGCAGTCACCCACCATTAGATGGTTCCAGACGAGCAATTTCAACGCGGTGGGGTTGGTCGGGTCCACCTGGAGGACCGCTTGGGTCAGCGGTAGCGCTGCCTCGGCCATGCCGCCGTTGTTGAGCGCGCGAGCGAACGCAAGCGTGGCGTCGAGACTTTCGGGGTTCTTCCCGTAAACCGCTCGACCGATTTCCAGCGCCCTTTCGTGCCAGCCCGTGTCCCAGCAGATGCGAATGAGCGTGCTGTGAGCACCGATGGAGTCAGGGTCGAGTCGCAGCGCTGCACCGACGTCACCGAGTGCTCGCTCCAGTGTCGATAGCCCCGATCCCCATCCGGAGAAATACTGCCGCCATTGGGCATAACCGCGCGCAGCTTGGGCTCGGGCAAAGCGTGGATCGATGTCCAGGGCGTTGTTCAGCAGGCTCATCGCAGCGTCGATCCGCTGCTTCTCGTTCGTGACTAGCAGTCCTTGACCCCTCAGATACAGCTCGTAAGCTCGTTCCAGGTTGGCCGGCTTGGCTTCGAGCCGGAACGGGTCATCAAGCGATGCAGCCAGGTTCGCGGCCATCGCCAGGCCTCGACCGAAGACAGCGGCCGCATCCAATGGCAACAGGACCTGACGACCGTTGACCACAACGGGCAGCAGTATGTCGCTCTGAGCAACTGATGTTGACGAGCACATTACGGTCTCTGCATCACCACCACGTTTGCTGGGCTCGGGGGAAGTATCGACAGCGGTGGTTTCACCGGTGAGCGAGCCGCCGACTGTGGCGGCGAAGCGGGCCTGAGCGTCGCTGGAAGCCTGTGCCAGCACAGTATCGAGGATGGCTTGGCCCTGCGGCTTTAGCTGGATGTCGCTACCGCGGGCCTCCCACTTGGCGACGGTCCGGATACCGACGCCGAGGTAGTCGGCAAAGTCATGAATCGTCATGCGCAGCGCGGAGCGCAGGGCCTTGGCTTCGAGGCCCGTCCACTGACGCACGATCGTCGACACAGTGACTCCCTGGGTCAGGTGTGGTTGGCGTCGAGCCTACCGGCGACGGGTGCATCCCGGAGGCACCGCGAGTGCATGCCCAGGCCATCGTGCTGGAGATGTTCGCTGACCAGGCTGTTCATCAGCACCGGGATGGGGTGCGGACTCTCCTCCTGTCCCGGTGCGGCCATGCCCGCCGAGAACGAACGGCCGACTCTACCCCTTCGAAGGAGGCGACATGCCTACTCCGGCCCCCGCTGGTGCGCCGGTGCAACCGTCGAGCCCGTCCCAGGATGCTCTTCATCCCAGAAGTGCTCACTGCCATGGACAAGCACGGCTGGTCGAGCAACGACAACGACCGAGCCGGCCAGGACGGTATCGAGCCAGCATGCGCTCGTTCGGGGCATCGGAAACCGAGAAGCGGTGGTCCGACTGTCGCGCGTACACCCGGTGAGGAGTGGATAAGCGGGTGGATCAACCAGAGCGTCGAGAAGCTGACCGCACCGATCCGGGGCGCGGAAGGGGGCCGGCGACGATGGTCCTGGAAGTAGAAGTACATGTGGACGGTGATCGATGCGACCACGTCGCGGACTGTCTGGATCACTGCGGTCAATCGAGAGGAGTTGCATGATGATCAGGGTTGCCGAGTCGTCACATGTGGAGGATCCGTTGGTGGGAGTGAGTGCCCGGTTCCCGTTGGGTCGTGCCCGGTTCGATGTGCCGGTGAGCATCGAGGCACCGTCCGAACTGGGGGTGCGACCGTATGGTTTGCGATTCGCCGTGGACGTTGCGCGCAGCAGGGTGGCGCTTGGGCCGTGGCGGTTCTGCCATGAACGGCAGATCGCGGTGACCGATGATGATCACGCTGTGCCGTGGTACCGGACGTTGGTGGACGTGACGATGCCGACGACTGGTGAGTCGACCGATGGTGGTCCGAGCACCGGTGGCGAGGAGTGGAGTCCGGACAAGTCGATGGATCTGCTGCCGTGACGGTGCTGGTGCTCAGTGAGGACTGCGATCCCACGGTCGATCGGGTGGTAGAACTGCTGGCCGCGCGCGGTGTGCCGGTCTTTCGCTGCGACACCGGTTGGTTTCCCGGCCGGCTCGATCTGGATGCGGAGCTGGGTGCCGGCGGGTGGGCGGGGTCGATGCGCACCGAGCACCGGGTTGTTCGGTTGGAGGAGGTGCGCTCGGTGTGGTTCCGCAGGCCGACCTCGTTCTCCTTTCCCGTCAGAATGTCCGGATCGGAGCGGCAGCATGCGATGTGGGAAGCCAAGCTCGGGCTCGGTGGAGTGCTGACCTCTTTGCCCGCGCGGTGGGTCAACCCGCCGGCGGCCGAGGCGGACTGCGGTTACAAGCCAGCGCAGCTGGACCACGCTCGGCGCTGTGGCCTCACCGTGCCGGACACGTTGGTCACCAACCGGTCAGCCGCGGTGCGGCGCTTCATCGACGGCCTCGGTGGGCAGGTCGTGGTGAAGCCGTTGGGCTTCAGCGTGGTGTTCGAGGCCGGTCATGGCCGCCCAGTGTACACCCACGTGCTCACGGCGGACGATCTGGCCGATCTCCGCGGTGTCGAGGCCACCGCCCACCTGTTCCAGCGCTACATCGCTGACAAACAGTTCGAGGTTCGGCTCACTGTGGTCGGCGAGCGCATGTTCGCCGCCGCGATCCACGCTCACAGCGACCACGGCCGGGTCGACTGGCGTGCCGAGCCCAGCTCGCCGACCTACACTGTCCTCGACGTGCCCGACCACGTGGCGGCGGGGGTGCGGGCGTTCATGGCCGGGTTCGGGCTTGCGTTCGGCGCGCACGACTTCGCGGTGGACGACACCGGGACCTGGTGGTGGTTCGAGTGCAACGCCTCCGGCCAGTTCGGGTTCATCGAGGCGGCGACCGGCCTGCCGATCAGCGAGGCCCTCGCCGACCTGCTGGAAACCGATCAGCCGTGACCGACTGGGCAGCTCGCGCCGCGGCACTCGCGGACACCCTCGCCGCCGAGGATGCCATCCGCGATCCGGCGTGGCGGGCGGTGTTCGAGGCGGTGCCACGGCATGTGTTCGTACCGCGGTTCTGGGCGCTGGACGGCTTCAACTCACCTGCGACAGTGGTCGATGGTGCCGACCCCACCCAGCGTGAACGGTGGCTGGCCGCCGTCTACGCCGACCGGTCCCTCGTCACCCGATGGGCACCGTCCACCATGGCCGACGGCACGCCGACCCGGCTGGTGACCAGCTCCGCGTCGCAGCCCAGCGTCGTCGCGGTCATGCTCGACCGCCTCGACCTGCACGACGGGCACCGCGTCCTGGAGATCGGCACCGGCAGCGGCTATAACGCCGCGTTACTTGCCGCTCGGGTCGGCGACCGGAACGTCGTCAGTGTCGATATCGACCCAACCCTGGTCCACACCGCTACCCAGCACCTCGCGGACGCTGGCTGCCACCCACGGCTTTGCCCTCACCGACGGCACTCGCGGCTTGTCCGATGCCGCACCCTACGACCGGATCCTCGCCACCTGCGCGGTCAACCGCGTCCCGCCGGCGTGGATCGATCAGCTCGCCCCAGGCGGCCGCATCGTCGCACCACTCACCCTCGGTGGTGCACTCGCCGTCCTCGACCACACCGCCGACGGTGAGGTCACCGGTCACGTCGACCCGCACCCGGTCTATTTCATGTCGCTGCGGTCGTCCGCCCACGATCCAATACCTGGCGGGTGCAGCTACCATGTCCCTGAAGTGCGGCCCACCGGCGCGTACCACCGCGGCACGACCGACACCGACCCCGCCGTGCTGGCGAACCCCGACTTTCGGCTCTGGCTCGCGCTGCACCTCCCGACCCTTCGGATCGTCCCCACCACAAGCGGCGACGCCCTCATCCACACCGATTGTGACCGCGCTGACGTGCACCATGAGTCGATTGTCGAGAACACCTGGGCAACGATCCAGCGCGGCCACCGACTGTGGGACACCGTCGAAACCGCCTGGCGGACTTTCAACCAGACGGGCCGCCCCGCCAGAACCCGACTCGGCCTCACCGCCCGGCGCACACTCGACGAGCAACACCTCTGGCTCGACGACCCGGACTCCACGTACACTTGGCCGCTGCCGCACTGAGACGCGGCCACGCTGCCCCAGCACGACCAGCGATCAGGCTGCAGGCAGGATTGGCACGTCGTAGGCGGACAGCTTGCGGTCGGCGGTGACCAGGATCAGCGCCTCGGTGCGGGCCTGAGCGACGAGCATCCGGTCGAACGGATCGCCGTGGTGACGGGGCAGCTCACGAACCGCGACGCCATGCCGACCGGTGATCGGCAGCTCGTCACCTGATCCGGCGCACCAGGACCCTCTCTGCCCAGACCTGGTCAAGCCATTTTCGCCCTGATGACACGGGCGCCTTGGCACCGGTGCCGGTTGCCCGACGCCGGTGGGCACGGATGGCCGCGGCGTAGAGCATCCGCCTGGCACACTGGGATGTCGTGCCGCCCTTCGGGATTTATGTCCACGTGCCGTTCTGCGCGGCCCGCTGCGGGTACTGCGACTTCAACACCTACACCCCCACCGAGCTGGCCGGATCGGGCGCGTCCCCGGACGGTTGGCTGGAGGCGCTGCGCCGGGAGCTGACGCTGGCCGCCCGGGCGGTCGGGACGCGGCCCGTCGACACCGTGTTCGTCGGGGGCGGGACGCCCTCGCTGCTCGGGGCATCCCGGTTGGGCGCGGTGCTCGGCGCGATCCGCGACGAGTTCAACCTCGCGCCCGGCGCCGAGGTGACCACCGAGTCCAACCCGGAGTCGACCTCACCGGAGTTCTTCGCCGACCTCGCCGACGCCGGGTTCACCCGGGTCTCGCTGGGCATGCAGTCCGCGGCCCCGCACGTGCTGGCCGTGCTCGAGCGCAGGCACACCCCGGACCGGGCGGTCGCGGCGGCGCGGGAGGCCCTGGCGGCCGGCGTCGCGCACGTCAACCTGGACCTGATCTACGCCACGCCCGGCGAGACCGCCGACGACCTGTGCGGCTCGCTCGACGCCGCCCTCTCCGTCGGGGTGGACCACGTCTCGGCATACGCGTTGGTCGTGGAGGACGGGACCGCGCTGGCCCGCCGCGTCGCCCGTGGCGAGCTGCCCGCCCCCGACGACGACGTCGCCGCCGAACGCTACGAGATGGTCGACGACGTGCTGTCCGGCGCCGGTTTCTCCTGGTACGAGGTGTCGAACTGGGCCCGCTCGCAGGACGCTGCCTGCCGGCACAACCTCGGCTACTGGCAGGGCGGCGACTGGTGGGGGGCCGGACCCGGGGCGCATTCACACCTGGCGGGGCGACGGTGGTGGAACGTGAAGCACCCGGCCCGGTACGCGGCGTTGCTGCAGGGCGGGGCGTCGCCCGAGGCCGGCCACGAGCAGCTGACCGCGAGGGAGCGAACCACCGAAAGGGTCATGCTGGCGCTGCGACTGGCCACCGGACTGCCGCTGGAGCTGCTCGCCGGTCCCGGCCGGGCCGCCGCGGCCCGTGCCGGGACCGGCGGGCTGCTCGAAGCCGGCGCGCTCCCCGCGGGCCGCGCCGTCCTGACCCGCCGCGGCCGGCTGCTCGCCGACGCCGTGGTGCGCGACCTGCTCACCGGGGCTCCGGTATGACCCGAGTCCCAGTGCGGTGAGCCCGCGTCGACGACTGCTGTCCGGGTTCGTCGCGGTACTGGTGCTGGTCGCGGCGATCGTCGTCGGTGTGCGGATCGCCGGGCGCGCCGGTCCGTCGGTCGACCCGGCGTCGCGGCCCGCGCAGGACCGGCCCGGTCCGGTGCTGCTCGTGCCGGGCTATGGTGGCGCGCGCGGTTCGCTGCTCCAGCTGGCCGACCGGATCCGGGCCACCGGCCGTACCGCCGAGGTGCTGACCCTCGAAGGCGACGGCACCGGCGACCTGTCCGCGCAGGTCGGACTGCTCGACCACGCCGTCAATGTGGCACTGCGGGCCGGCGCCCCCTCGGTCGACGTGGTCGGCTACTCGGCGGGCGGCGTTGTGGCGGGTCTGTGGGTGGCCCGCGACGACGGCGCGGCCAGGGCGCGGCGGGTGGTCACCCTCGGCGCGCCGCTGCACGGCACCGCGATCGCCGGTGCGGCCGCGGCCGAGGCACCCGGCGCGTGCCCGGTCGCCTGCCGCCAGCTCGCGCCGGGCAGCGCCGAGCTCACCGAGCTGGACCGGGCCGGTGTCGGGACCGAGCTGCCCTGGCTGTCGGTGTGGACCGCCGCCGACGAGACCGTCACCCCGCCCGACTCGGCCCGGCTCGACGGCGCGGTCAACGTGCCGGTGCAGTCGGTGTGCCCCGGCAGCCGGGTCGGCCACTCCGGGCTGCCGACCGATCCGGCCGTCACCGGGTTGGTGCTGCGGGCGGTCTCGGTGGACCCGCTGTCCGCGGCGACGGCAGCGTGCCTCGTGCTGCGTGCGGCCGGGGCGGGTTGAGGTCGGTCGACCGGCCACGCCGGCTCAGCTGGTGACGTCCTTGGTCGTGAAGTTCGCCCAGGCCGCCCCGAACGCCACCAGCACGTAGCCGAGCTGCACCTGCGTACCCGCCCGCACGGCGTCCCAGAGGATCGGGTCGCGGTAGAGGTCGATCCAGGCCAGCCAGTGGGAGGTCGGCAGGAAGGGCCCGATCGCGGCGGCGGCGTCGAGCGGCTGGAGCACTGCGCTGGTCACCACGAGCGCGAGCACGCCGAGCGCGGCGCCCAGCGCGGAGTCGGTCAGCGTGGAAAAGAACAATCCCACCGCGCCCAGGGCGAGCATGCACAGCGCGAGGTAGCCGACCACGGCCGCGGTGCGCAGGATCAGGTCCACCGGGCTGAGCGCAGCTCCGGAGAGCGACGCGACGCCGCTCGCGCCGAGCGCGCCGCCCGGCCCGAAGCCGAACGCGGCGATCCCCACGAAGTACGACGTCACCGTGACGAACAGCACCGCGAGCAGCACGAATGCGGCCACCGAGACCAGCTTCGCGACCAGCAGCCGCAGCCGGGAGACCGGCCGGACCAGCAGGTAGCGTAAGGTGCCCGCAGCGGCCTCGCCGGCGATCGTGTCACCGGCCACGATCGCCACCGTGATCGGCAGGAACACCGGCAGCACCAAGGCCAGCGCCGCAGCTGGGAACAGCTGCCCGTTCGACACCACCGCCGACAGGAACGCTCCACCGCGGCCGGGCGGGGGTGCCAGCCGGGTGGTCGCCAGCAGCACCGCGACCAGCGCGGGCAGCGCGCAGAGCAGCAACCAGCAGAGCCACACCCGGCGCCGGCGCAGCATCAGCCGCAGCTCGACGCCGATCACCGCCGACCCCGATGTGCGGCGTGGCCGACGTCGACCCGGTCGGAACCCGACCCCGTCAGCGCCAGCACCACCTGTTCCAGTGAGCGCCGTTCCGCGTCCAGGCCGGCCACCGGGACGCCGCGGGTGACCAGCTCGGCGTTGAGCGCGGCCGGGTCGTCGTGGCGGACCGTGAGCAGTGCGCCGGACCGCACCTCCACCCGACCGTCCAGTACCGCGGCAGCGGCGGCCGGGTCGGAGGTGCGCAGCAGCACCCGTCCGGTGGGCGCCCGCAGGACGGTGAGGTCCTCGGTGAGCACCAGCCGTCCGGCGTCCATCACGCCGACCCGGTCGCACAGCGCCTCGACCTCGGTGAGCAGATGACTGGACAGCACCACCGTCGTGCCGGCCGCGTTGAGCTCGGTGAACAGGGCGCGCATCTCGTTGATCCCGCGGGGGTCGAGCCCGTTGGTGGGCTCGTCGAGCAGCAGCAGCCGCGGCCCGCGCAGCAGCGCCGCGGCGATGCCGAGCCGCTGGCGCATGCCGAGCGAGTAGGCCCGTACCGGGCGCCGGTCGATCCCGCCGAGTCCGACCCGGTCCAGCGCCTCGTCGACCCTGGCCCGCCGGCCCCGGCCGCGCCCCGGCCGCCGCGACCCGGCAGCGTCGAGCAACCGCAGGTTCGCCCGGCCGCACAGGTGTCCCCAGGCGGCGGGCCCCTCCACCAGTGTGCCGACGTCGGGCAGCACCCGGGCGGCGTGCCGCGGCATGGGACGGCCGAGCACCTCCATCGACCCCGACGTCGCGTGCACCAGCCCGAGCAGCAGCCGGACCAGCGTCGTCTTGCCCGACCCGTTGGGGCCGAGCAGCCCGAAGCGGACACCGTGGGGCACCGTGAGATCGACATCGTCGACCGCGGTCACCCGGCCGAACCGCTTGGTCAGCCCGGCAGTGACGATCACGGCGGTCACCCGGCGCTCCGCATCGAGAGCTGTGCGGCCGCCTGTGCGAGCACCGCGGGCACCACCGTGCCGACGAGCAGTGATCCGCGCCTGCCGCCGGCGCGCACCACCACCGACACCAGCGGCGTGCCCAGCGCGACGGCCCGACCCGCGGGCACCGCGACCGGCGTCGCACCCGCGCCGGTGGCCCCGTCCAGGGCCTGCCCGGCGATCCGCCCACTGAGTGGGACCAACGCGAACACGGCCAGCCCGCTGCCGTACAACCCGACGCCGGGCAGCTCCTCGGCGGCCTGTACCCGGTCGCGGTCGGCCAGCCGGGACGGCGGCGCGGGCGCGTCGAGCACCCGGAGTGCACCGCTGACGTCGGCGGCCGAGCTGTGCACGACGCCGGCACCGGGCGGGACGCGCGGGGTCAGGACCGAGCCCGCGGGCGGTCCCAGCGTGACGTCGCGAAGCTCGGTGACCAGGACCGGTACGCCGGGGTCGGTGCGCCCGGCGACCTCGACGCGCAGTGCGAGCCCGGTCACCGGGTCGGCCCACACGTCGAGCCGGTCCACCGTCGTCGCCGGATCGGTCGGGCTGACCCGGAAGCCTGCGGCGCTCCGGTCCGCGACCCTGCGGGCCGGTAGCGCCGAGACCGGGTCGTCGCGCGACAGCCCGACGAGGCGCCGGGCCAGATCCGGGGGCAGCAGGTCGGCTGCCCGGGGCAGCCGGACCGGGGTGTCGCCCTCGACCACCGTCAGCTGGTTGGCCCCGAAGTCCCAGACGGCCTCGGTGCCGCCGCGCCGGTAGGTGTCCCGCTCACCGGCCGGGGTCAGCTCGTCCACCCGCCAGCGGTCCGGACCCGCGACGAACGCGCGGATCCGGGTGGTGCCGGTGAACAGCGCCGTCACCCCCTCCAGCTGCGGCAGCTCGGGCAACCCGATCCGCCCGCTGCTCAGCGCGTAGCCGGTCCAGGGCTGGGCGGCCGAGCCGAGCACGCGGTCGCGCAGCTGCTCCGGCGTGGCCTTCCCCGCGGCGTCCGCGGGCAGCACCGCGGGCACCACGCCGACGCCGGCCAGCGCGGTGGCCCCGGCGGCGACCAGCAGCCAGCGACGGCTGAGTCGATGCGCGGTGGCCACGCCATCCGACGATGCCACAGTCGGGCGGGTGCGGGGGTGAGGCTGACCGGTCGCCGTGGTCGTTGAACGCCTAGAATAGGGGAGAAACGACGACACAGTCGCGTACGACACACACTCGCGTACGACACACACCAGTACGACGATCGCCGAAGGGGTGGGCCGGTGAATGCCGACGAGCGCCGCTTCGCCGTCCTGCAGGCCATCGTCGCCGACTACGTGTCCACCCACGAGCCGGTGGGTTCGCGGATGATCGTGGAGCGGCACAACCTCGGTGTCTCCAGCGCCACGGTGCGCAACGACATGGCTGTCCTCGAGGAGGACGGTCTCATCGCGCAGCCGCACACCAGCGCGGGCCGGATCCCCACCGACAAGGGGTACCGGCAGTTCGTCGACCGGATCGCGGAGATCAAGCCGCTGTCCACGGCCGAGCGCAAGGCGGTGCAGAGCTTCCTGCAGGGCGCGGTCGACCTCGACGACGTGCTGCGCCGCAGCGTCCGGCTGCTCGCCCAGCTCACCCGCCAGGTCGCGGTGGTGCAGTACCCGACCCTCACCCGGTCCACGGTCCGCCACCTCGAGGTCGTCGCGCTGACCCCGGCAAAACTGATGCTGGTGCTGATCACCGACGGCGGCCGGGTGGACCAGCGCGTCGTCGACCTCGGCCAGGTGCTCTCCGAGGACGACGTGGGCACGCTGCGGGACCGGATCAACACCGCGCTCGTGGGGCGACCGCTCGGCGCGGCGTCGGCGGCGGTGGCCGAGTTGCCGGAGAAGGTGCCCGAGGAGCTGCGCGAGGTGGTCACGACGCTGGCGATGGTGCTCATCGAGACCCTCGTCGAGCACCCCGAGGAGCGGCTCGTGCTCGGGGGGACCGCCAACCTCACCCGCAACATCGCCGACTTCCCCGGCTCGCTGCGCCGGGTGCTGGAGGCGCTGGAGGAGCAGGTCGTCGTGCTCAAGCTGCTGGCCGCGGCCCAGGATCCGGGCCTGGTCACGGTGCGGATCGGTGAGGAGAACGAGGCCGAGGACCTGCGGGCGACGTCGGTGGTCTCCATCGGCTACGGCGCCGGCACGGTGTTCGGCGGGATGGGTGTCGTCGGGCCGACCCGGATGGACTATCCGGGCACGATCTCGGCGGTGCATGCCGTCGCCCGGTACGTGGGTGAGATCCTGGCCGGGCGCTGACCGCGCGCCGGCACGACTATCACGGCTAGAGGATCATGGGGAACGCAAGGGTGGCACGCGACTACTACGGGATCCTGGGCGTCGGGAGTGACGCGGGGCCCGACGAGATCAAGCGGGCGTACCGCCGGCTGGCCAGGGAGCTGCATCCCGACGTCAACCCCGACGCGGCGGCGCAGGAGCGCTTCCGCGAGGTGAGCGCGGCCTACGAGGTGCTCTCCGACCCGGAGAAGCGGCGCATCGTCGACCTCGGCGGGGATCCGCTGGGCAACGGCGGCGCGGCCGGAGCGGGCGACCCGTTCAGCGCGTTCGGCTTCGGCGACATCATGGACGCGTTCTTCGGCGGCTCGGCTGCCGGTGGGCGGGGCCGCGGCCCGCGCAGCCGGGTGCAGCCCGGCGCGGATGCGCTGATCCGGATGCAGCTGACCCTGGACGAGTGCGCCACCGGGGTGCAGCGCGACCTCGCCGTGGACACCGCCGTGCTCTGCTCGGAATGCGCCGGGTCCGGCTGCGCGGCGGACAGCAGCCCCGTCCGGTGCGACATCTGTGCCGGTCGCGGCGAAGTGCAGAGCGTGCAGCGCTCGTTCCTCGGCCAGGTCGTCACCTCCCGGCCCTGCCCGGCCTGCCGCGGCCTGGGTTCGGTCATCCCCGACCCCTGCCGGCAGTGCGCGGGCGACGGGCGGGTGCGCTCGCGGCGCACGGTCGCGGTGCGGATCCCGGCCGGGGTGGCCGACGGGATGCGGGTGCGGCTGGCCGGCCAGGGCGAGGTGGGCTCGGGTGGCGGGCCGGCCGGAGACCTCTACGTCGAGGTCGAGGAGATCCCGCACGAGGTGTTCACCCGGGACGGCGCCGACCTGCACTGCACGGTCTCGCTGCCGATGACCGCCGCGGCGCTGGGCACCACACTGCCGCTCCCGACGCTCGACGGTCCCGAGGAGCTGCGGGTGGACGCGGGCACCCAAACCGGCACCGTGCGCACCCTGCGCGGGAAGGGCATGCCCCGGCTTCGCTCCACCGGCCGGGTCGAGGGCCAGGGCGACCTCATGGTGCACATCGACGTCGCGGTGCCGACCAAGCTCGACGCCAAGCAGACCGACCTGCTGCGCCAGCTCGCCGCCCTGCGCGGCGAGGAGCAGCCCGACCTGGCGGTCGGCACCCGCAACGGGCACGGGCTGTTCTCCCGGCTGCGCTCGTTCGGCGGTCGGTGACGACCCCACCGCTGTTCCTCGTCGACGACCTCCCGACCGGGGCACCCGGCGAGCTGACCGGCACCGAGGGCAGGCACGCCACCACCGTGCGACGGCTGCGGGCCGGCGAGGAGCTGCTGCTGGCCGACGGCCGCGGCGGGCTGGCCCGGGCCGTCGTCGAGTCGGTGCACCCGGGGGGGCTCGCGCTGCACGTCGTGTCCCGGACCGTGCTCGCGGCGCCCGAGCCCCGGGTGCTGCTCGCCCAGGCGCTGGTCAAGGGCGACCGCGGCGAGCTCGCGATCGAGCTGGCCACCGAGGCGGGGGTCGACGGGGTGCTCCCGTGGCGGGCTGCGCGGTGCGTCGCGAGGTGGGAGCCCGGCGTCCGCGGGGACAAGGCCCTCGCGCGCTGGCGCGGTACCGCACGGGAGGCCGCCAAGCAGGCCCGGCGCGCGTGGGTACCGGTCGTGGAGGAGCCCGTCACGACCGCGGCGCTGGTCCGCCGGGTCGGAGCCGTGGACATGGCGCTCGTGCTGCACGAGGGCGCGGCCGACCGGCTGCCCGAGCTGGCCGAGCTTCCCGCCCGTGGCGACCTGCTGCTCGTCGTCGGACCGGAGGGCGGGGTCACCGACGCGGAGCTCGACGAGCTCGCGGCGGCGGGCGCGCGGGCGGTGCGGCTCGGTCCAGAGGTACTGCGCGCCTCCACGGCGGCGGCGGTGGCGCTGGGCGCGCTCGGGGCGCTGACCACCAGGTGGGCTACCTAAGTCGTCTACTGCCGGCAACCGGGTGACTCGTCAACTACCTCGGCAGGGGCTATTCTCCACTCGTCTCGGTCGCCATGGTGCGACCCGATCAGGCCGCGGATGCCATGCATCCGCAGGGCCGCCGGAGAGTCCCCCTCGTCCGGCGGCGCCACGTCGCGGTGGGTGTCCCCCCACGTCCACCGCGACGTGGCAACCAGATCGCACGGCCATCCTACCGGTCCGAAACTGCCGGATGCGGCATCCGCAACTGCCGGTAGCATGGCCACGTCCCATGAGCGAGCAGCAGGAAGCAGGCGGTAGAGGTTTGACAGGTATCGACCCGCACCCCGTCCAGTCCCGGATGGCGGTGCCGGAAACCGCCCTGCTTGCGCTGCTCGGCTCCCGGGACGAGAGCCTGCGCACCGCGGAGGACCTGCTCGACGCCGACGTGCACGTCCGCGGAAGTGAGTTGACCCTGTCCGGCGAGCCCGCCGATGTCGCGTTCGCCGAGCGCGTGTTCACCCAGTTGATCACCTTGGCGCAGCGCGGCCAGCAGGTCGGCAAGGACACCGTGCGTCGCACCGTCGAGATGTTGTCCGACTCCCATGCCGCCGACCGCGCTCGGATGGGCGAGTCGCCTGCCGAGGTGCTGAGTCTGGACATCCTGTCCCGGCGTGGCAAGACCATCCGACCCAAGACGCTCAACCAGAAGCGCTATGTCGACGCCATCGACTCGAACACGATCGTCTTCGGCATCGGCCCGGCCGGCACCGGCAAGACCTACCTGGCGATGGCCAAGGCCGTGCAGGCGCTGCAGACCAAGACGGTCAACCGGATCATCCTGACCCGGCCCGCCGTGGAGGCGGGGGAGCGGTTGGGCTACCTGCCCGGCACGTTGTTCGAGAAGATCGACCCGTACCTGCGCCCGCTCTACGACGCGCTGCACGACATGATCGACCCGGAGTCCATCCCCAAGCTGATGGCGGCCGGGACGATCGAGGTCGCGCCGCTGGCCTACATGCGCGGCCGCACGCTCAATGACGCGTTCATCATCCTCGACGAGGCGCAGAACACCACGCCCGAGCAGATGAAGATGTTCCTCACCCGGCTCGGCTTCGGCTCGAAGATCGTCGTGACCGGTGACGTCACGCAGATCGACCTGCCCGGTGGGAGCACCCGGTCCGGTCTGCAGGTGGTCCGGGACATCCTCGACGACCTCGACGACGTGCACTTCTCCCTGCTGACCAGCAGCGACGTCGTCCGGCACCGGCTGGTGTCCGACATCGTCGATGCCTACGCCCGGTTCGACGCGAGCAGTGAGCGCGGCGGGCTGACCAGTGCCCCGCGCACCGGGCCGCAGCAGGCGCGGCGGGCGCGGCGGCGTTGATCCCGGCTACCCTCGATGCTGCCCAGCGTCCGGCGGCAGTTCAGGGGAACCCAGGGTGAGCATCGAGGTCGCGAACGAGTCCGGCGTCGCCGTCGACGAGTCGTTGATCGTGTCCGTGGCCCGCTACGCGCTCGACGTGATGGGAGTCAGCCCGGCCGTCGAGCTCGCGATCACCGCGGTCAGCACCGAGGCGATGACCGAGCTGCACGAGCGCTGGATGGACGAGCCGGGGCCCACCGACGTGATGGCCTTCCCGATGGACGAGCTCGCCGAGGACACCCGACGCCCGGACGCCCCCGACCTCGGACCTGCGCTGCTGGGTGATGTCGTGCTCTGCCCGCCGTTCGCCAAGGACCAGGCGCGACAGGCAGGCCACGGGTTGGCCGACGAGTTGCACCTGCTCACCGTGCACGGGGTGCTGCACCTGCTCGGTTACGACCACGGTGAGCCCGAGGCCGAACGCGAGATGTTCGACCTGCAGGACAAGCTGCTCACCGACTGGCGCCGCGAGCGCGCCCGGACGGCGGCCGTGGCCGCGCGGCGGCGCAGTGACTCACGGGTGCTGGGCACGGTAGGTCTCGAGGACGACTGAGCCCGTGAGCACCACCGTCACGATGATCGTCATTGTGGTACTCCTCGTCCCACTGGCCGGGGTGTTCGCCGCGGCCGACGCCGCGTTGAACTCGGTGTCGAGGGCCCGCATCGACGCGCTGGTGCGGATGCGGCGTCCGGGCGCCAGGGCCCTGGCCGCGGTGGCGGCGGACCGGCCCCGGCACGTCAACCTGCTGCTGCTCCTGCGACTGGCGGCCGAGACGGCGGCGATCGTGCTGCTGGCCGTGGTGCTGGGGCGGGCGTTCACGCCGCCGTGGCTGGGCCTGTTGCTCGCCGCGGTGATCATGGTGGTGGTGAGCTACGTACTCATCGGCGTCGGGCCGCGCACGCTGGGCCGCCAGCACCCGTACCGGGTCGGGATGCTCGTGGCCGCCCCGATCCGGGCGCTCGCGACCCTGCTGTCCCCGCTGGCCAAGCTGCTCATCGTGGTCGGCAACGCGATCACCCCCGGTCCCGGCTTTCGGGAGGGGCCGTTCTCCTCCGAGGTCGAGCTCCGCGAGCTCGTGGACATGGCCAGCACCCGCGGGGTGGTCGACGAGGACGAGCGACAGATGATCCACTCGGTGTTCGAGCTCGGTGACACGGCGGTCCGGGAGGTCATGGTGCCCCGGCCCGACGTCGTCTGGACCGAGCGGGACATCTCCGTCGAGAAGGCGTTGCGGCTCGCGCTGAAGAGCGGGTACTCGCGGCTGCCGGTGCTCGGCGAGGACATCGACGACATCATCGGAGTGGCCTACCTCAAAGACCTGGCCGGCGCGCTGCACGGACACCGGAACGACGGCACGCTCGTCGAGGTGATGCGTCCCGCGGTGTACGTACCCGACAGCAAGCGGATCGACGAACTGCTCAAGGAGATGCAGCGCACCCGTAGCCACATGGCGATCGTGGTCGACGAGTACGGCGGCACCGCGGGCATCGTCACCATCGAGGACATCCTCGAGGAGATCGTCGGTGAGATCACCGACGAGTACGACACCGAGGAGGTGCCCGCGGTCCAGGAGCTGGACGGACGTAGGCTGCGGGTCGCCGCGCGGCTACCGGTGGAGAACTTCGGCGAGCTTTTCGGCGCCGGGATCGACACCGAGGAGGGTGCGGAGCTGGCCGACGCGCTGGCCGCCGCCGACGTGGACACGGTCGGTGGGCTGCTGGCCCAGCGGCTGGGCCGGGTCCCACTGCCCGGCGCCGAGACCGAGGTGGCCGGGTTGCACCTGCTTGCCGAGGGCGGCAAGGATGCGCGCGGCCGGGTCCGGATCACCTCGGTCCTGGTCAGCCCGGCGGAGTACCGGCGGCACGGCCCAGGGCAGGACGGTGCCGGGCGGGACGGCCCGGGGCAGGACGGCCCACGGCGGGACGACGCACGGCGGGACGGCCCAGGGCAGCACGGCCCGGAGCAGGACGACGCAGCCAGGACGGCGCGGGCGTGACCCGCCGGGAAGGAACCGATGTCCGGCAGTGACCTCGACCCCGAGGATGGCAAGATCGTGACCCTGGCCCGGTCGGCGCGGGCCCGCACCGGCGCCGCCGAGGGCGCCGCGGTCCGGGACACCGACGGTCGCACCTACGCCGCCGCCACCGTCGCGCTGCCGTCGCTGCAGCTCACGGCGCTGCAGGCCGCCGTGGCGGCCGCGGTGTCCAGCGGCGCGCCCGGGCTGGAGGCCGTCGCGGTGGTCACCGCAGGCGGCACCGTCGACGTCGCGTCGCTGGCCGCCGTCCGGGACCTGTCGCCCGGCGCCACCGTGCTGGTCGCCGACCCGGCCGGCACCGTACTGCAGCGCTACCCCGTCGGAGCGTCGGCATGAGCGCGCCTGCCGTCGGCCTGCCGCCCACCCCGCGCTTCGACGTCGTCGTGGTCGGCGGGGGCATCGTCGGGCTCGCCACGGCGCACGCCGTGGCCCGCACCGGCCGTTCCGTCGCCGTGCTCGAGCGGGAGCCGCGGCTGGCCGAGCACCAGACCGGCCACAACTCCGGCGTCATCCACTCCGGGCTGTACTACACCCCTGGCGGGCTCAAGGCCCGGCTGGCGGTGACCGGCTGCGCCGAGACCGTCGCGTTCTGCCGCGAGCACGACCTGCCGCTGGAGGTGACCGGCAAGCTCGTCGTCGCCACCGAGCCCGTAGAGCTGCCCCGGCTGGCCGAGCTGGCCCGCCGCGGCGTTGCCAACGGCGTCGAGACCCACGAGCTCGACCCGGCCGGGATGCGCCGGCACGAGCCGCACGTCCGCGGCATCGCTGCGCTCCACGTGCCCTCCACCGGCGTGTGCGACTACCGGATGGTCGCCGAGAAGCTCGGCGAGCTGGTGGTCAAGGAAGGCGGTGCGGTGCACACCGGGCGCACGGTGGCCCGGCTGGTCCGCCGGGCCGACGACGTCGTGGTGCGCACCGACGGCGGCGACCTGCTGGCCGCGCAGGTCGTGGCGTGTGCCGGGCTGCGTTCCGACGAGCTGGCGAGAGCCTCGGGCGCCGACCCGGGGGTGGCGATCCTGCCGTTCCGCGGCGAGTACGCCGGGCTCGGCGCGCCCGCCGACGAGCTGGTCAAGGGGCTGATCTACCCGGTGCCCGACCCGGCGTTCCCGTTCCTCGGGGTGCACGCGACCCGTGGGGTGGACGGGCAGGTGCACGTCGGCCCGAACGCGGTGCTGGCACTGGCCCGGGAGGGCTACTCCTGGGCCACGGTGCAGCCCATGGAGCTGCTGCGGACGCTGGCCTATCCGGGCACGTTGCGGCTGGCGCGCCGGCACTGGCGCTACGGCCTCGGTGAGGTGCACCGCTCGCTGTCCCGGGTGGCGATGGCGACCCGGATCCAGCGGATGTTGCCTGACGTCCGCGCGGCGGACCTGCATCCAGGGGGTGCCGGCGTCCGGGCGCAGGCCGTGCAGCCCGACGGCCGCCTCGTGGACGACTTCCTGTTCGTCGGCCAGGGCGCCGGCCCGGGCTCGGTGCTGCATGTGCTCAATGCGCCCTCGCCCGCCGCGACGGCCGCACTGCCGATCGGCCGGGAGATCCTCGCGCGGCTGACCGGCGAGCGCCTCGCCCCGCTGGGCGCCGCATGACGTCGACGACCGGTTTTCACGAGGTTCCCGACGGCCACCGATCCGGCTTCGCCTGCTTCGTCGGCCGACCCAACGCGGGCAAGTCGACGCTGACGAACGCACTGATCGGTTCGAAGGTTGCGATCACGTCGAGCAGGCCGCAGACCACCCGGCACGCCATCCGGGGCATCGTGCACCGACCCGACGCGCAGCTCGTCGTCGTCGACACCCCCGGGCTGCACAAGCCGAGCACGCTGCTCGGCTCCCGGCTCAACGACGTGGTCCGGGCGACCTGGGCCGAGGTCGACGTGATCGGGTTCTGCGTACCGGTCGACGTGCCGGTCGGACGCGGCGACGAGTTCATCGTCAACGAGATGAGGTCGGTCGCCGGGCGCACCCCGGTGTTCGGGATCGTCACCAAGACCGACCTGGCGCCCCCCGAGCAGGTGGTGGCGCGGCTCACCGAGCTGACCGCGCTGGACCTCGACTTCGCCGAGGTCGTCCCGGTCTCGGCCGTCGCCGGGTTCCAGGTCGCGCTGCTGGCCGACCTGTTCGTGGCCCGGCTGCCCGTGGGTCCGCCGCTTTATCCGGACGGCGAGCTCACCGACGAGCCCGAGGAGACGCTCGTCGCCGAGCTGGTCCGGGAGGCTGCGCTGGAGGGCGTGCGCGACGAGCTGCCGCACTCCATCGCGGTCATGGTGCAGGAGATGATCCCGCGCGAGGACCGGCCGAAGGACTCGCCGATGCTGGACGTGCACGCCACCATCTACGTCGAGCGGCCGAGCCAGAAGGGCATTGTCATCGGCAAGGGCGGGGAGCGGCTGCGCGCGGTGGGCACCGCAGCGCGGCGCCAGATCGAGGCGCTGCTCGGCATGCGGATCTACCTGGACCTGCACGTCACGGTGGCCAAGGACTGGCAGCGCGACCCCCGCCAGCTGCGCAAGCTGGGCTTCTGATCAGACCACGAGGATCGTGGCGCGCCGGCCGGTCTCCGCGGCGTTCCAGAGCAGCACCAGGTCGTCCCGCTGTGTCGGAGGTCGGATCGCGACGACGCGCCCGGTCCCTCACCGTAGGCTGGGGTCGTGCCCCTGTACCGCGACACCGGTGTGGTGCTGCGCGTGCAGAAGCTGGGCGAGGCCGACCGGATCGTCACCCTGCTGACCCGGCGGCACGGCAAGATCCGGGCTGTGGCCAAGGGCGTGCGGCGCACCCGGTCCCGCTGGGGGGCTCGGCTGGAACCGTTCAACCATGTCGACGTGCAGTGCTACTCCGGTCGCACCCTCGACGTGGTCACCCAGGCGCAGACCGTCGACGCGTTCGGCGTCGGTCTGGTGGGCAACTATCCGCGCTACACGGCAGCCTGCGCCGTGCTGGAGACCGCGGACCGGCTGGTCGCCGAGGAGGGCGAGCCCGCCCTGCGGGTGTACCTTCTGCTGGTCGGTGCCGTCCGGGCGCTGGCCGGGCGCGAGCGGGACGCGTCGCTGGTGCTCGACGCGTTCCTGCTGCGCGCGATGGCGTACGCCGGCTGGGCGCCGGCAATCACCGAGTGCGCCCGCTGCTCCGAACCCGGCCCGCACCGTGCGTTCAGCGTCGCGGGCGGCGGAGCGATGTGCCCGAGTTGCCGCCCGCCGGGTTCGGCGTCCCCGTCGCCGGAGACGTTCGCCCTGCTCGACGCGCTGCTGCGCGGCGACTGGGGTGCTGCCGACGCGTCCGGTTCGATCACCCGGCGCGACGCCAGCGGGCTCACCGCCGCCCACCTGCAGTGGCACCTGGAGCGACAGCTGCGCTCGTTGCCGTTCGTGGAACGGAGCGCTACTCCGGCGGCGGAACCAGGAACGCACACCGTGGGCCGGACGCGCGTGCCAGCCGACGGTCGAGCGTGACCAGCGGGGCGTCGAGCATTTCGGCGAGCGCGACGTAGCAGGCGTCGTAGTAGGTGGTGTTGTCGCGTAGCTCCCACGCCCGGGACGCCAGTGGCCGCTGAGGCCACAGCTTCACGGCGGTCTCGAGCAGCTCGTGGTAGGCCGTCGTCGCGGCACTGCGGTCGAGCACGCCGACGAGCTGGAGGCGCCGCAGGATGTTCGCCGCCTCGAAGGGCATGAGTCGTGGGGCGGCCAACGTAGCGCCGCGCAGGACGTCCGCGACCCAGTCGGCCGCTGGCTGCTCCGTGTTCAGGACGGCGACGGCCGCCGAGGCGTCGACGACGATCGTCTTGCCGGTACTCACCTCCGGTCGGCGTCCTTGGCAGCCAGGATGTCCTCGACCGTCACCCGGCTGCCGGTCGCCTTCACCCGCGCCCGCGCCCGGGCGATCCAGTCGTCGGGATCCGGGGTCTCGGCGAGCTCCTCGAGCTCGTGGAGCAGGTACTCCTGCAAGGACCGGCCGCTTCGGGCCGCGCGGGCGGCCAGTTCGTTGTGCACGTGCTCTGGGACGTTCCTGATGGTGATCGCGGTTCCCATGAGCTGCATTTTAGCTGCACTGACGCCAGAATCGCTACAGTTGGCCGGGCCGTAGGGTGCGGGGCGTGTTCCGGTTCCAGCCGCCCCCCCCGCACCCGTCGGGCGCCCGACCGCCGGACATCCCGCCGGAGCTGGTGCCGCGCCACGTCGCGCTGGTGATGGATGGCAACGGCCGCTGGGCCAACGCGCGCGGGCTGCCGCGGATCGACGGGCACCGGCGCGGCGAGGCGGCGCTGATGGACGTGGCCCGCGGTTGCATCGACATCGGCGTGCGGTGGCTGTCGGCCTACGCGTTCTCCACCGAGAACTGGAAGCGCAGCCCCGACGAGGTGCGCTTCCTGATGGGTTTCAACCGCGACGTGATCCGCCGCCGGGTCGACGAGATGCACGCCATGGGAGTGCGGGTCCGGTGGGCCGGGCGACGGCCGCGGCTGTGGCGCAGTGTCGTCAGCGAGCTCGAGGTCGCCGAGGAGAAGACGAAGCGCAACGACGTGCTGAACCTGACCATGTGCGTCAACTACGGCGGCCGGGCCGAGATCGTCGACGCGGTCCGGGAGATCGCCCGCCACGCCGCGGCCGGCCGGATCAACCCCGACAAGATCGACGAGCGGACGATCGCGCGGCACCTCGACGAGCCGGACATGCCCGCCGTCGACCTGTTCGTGCGCAGCTCCGGTGAGCAGCGGACGTCGAACTTCCTGCTCTGGCAGTCGGCCTACGCGGAGCTGGTCTTCCTGGACACGCTGTTTCCCGACTTCGACCGCAGGCACATCTGGGAGGCGATCGAGATCTATGCCCGCCGGGACCGCCGCTTCGGGAGCGCACACGACACACCGACGAAGGACCTCGACACACCGACGAAGGACACGGTGACGTGACCGATCCGATAGCAGGCATGCTCGACACCGCTCACCGCGCGCTGGAGCGCTACGTCGAGGTGACCGTCGACCCCGACGGTGCGATCACCTTCCGGCACGGCGAGGTGCTCTGCGTGCTGCAGGGACTCGAGCTGGCCGAGGGGCTGCCGGTGCTCAACCTGACCTGCGTGGTCGCCTGGGACCTTCCCCCGGAGCGCGACGTCGCGGCGCAGGTCGGGCGCCGCGCGGGGGAGGGTCTGTTCGGCACTCTCGGTGCGGTGCGCGGCACCCACGGCTGGGACATCACGCTCCGCTACGCCTTCCCCGCCGTCGGGCTGGCGGAGCAGGCGATGGGCACGCTGCTCATGCTGGTGGTGAGCAACGCCTCGACGGTGCGTGGCGAGCTCACCGTCGACATCGGTGGTGCCTGATCACCCCGCGTCCGGCTCGGCCAGGTGCACCAACGGCAGCGCGGTCAGCTGCCCGAGGTTCAGCTCGCGGGCGCTGCCGAGCACCCGGTTCTGCGTCTCCCGCATCCGTGCGTCCAGCAGCCCGCTGAGGCCGTAGGCGACGCGACCGAGCATCCGGACGCTGACCTCGTCGACGCTGGGGTTGGTCGCGGACACCACCGCGATGCCGGTCAGTGAGCCGTCGTTGGCCTGTGCCGCACCGATGGTGAACGTCTCGCGCGGGTTGGTGTGGCGCGAGGCGTAGTGGTCGCGCAGCCGTTTGCACAGCGCGTGGAACGCGGTCACGTCGTCAATCTCCAGCAGCGCCAGGTCGTCCTCGGTGAGCACCGTGGTGCGCCCGGAGAAGCAGCGGACATAGGCCACCAGCGCCCCGGTCCACAGCGCCTCGACGAGCGCCGGGTCGGTGTCCACCCGGACCGGGCCCGTCTCGGGTCCGCCCAACGCCGTGACCAGATGCTCGCAGCAACGCAGCACGTACTGCAGGTCCTCGAACACGGCGGACTGCTGGGCCAGCTCGCCGGACTCGGGGGTGTCGAG
Source organism: Mycobacteriales bacterium (assembly GCA_038254065.1). Taxonomy (GTDB): domain Bacteria; phylum Actinomycetota; class Actinomycetes; order Mycobacteriales; family Pseudonocardiaceae; genus Pseudonocardia. The sequence continues at coordinate 25,368 of JBBSGM010000006.1, read as the reverse complement.
CTTGCGCACCCGGCTGGGACTGCACGCCTCGCCGGCACCGCTGCGGGTTGCGCCGTTCTCACTCACGGGTCCTCCTCGGATGTCCGCCGGAGGCTAGCGGCGGCGGAGTCGGATGCGGATCTCGTTATGAGACGCCGCGCTGGGCGGACGCGCAGGAGCGGCACAGACCGAAGATCTCCACGGTGTGGCTGAGCTCGGTGAACCCGTGCTCGTCGGCGACCCGTTGGGCCCAGGTCTCGACGGCGGGCCCCTCGATCTCCACGGCGGCACCGCAGCGCCGACACACCAGATGGTGGTGGTGGCCTGCCGACTCGCAGCGCCGGTAGACGGCCTCGCCGCTGCCGCTGCGCAGCACGTCGACCTCGCCGCCGTCGGCCAGTGCAGCCAGTGCGCGGTAGACGGTGGTCAGGCCGATGCCGTCACCGTGGCGGCGCAGCTCCTCGTGGATCTCCTGTGCCGAGCGGAAGTCGTCGAGCCGGTCGAGCAGCGCGGACACCGCAGCGCGCTGCCGGGTGGCCCGCGGCACCCTGGTCGAAGTGGGCCCGGTGTCGGTCACCGGCCTTCCTCCGCGTGCGCCACCGCGTCGACGACGATGTGCGCCAGGTGGTCGTCGACCAGCGAGTAGACCACCTCGCGTCCCTGCCGCTCGCCGTGCACCACGCCGGCGGACTTGAGCACCCGCAGGTGCTGGCTGATCAAGGGCTGGGTGACCCCCACGGCGTCGACGAGGTCGTGCACGCAGCGCGGCGACTCCTGCAGCTGCAGCACGATCGCGATCCGGACCGGGGCCGCGAGCGCGCGCAGCAAGTCCCCCGCGGCGGCCAGGGTGCCCGGCGGGCGGGCGGGGGCGGGGATGGGCGCGGTGCGCCCGGCGTAGTGGATGTGCTCCTCGACGGGCGTGGCCCCGGCGCCAGCGGTGATCGACATCGGCGTCCCCTCTCCCGGGGGCGGCGGCCGCACCTCCCGGTGACTCATTCCCGCCGACCGTCCCAACCATGGTAGGCGCCGCGGGCGGCGAGCTCGGCCCGGCGCGGCCGGGGCGACCCGGGGCGCGGCGCAGGGGCCGCTAGGCTGGGCCCCCCAGGTGCCGCTTCCAGGAGTCCCCGTGGCCAGCAAGCCGAGTTCCGCCAAGATCGAGACCATCGTCGCGCTCGCGAAGCGCCGCGGCTTCGTCTTCGCCTCCGGGGAGATCTATGGCGGAACCCGCTCGGCCTGGGACTACGGGCCGCTCGGGGTCGAGCTCAAGGAGAACGTCAAGCGGCAGTGGTGGCGCAGCATGGTCACCGGCCGTGAGGATGTCGTGGGCCTCGACTCGTCGGTGATCCTGCCCCGCCAGGTCTGGGTCGCGTCCGGGCACGTCAACGCGTTCACCGACCCGCTGGTGGAGTGCACGAGCTGCCACAAGCGGTTCCGCGCCGACCAGCTCGTCGAGGAGTACACCGAGCGCACCGGCAGGTCTTCCGGAGGAAAGGACACTGCCGAGGAGGACCTGTCCGAGGTCCCGTGCCCCCACTGTGGCAACCGCGGCCAGTACACCGCACCGCGCGAGTTCAACATGATGCTCAAGACCCACCTCGGCCCGGTGGAGTCCGACGAGGGCATGCACTTCCTGCGCCCGGAGACCGCGCAGGGCATCTTCGTCAACTTCCTCAACGTGCAGACGACGTCGCGCCGCAAGCCGCCGTTCGGCATCGGCCAGATGGGCAAGAGCTTCCGCAACGAGATCACCCCGGGCAACTTCATCTTCCGCACCCGGGAGTTCGAGCAGATGGAGATGGAGTACTTCGTCGAGCCGGGCACCGACGAGGAGCTCCACCAGTACTGGATCGACGAGCGCACCGACTGGTACGTCGACCTGGGCATCGCGCGGGACAACCTGCGCCATTACGAGCACCCCAAGGAGAAGCTCTCCCACTACTCCAAGCGCACCGTCGACATCGAGTACCGGTTCGGGTTCACCGGCCAGGAGTGGGGCGAGCTGGAGGGGGTCGCCAACCGCACGGACTTCGACCTGACGACGCACTCCACCCACTCCGGCGTCGACCTGTCGTACTACGACCAGGCCGGCAACACCCGGTACCGGCCGTACGTGATCGAGCCGGCGGCCGGGGTCGGCCGTTCCATGATGGCGTTCCTCATCGAGGCCTACTCCGAGGACGAGGCGCCCAACGCCAAGGGGGGAGTGGACAAGCGCGTGGTGTTGCGCCTGGATCGGCGCCTCGCCCCGGTGAAGGCCGCGGTGCTGCCGCTGTCGCGCAACGCCGAGCTCTCACCCAAGGCGCGCGACCTGGCCGCGGCGCTGCGCCGGAACTGGAACATCGAATTCGACGACGCCGGCGCGATCGGGCGCCGCTACCGCCGCCACGACGAGGTCGGCACTCCGTTCTGCGTGACCGTGGACTTCGACACCCTCACCGACCAGGCCGTGACGATCCGTGAGCGGGACACCATGGTGCAGGAGCGGGTCGGCATGGACCAGGTCGAGGGCTGGCTGGCCGCGCGGTTGCCCGGCTGCTGACCGCCTGACATCCGTCACCCCGCAGTCGTGACGTCCGCTCCGGGGACGGCGGCGCACCCGGCGCCACGCTCGTCGGTATGGAAATCACGAACGACGGCGCGGCCGTCCGGATCACCGGGCTGACCAAGCGCTACGGTCCCGTGCGAGCCGTCGACGGCGTCGACCTGACCGTCGCGCCCGGCGAGGTGGTGGCGCTGCTCGGCCCGAACGGGGCCGGCAAGTCCACCACGATCGACATCCTGCTCGGGCTGAGCATGCCCGACGACGGCGAGGTGCGGCTGTTCGGCCGGTCCCCGCGCCAGGCCGTGACCGCAGGCCTGGTCGGCGCCATGCTGCAGTCCGGCGGCTTCCCTGAGGACATCACCGCGGGCGAGCTCGTCGCGCTGCTGGCCGCGCTCTACCCGAAGGCGCTGGACCCGGCCGAGGCGCTGCGCCGGGCCGGCGTCGCCGACGTCGCCACCCAGCGGTTCGGGCGGCTCTCGGGCGGGCAGCGCCAGCGGGTCCGGTTCGCGGCCGCGCTGGTCTGTGACCCCGAGCTGCTGGTCCTCGACGAGCCCACCGTCGCGATGGACGTGACGGCGCGACGCGAGTTCTGGGCCGCGATGCGCACCTACACCGCGGGCGGCCGGACCGTGCTGTTCGCCACCCACTACCTCGCCGAGGCCGAGGAGTTCGCCGACCGGGTGGTGCTGCTGCGCGCGGGCCGGGTGGTGGCCGACGGCAGCGTTGCGCAGGTCCGGTCGCTGGCGGCGGGCCGGGTGGTCAGCGCCGTGGTGCCGGGAACCGACGTCGACACGCTGCAGGGGCTGCCCGGCGTCACGCAGGTGAGCGCGCAGGGTGACCGGATCCGGCTGAGCTGCACCGACTCCGACGAGGCGCTGCGGGCGCTGCTCGTCGCGCACCCGGGCGCGCACGACATCGAGGTGACCGCGCACGGGCTGGAGGACGCGTTCGTGGCGTTGACCGGTAACGCCGGCACAACCGAGGAAAGGGTCTGATCATGAGTGTGCTGCTGATCTCCGAGGTGAAGCGGATCCTCCGCTCGCCCCGGTTCCTGATTTTCACCGTGGGCTTCCCCGTCGTATACTTCCTGATCTTCTCCGGGCTCTACGGTGCCGGGAACGCGCCGGACGGCACCGCGACGATGGTCTACCTGATGGTGAGCATGGCGGCGTTCGGCGCGATCTCGGCGTCGATCAGCACCGGCGGCCGGGTGGCGGTCGAGCGGGCGGCCGGCTGGAACCGGCAGCTACGGCTCACCCCACTGCCGGGCTGGGCGTACCTGCTGGTGAAGGCCGTGGTCGCGATGCTCGTCGCACTGCCGGCGCTGGTGCTGGTGTTCGCGGTGGCCGGGCTGGTCTCCCATGTCGACCTGTCGCTGCTGAGCTGGCTGCGGGTGTTCGGCACGGCCTGGCTCGGCGTGCTGCCGTTCGCCGCGATCGGGCTGCTGGTCGGGATGGCCGCGACCGCCGACTCCGCGCAGGCCATGTCGACGGTGACCATGCTGGTCTTCGCACTGCTCGGTGGGCTCTTCGTCCCGGCGTTCCTGCTGCCGCCGTTCCTGGCCACCCTCGCGCACCTGCTGCCCAGCTACTGGCTGGCCGACATCGCGCGGGGCCAGGCGGTCGGCGCCGCGGTGCCCGCACAGGGGGTGCTGGTGCTGGCCGGCTGGCTGCTTACGGCGGGCGCGGTGGTGGTGCTGAGGTACCACCGCGACGCGCTGCGGGTCTAGCGTGAGCACCATGCCCGCCACGGCCGGCCACCGCGACCGAGCGTGCGAGGTCGCCGTCGAGCACGGTACTGATCCGACCCGGATGACCGCACGCAAGTGGTACCTGATCACCGGCGGCTGGTCGCTGCTGTTGGTGCCGTGGGTGTACGCCGCGGTGGTGTCGGACCACGGCTGGCCGGTGCGGGTGCTGCTCGTGGCGGTGGTGCTGCTCTACGGCGGCGGCTACACGGTCGGGCTGTACCAGGCGATGTGGCGGCGCCGGGTGTCCTTGTCCAGCGGTGTGCTGGTCGCGATGGCGGCGCTGTGGGTGGCGATGATCACCGGGCTCGGTACCGATCACGGCAATGCCACCGGTGTGCTCTACACGATCAGCTTCCTGCTGGCGGCGCTGTTGGTCCTGCTGCCGCGCCGGGTGGGCGCCGTGGCGGCGCTGCTGGCCTGCGCCGGTGGGGTCGTGCTGGTGCAGACGCTGACTGGGCCGCTGGACTACGGCGAGATCATCGGTCTGGTCGCGATGACCTTCGCGATGATCGGTATGTTCGGGCTGATCAAGAAGAACTCCCAGCTCCGTGAGGCCCGCGAGGAGCTGGCCCGGTTGGCCGTCACCGCGGAGCGCGAACGGATGGCGCGCGACCTGCACGACGTGCTCGGGCACAGCCTCACCACGATCACCGTCAAGGCCGGCCTGGCGCGCCGGCTGCTCGAGCGCGGCGATCCCGCACGAGCCGCCGAGGAGGTCGCCGACGTGGAGCGGCTGGGTCGCCAGGCGCTCGCCGAGGTGCGCGCCACGGTCGCGGCCAACCGGGTGGCCTCGCTCGGCGCCGAGCTGGCCGGGGCGCGGGAGGCGCTGCGGGCCTCCGGCATCGAGGCCGACCTGCCGCGTGCCGTCGACGACGTCCCGGCCGAGCGCCAGCAGGTGTTCGCCTACGTGCTGCGCGAGGGCGTCACGAACACGATCCGGCACAGCGGGGCAGGCCGCTGCACGGTCCGGCTCACCGCCGACGGCATCGAGATCGCCGACGACGGTGTCGGCGCGTCCGCGGGCACGCCTGCCGGCAACGGGCTCTCCGGACTGGCCGAGCGGCTCGCCGCGGTCGGCGGATGGCTCGACGCCGGGCCGGGCGAACAGGGCGGTTACCGGCTGCGCGCGCAGTGCCCGCCCGCTCGGGGACGGGCGGTGGCCCGGGTGGGCCCGAGCGTCGCTGCGCAGGCATCGTGATCCGGGTCCTGCTCGCCGACGACCAGGCGCTGGTCCGCGGCGCGCTGGCCGCCATGCTGGGGCTGGAGCACGACATCGAGGTGGTCGCACAGGTCGGCTCCGGGGACGAGGTGGGGCCCGCGGCCGACCGCACCCGGCCCGATGTCGCGCTGCTCGACGTGCAGATGCCCGGCCTCGACGGGCTGGCCGCCGCGCAGCGGCTCACCGCTGCGCTACCGTCCTGCCGAGTGATCATCTTGACCACGTTCGGCCGCCCGGGATACCTGGCGCGGGCGATGCGGGCCGGGGCGGTCGGGTTCGTCGTCAAGGACGCACCGCCCGAGCAGCTCGCCGATGCGGTGCGCCGGGTGCACGCCGGGCTGCGGGTGGTCGACCCGACCCTGGCCGCGGAGTCGCTGAGCGGCGGCGCGAGCCCGCTCACCGAGCGCGAGCGCGACGTGCTGGTGGCGGCCGCCGACGGGGCTACCGTCGCCGACGTGGCGGCCCGGCTGCATCTGTCCGAGGGCACCGTGCGCAACCATCTCTCCGCCGCGATCGGCAAGACCGAGGCACGCACCCGCGCCGAGGCCGTCCGGATCGCCGATCAGCGCGGCTGGTTGTAGCTGCCGTTCTGCCGCTCTCGATCGCGACTGCCCGCGGCGGCGAGCATGTCGATGCCGGCACGTTCCGCGCGGTGGCGGTCCGCGGATCACGCGGCGGACCGCGGGATCAATGGGTGTCCCCGGGAGTCCTATTGCTCTGCGTACCGATACGCATCGGCCGGATCCGGCGGTACCGCGTTCGCGCCGACTGTGTCTACCACCCGACCCGACCCGACCCGGACCCGACCCGGCGTCTCGACGCGGCGTTGCGTCCTCCTACGCAGAGCCATATGTCACGTGTAGTGGCGATCGCCCAGGTCGCGCCGCGGACCGACGCCCCCGCGAGCGTCGCGCCGACCGGCCGGGTGTCGGTGCGGATCGCTACCCTGATCGACGTGACCGCGACCGCGCCAGCCGCCACCGACATCCGCCGCGCCCTGGGGGCCGCGTTGCAGCGATGGGCCGCCGAGGGCACCGGTGGCGTCGGGGTCGTCCGGGTGCTCGACCGGCACGGCTTCGGTACCGTCGAGTCCGGCCAGCTGCTGGCCGCCGGCCCAGCTGGGGCCACCGCCGGGCTGCTCTACCTCGGCGCGCTCGACGCCACCGCCGTTCCGCTCGCCGCCGCCGCGGCAGCGGGCCCGCAGACGTGTGACGTGCACGTCAGCCAGCGGGCGGGGGTCGCCGCCGGGCTGGCCTGCGCAGGCGGTGCGACCCTGCTCGGCCACCCGCTGTCCGCCGAGCTCGCCCACGTGCTGGGTGCGGCGCTGGAGCACGGTGTGCCGGCAGCGCTGGTCTCACCCGCCGACGGCACCGCGGCGCTCGTGCTGGCCGGCCTGCAGCTCGAACACGTACACGGCTCGCTCGGCGGTCCGGCGCTCGACGAGGCGGCCGTCGTCGAGGCTCGCGGGCTGCTGCGTCGTGGTGCCACCAGCACCGCGCGGGTCACCGCCGCCGGTACCGACCTGCTGCTCGACCTGTGGGTGCCGGTGCCGTCGGTGCTGGTCGTGGGGGCGGGTGCGATCGGTGATGCGCTGCTCGGGCAGGCCGCGGTGCTGGGGTGGGCGGCGCGTCAGGTCCACGGGCTCGACGAGGCCCGCGCCGCGGTCGCCGAGCTCTCCGACGCCGACGTCGTGGTGCTGCTCGACCACGGCCCGGCGTTCGACGCGCTGCTGATCGACGGCGTGCGTCGCGGGCGCGGCTTCCTCGGCGCGCTGGGCTCCCGGCACACCCAGGCGGTGCGGCGTGAGCGGTTGCGCGCGGCCGGCCTCACCGAGCAGGAGATCGGCTCGATCCGCGGCCCGGTCGGGCTCGACCTCGGCGCCCGCACCCCGGCCGAGACGGCGGTGTCGATCGTCGCCCAGGTCATCGCCACCCGTTCCGGACGTGGCGGATCCCCGCTGACCGGTGCCGACGGCCGGATCGGCGGGTGAGCGCGCCTGCGGCCCGCGCCCGGCGCCGCCCCGGGGATGCCAGCAGCGCCACTGTCCCGCTGCGCCGAGCGGGCGGCCCGGTCCCCGCTCGGCCGCGGCGTTCCCGCCCGATGCGCTGGGTGGTGCGGCTGCTCGTCGGCGCGGTGCTGACCGCGCTGGTCATCCTCGGCGGTACCGCGTTCCGGGTCTGGCAGGTGGCCAGGGTGGACGACAACCGGCGCGTCGACGCCGTCGTCGTGCTCGGCGCGGCCCAGTACGACGGTGTCCCCAGCCCGGTGTTCGCTGCCCGACTGCGGCACGCCCAGGCGCTCTACGAGCAGGGCCTCGCCCCGCGCATCGTGACCGTGGGCGGTCGCCGGACCGGCGACGAGTACACCGAGGCGGAAGCGGGCCGACGCTACCTCGTCGACCGGGGCATCCCCGGCAAGGCGATCACCGCAGTCGACGAGGGCTCGGACACCCTGGGCAGCATGCAGGCCGTCGCCGCCAGGGCCGCGCGCGACGGCTGGAGCAGCGCACTGCTCGTCAGCGATCCGTGGCACTGCCTGCGGGCCAGGACGATGGCCCGCGACGTCGGCCTCGACGCCTGGACCTCCCCGACCCGCCGCGGGCCGGTCGTGCAGACCCGCGCGACCCAGGCCCGCTACATCTTCCGGGAGACCGGGGCGTTGCTGTTCTACCGGTTGACCGGCACGTCGCCGGAGACCGAGACCACCGGGTTGGGATGAGCCCGTCCTACACCGAGCACGACCGGGAGCGGCTGCGGCCCGAACCGCCCAAGGACTCCGAGCTGGGCACGCGCCGGCGGACCGAGCGGCGCAGCCCGTTCACCAGGGACCGGGCCAGGGTGCTGCACTCCGCGGCGCTGCGCAGGCTGGCCGGCAAGACCCAGGTGGTCGGGCCCGGGGAGGGCGCGGAGATCACCGGCATCCCGCGGACCCGGCTCACGCATTCCCTCGAGGTCGCGCAGATCGGCCGGGGAATCGCCGAGGAGCTGGGCTGCGACCCCGACGTCGTGGACACCGCGGGCCTCGCCCACGACATCGGGCACCCGCCGTTCGGGCACAACGGGGAACGCGCACTCGACGAGATCGGCGCGGCCTGCGGCGGGTTCGAGAGCAACGCGCAGACGCTGCGGATCCTCACCCGGCTCGAGCCGAAGGTCGGGCACGGCGCGGCGGCGGGTGGGCTCAACCTCACCAGGGCGACCCTGGACGCGTCCTGCAAGTACCCGTGGCCCAGGCGCGACGACACCCGCAAGTTCGGCGTCTACGCCGTCGACAGGGCGGTGTTCGATTGGCTGCGCGTGGGTGCCCCACAGGGCAGGTGCAGCCTGGAGGCGCAGGTCATGGACTGGGCCGACGACGTCGCCTACTCGGTGCACGACGTCGAGGACGGGATCCTCGCCGGGCGGATCGACCTGGCAGCGCTCGGGCCGCCCCAGGAGCGCGCGGCCCTGGCCGGGCTCGCGGCGCGACATTTCGGCGCCGACGCCGAGGCGCTGGATGCGGCAGCGGTCGCGCTGCTCGAGCTGCCCGCGGTCGATGCGGCGCGCGGGTTCGACGCGGCGTCGGCGCCGGGCGCGGCGCACGTCGCGCTCAAGCGGCTGACCAGCGAGCTCGTCGGGCGGTTCGTGCGCGCGGCGACGGACGCGACACTGGACGCGTACGGGGACAGGTCGCTACGCCGCTACGGCGCCGATCTCGTCGTCCCGGCGTGGGCGGCGGCCGAGGTGGCGCTGCTCAAGGCCGTCGCGCTGCGGTACGTGATGAGTGACCCCGGCCGGCTGGCGGTCCAGGCCCGGCAGCGTGAGCTGCTCACCGAGCTGGCCACGGCTCTGCTCGCCGAGGCGCCGGCCACGCTCGACCCGGTGCGCGCCGAGGACTGGGCCGCGGCACCCGACGACGCGGAGCGGCTGCGCGTCGTCGTCGACCAGGTCGCGATGCTCACCGACCAGCAGGCCGTGGCCTGGACGACGCGGCTCCGCCGCCGGTGAGCACTGTCCCCCGCGCGGTCGCAGCGCGGGGCATAGTCGCGCGTGCCGTCCTCACGCCACCAATTGCCGACGTAGTTGCTCGAGCTCGTGGGCGATCCGCTCAACAGTCCTGACCGGCGGCTCCGACCCAGCACGCAGCTGGTCGAGAGCCCACCCCCGTACGAGCGCTGAGGCGGGTACCTCCACCGCGGCGGCATAGCGGGTCAGCTCATCGAACTCCTCAGGGGTGAGCCGCACGGACAGCACCTTGGCGCGCTGCCAGCCAGGCCGGGTCGCCTTGCCCGACAGCGGCTCGTCCTGGGTGCGTTCGGCCTCCTCGCGGTAGTCCCGCAGGTCCTGCTCGGTGATATCAGTCATCGGATCGTCCCTCCAGATACTGGCGCAGTGGAGCGCCTCGGGTCTTCCACGCGGACGCGCCGTGCAGCACGCCGCCAGCATCGCGAAGTGCCACGACGGGTCATCACCATCCGCGCCGTCAGCGAATAGCCGACGATGCGAACGCCGTTGGCGTGTCTCGACTTCGGGTCGGGCTCGTCAACGAGTCGGTGGGGATCGTTGACGACCTCGACGATCCACCCAGGCTCGATGTCGACGGCCCCTGCGTAGCGGGCCGAGCGGGTACGGATGTGGTCTGCGGCCTTGTCGTCCCACACCATCCGCTCCACCATGTATGACAGGGTATGACATAAATAGGGCTGGCGCCACCAGTCGGAGATGATCAAGATCACCACATCCCGCAGAGGAATGGCGAGCTCCAGCGGGCCAGCAGAGCTGACTGGGAACGGCACCCAACGCCGGTTCACCAGCGCAGGCTCACAGCGGCTGTACACGTCCACGTGGCGCGGCGCGCCCTGTGCGGGAAGTACGGACGACTACGCCGCCGAACCCGGCTGCACCGGAGCCGGCGACCACGGCGGGACGCCGGCGACGCGCCATGCGGTGCTCGCCCGCGATGGCCGAGTCGTACCCTGCCCGCGTGGACGAGGCGAAGCTGCGGTTCCTGTTCGGGGCGGTCCCCGACGGTGTTGAGCTGCGCGACGAGGACGAGCGGGCCGCGCTGCTGTCCATCGACCGGCCGGGGGGCGGCGTGGGTCCGTCGCTGACGTCGTTGCGGATCGTGATCGCGAACCAGGTCCTCGACGGTGAGCCGCGGCAGACGTGGGAGACCGCACAGCGCCTGCTGGACCGCGGCATGGGGCGTCACGAGGTGATGGACCAGCTCACGGCGGCTCTGTTCCCGTTCGTTGAGCAGGTGCTTTCTGACGAGGTCCCGTTCGACCCCGTGGCCTACGTCGACGCGCTGGCCCGGCTCCCTGGGCCGGGCGCCGTCGCCGTGCTCCAGACCTACGTCGACGTCGTGCGCGAGTACGTGGCGATCGACGCCGACGAGCTGGACGGGGTGCTCGCCGTCCGGCTCGGCCTCGACCCGGACGACCCCGACACCGTCGACCTGCTCGCCGACGCCGAAGACGCGCTGATGGATGACCCCGGCGCGCCGGTGACGATGCTGCCCGACGACGTGGTGGTGCACGTCCCCGCGCTCACCGCGGGCGCGACACTCACCCACCGGCTGTCGCCGGCCGAGCACGCCGAGAACTATCTCGAGCTCGACACCGACCTCGCCGGCTTCCTCCGCTGCCCGGAGCCGCGGGTCGCGGCCGGACCGCTGGACGTCGACGACCCTGACGACGGTCTCGGCGAGATCTCCTGGAGCGGCCCGCTGGACTGGCTGGCCGAGCTTCCGCTCGACGCCCTCGTGGCCGTGCGCGCCGGCAAGGACGGCGACGTGACGATCTCGGTGCTCGATGCGGAGCCCGTCGCCCCGCCGGAGGTGGTGGCGCACCTGCGCGCGGTCTACGACGCGGCCGTCGGGCAGTCCGGCCAACCGGTCAGCGCGGAGGACCTCGTGCTGGGGATGTTGTACCGCGACAGGTCGACGTTCGCCCACGCCCGACCCCCGCTCACCGAGCTGGCCGCCGCTGCGGGCCTGGAGCGGCGCGGCCACGACTTCGCCCACGACGCGTCGGTGTGGGAGGCCGCCGAGCAGGTCGGCCGCCGGCTGCGCCTCCTGGCCCGGCTCGGCGCGGTGAACCGGGTCAGTGCCGCGGTGACGGCGGTCGGGCTGCTCCGCGACCAGGCCGACGATCCGAAGGTCCTCCGCCGGGCGCTGGATCTGCTGGGGGACCCCGACGTGCTCGGTGCCGTCACCGAGGAGCTGCTGGGCGAGGACGACGACCCCGAGCGGGTGGCCGCGCTCGTCGCGCTCGCCGATCGTCTCGTCACGGCCGCCGGCCGGTCACCCCGGGCGGCCGTGGCGCGCTGGGTCGCCGCGGTGGCCGCCGAGCGGGACTCCCGCGTGCTCGACGCCGAGTCGCACCTGCGCGCGGCCGGTCGGGAGGGCGACAGATGGTCGTTCACCGAGGACCGGCTGGCCTGGTACGAGGCCGACCGCGGGGACGCCGCCGCCGCACTGCAACGCTGGCAGGCCATCGGCGTACCCGCCGACGATCCGGACGTCGCCGCCGTGCGGCCGTTCGCGGTCGTCGCCAGCCCGGAGCTGGGCCGCAACCAACTGTGCTGGTGTGGATCGGGACGCAAGTTCAAACAGTGCCACCTCGGCAGGCCCGCGGAGGTGCCGCTGGCGGAGCGGGTGGGCTGGCTGTGCCGCAAGGCCGTCGCCTACCTGGAGCGGCGTGGTGGCGCGGCGCAACGGGACGTGCAGGAGTTCGCCGAGCTGGTCTCCGACGACCTCGACGAGGCGCTGGACAACCCACTGACCCTCGACGTGGTGCTGCACGAGGGCGGCTGGTTCGAGCGGTTCCTCGCCGAGCGCGGGCCGCTGTTGCCGGCCGACGAGGCGCTGCTCGCCGCGTCCTGGGTGCTGGTCGAGCGCACCGTCTACGAGGTGGTCGAGGTCCGTCCCGGGACCGGCGCAACGGTCCGGGACCTGCGCACCGGCGACCGGACCGACGTCACAGAGCGTGCGTTCAGCCAGGTGGTGACCGTGGGCGTCCGGGTGTGTGCCCGTGCGGTTCCCGACGGGGTGGGTCATCAGTTCGTCGGTGGCGTTCTTTCCGTGGCGCCGGGACGGGAACGTGAGCTGCTCGAGGTGCTCGACCGCCGCGACGGCGAGACGTTGCTCGCGTGGGCGGCGTTGAGCACGGCGCCACCGCTGCTGACCAGCGGTGACGACGACCAGCCGGTGGACGCCGCGTCTCCGGTGCCGATCGGTCCTGTCGCGGTGGTGGAGATCCAGGACCGGTTCGAGCGGCGGTGGTGCGACGAGGAGGTCCCGGCGTTGGACGAGCTCACCCCCCGGCAGGCGGCCGGCGACCCGACGCGTCGCGCCGAGGTGGAGCGGCTGATCGCGAGCTTCCCGGAGATCGAAACCGCCACCGGCGCGTTCGGCCTGCGGCCCGCGCGGCTGCGGGAGCTGCTGGGGCTCCCAGCTCCTGATCAGCGCAGCCAGGCAGTCGGGCCGGCGTGATCGGTCGGCTGGCCGAGCCGGCGACGGAGTGCATCGAACAACGGGCCCGGGTTGCGGCGGGACCGCGGGAACCGGCGGCTGCTGGTGAAAGGACGAGCGGAGTGGGCTCGCCGCTCTCGCTGGCCAGCTGGACCAGCGGTTCGAAGTCCTTGACGTTCTCGGTGACCAGCCGCCGGCCCTGGGCGACCGCCCACCGCATCACCTCCTCGTCCGAGGCCGCCGCCAGCGTCGGGTGTCCGGCCACCGCCACGACGTCGAAGCCGTCCGTGGGTAGCCGGTGGGCCAGCATTGGCGCGAACATCTCGTCGAGCACGAGCCGTTCGGCGACCCTCACCCCAGCAAACGCGGTCGCCTTCAGTCCGGACGGGCGCGATTGGCCACTGCGAGCGCCGACATGACGCGGTCTGCGCCGCGGAGCAGCGGGTGATCGTCACCCTCGACCTCGACTTCGCGAACCCGCTGCGTTACGACCCGGCGCTGAGCGCCGGAATCGCGGTACTCCGGTCCGGTGTGGAGCAGCTGCACAGCTCGGTTGCGGTGCCGCGACGTCGTCGCCGCGCTGCAGGCGCTCCAGCAGCACGACGCCGACGATCTCCCCGTCCTCCTCGGCGAGCGCACCCGCCGGCTCCGCGAGACGCGCGAACGACGAGCCGAGGCCGTCCCGGAGCCAGTCTGTGGCCAGCTCGTCATCGAAGGCGCGGCACGGGTCCTCGGCGCGCCAGAACTGTGTGAGGAAGGCGCGCAGACGCTCGCCGTCCCGGGCGGGGTCGACGAGCCGGACGTCGTGGCGCCGGCATGTCGCCATCCTGTCCGCTACGACGCAGGGCGTAGGCGCGCCTACCGGGGTGGACGTATGGCGGAGCAGCCGCGGGCCTCGTAGGTTCAGCCGGGATGGAACCTCAGCACCGGACCGGGCTCGACGCGCTGACCGCGGTCGGGCTCGTCGTGCTGTTCGTCGCCGTCGCGGTGCTGGAGCTGGGTCAGGATCCGAGCCGCGGGGCACGTCCGGTGGACGCCGCCGGATACGCGCTGCTGGTCGGCGCCGGGCTGGTCTTCGCGATCCGCAGCCGCTGGCCGCGGGTCTACTTCTCCGCGACGCTGTTGCTCACGTTCGCCTACATCGGCCTGCGTTACGAGCCGGGTCCGGTCTACCTCGCGCCGCTCCTCGCCCTGGTCCTGCTGGTCGGCGCCGTCGAGCAGCGGTTCTGGCTGCCGGCCGTGGTGCTCGGCGGGGCCGGGTTCGCCCTGGTCACCACCTCCTGGCCGGGGACGTCGACGCCGTCGGCGGTGTTCGCCGTCGCGGTCTGGTTCGTCGTCGCGGCCGGCGCCGCGTCTGCCGTCCGGGCCCGCCGGACACGCCTGGTCGCCGTCACCCGGCGGGCCGAGGTGGCCGAGCGCACCAGAGAGCAGGAGGCGCGGCGCCGCGTCGCCGAGGAGCGGCTGCGCATCGCCCGCGAGCTGCATGACATCACCGCGCACAGCCTGGCCACCATCAGCCTCCAGTCGGGCGTCGCGATCCACCTGCTCGGCGCGCAACCCACCCCGACCCGGGAGGCGTTGTTGTCCATCCGGCAGGTCAGCACGGACGCGCTGACCGAGCTGCGCGCCGTGCTCGGGGTGCTGCGCCCGGACGGTGGTGAGGGTGAGCCCGGCGATACCGACCCGCCGCTGGCCCCGGCCCCGCACCTCGGCGAGCTCGGCGGGCTGGTGGAGTCCATGCGCGTGGCCGGCCTGCACATCGAGGTGCGGGACGACCTGGACACCGCGCCGGTCTCGGACGCGGCCGGCCGAGCCGGCTACCGGATCGTCCAGGAGGCGCTGACCAACGCCGCCCGGCACGCGGGCGCCGGCGCCTCCGTCCGGCTTCGTCTCGCCCGGCTGGCCGACGCCGTCGAGATCGAGGTCGTCAACGACCGGGCCGCCGGTCCGGGTACCGCCCATCGTGGACGGGGCATCGTCGGGATGCGGGAGCGGGCCGGCGCACTGGGCGGAACCTGCACCGCGGGCGCCGAGCCGGGCGGGACGTTCCGGGTGTGGGCGGTACTCCCGGTGGGTCCGACAAGTCCGGCAAGCCCAACAAGTCCGACCCGCTCGACGGGCGGCCGGTGAACCCGATCCGGGTGGTCCTCGCCGACGACCAGGCGTTGGTCAGGGTCGGCCTGCGGGCACTGCTCGCGGCCGAGCCCGACATCGAGGTCGTGGCCGAGGCCGCCGACGGCGAGGCGGCCCTTGCCGTGGTGCGGCGCACTCGCCCCGACGTCGTGCTGATGGACATCCGGATGCCGAGGCTCGACGGCCTGGAGGCCACCCACCGGATCGCCGCCGACGCGGAGCTGGACCGTGTCCGGGTGGTCATCCTGACGACCTTCGAGCTGGACGAGTACGTCTTTGCCGCGGTCCGCGCGGGCGCCAGCGGGTTCCTGCTCAAGGACGCCGAGCCGACCGAGCTGATCCGCGGCGTGCGCGCGGCGGCCGAGGGCGAGTCACTGCTCTCCCCGGGGGTCGCCCGCCGGCTGATGACCGCGTTCGCGGCGCAGCCGAGCGACCCGTCCGGTGTGCGGCACCGCCAGGTGCTGGAGTGCCTCACCGAACGGGAGCGGGAGATCGTCGCGTTGGCGGGCCAGGGACTGTCCAACATCCAGATCGCCGAACGGTTGGTGATCAGCCCGGCGACGGCTCGCACGCACGTCTCCCGGGCGATGGTCAAGCTGCACGCCCGGGACCGGGCGCAGCTGGTGGTGCTGGCCTACGAGTCCGGTCTGGTGGTCCCGGGCCGTCCCGCGCGCTAGCCGGCTGCGCCCGCGAACGTGGCGTCCTGCGCTCGGCGGCGCAGCCGAGGTGCCGCCCGTGGGCGGACGCGTCGCCCGCCGTCGATCCCCAGCATGGACTTTCGTCCCCAACCGCTGGAGGTCGTCGTGCTGGTCCGTCTCGCCCGCTTCTGTTACCGGCGCCGCCGGCTGGTGCTGCTGGCCTGGACGGTGGTGCTCGTCGGCGCGATCACGCTCTCGCAGCTGAGCAGGCCGGCGCCGGTGGCGGACTTCGCGCTGCCCGGCTCGCCGAGCCAGGCCGCCGCCACCGCCCTGCACCGGGTGGGCCTCGACGCACCCGACGGCGAGCAGGCCCGGATCGTGGTCAGCGGCGACGACGTCGGCGCACCGGCGGCGCAGCGGACCGTGGCGGGCGTGCTCGCCGAGATCACCACCGAGGTGCCCGGGGTCCGGATCAGCAGCGCGAACGGGCCGGGGAACGAGCAGATCGCCGCCAACGGCACGGTCGGCTACGTGGATCTCACGCTCGCTGCCCGACCGCCGCAGGAGCTGGCGGCAGCCGCGGCGGACATCAGGACCGCGGCGGCCGCGGCGAGCACCGCGGCGCTGCGGATCGAGGTCGGCGGCGACGCGTTCGCCGGCCAGGGCGGCTTCTCGACCGAGGCGCTCGGGCTGCTCGCCGCGGTGCTGATCCTGCTCGTCGCGTTCGGGTCGGTGCTGGCGATGCTGCTGCCGGTCGGTACTGCGCTGTTCGGCGTCGGGACCGGGGTGTCGCTGCTCGCGCTGGCCGGCACGGTCCTCGGAATGCCCAGCTTCGCGTCCTACGGAGCGATCATGATCGGGGTCGGGGTCGGGGTCGACTATGCGCTGTTCATCGTCACCCGCTACCGGGAGGGCTTGGCCGAGCGGCTCGACCCGGAGGCGGCCGCGCTCGCCGCGATGGGCACGGCGGGGCGGGCGGTGTGCTTCGCCGGCGGCACCGTGGTGGTCTCCCTGCTCGGGCTGCTGCTGTTCGGGCTGGCGCCGATCCAGGGCTTCGCGGTCGGCCTCGCGCTGGCGGTCACGGCGGTGGTCGCGGCGGCGCTCACCCTGCTCCCCGCGCTGCTGGGCCTCACCGGACAGCGGATCGACCGGCTGCGGGTGCGGTTGCCGCGGCGTCGCCGTCGGGCCGCGGCCGGGTCGTCGCCCCGGCGCCGCGCGGCCGCCGCCGAGGCGTCGCCCGGCTGGGCCCGGTTCGCCCGTGGCGTGACGCGCAGGCCGTGGACCGCGCTGTTCGGCTCGCTCGTCGTGCTGGCGGTGCTGATCGTGCCGGTATTCGCGCTGCGGCTCGGCTTCGCCGACGCCGGGAACCGGCCCCGGACCGACACCACCCGCCGGGCCTACGACCTGGTCGCCGACGGTTTCGGGCCGGGCGCGAACGGCCCGCTGGTGCTGGTCGCCGATACCGGCACCGGCGGGAGCGCGTCGGCCACGCTCGACGGCCTCACCACCGCCCTGCACGCCGACCCGGGCGTCGCCGCCGTCACCTCGGTGGTCGCCGACCCCACCGGACAGGTCGCCGTGCGCACCGTCGTGCCCACCACGGGCCCGCAGGATGCGCGGACCACGGCGCTGGTCCACCGGTTGCGCGACACCGTGCTCCCGGCGGCCGGCCGCACCGTCCACGTCACCGGGACGACCGCGGCCGCTGTCGACTTCGCCGACTACACCGCGGCCCAGCTGCCGCTGCTCATCGGCGCCGTCCTGGTGCTCTGCTTCCTGCTACTGCTGATCGTGTTCCGCAGCGTGCTCGTCGCGCTGAAGGCGATTGTGGTCAACGCGGCGTCGATCGGTGCCGCGTACGGCGTGGTCGTCGCGGTGTTCCAGTGGGGCTGGGGCGGTGTGCTGTTCGGGCTGGACGGCACCCGGCCGGTGGAGGCCTGGGTGCCAATGATCATGTTCGTGTTGCTCTTCGGGCTGTCGATGGACTACGAGGTGTTCCTGCTGTCCCGGATCCGGGAGGCCTACGACCGGGACGGGGACAACGGTCGCGCCGTGGTGCACGGCCTGTCGGTCACCGCGCGGGTGATCACCGCAGCGGCGGCGATCATGGTCGTGGTGTTCAGCGGGTTCGCGTTCGGCGCCGACCCCGCGCTCCAGGTGATGGGCCTCGGGCTGGCCGCCGGGGTGTTGATCGACGCCACGCTGGTGCGCCTTGTGCTGGTGCCCGCGGTGCTGGCGCTGCTCGGCGACGCCAACTGGTGGCTGCCCGGTCGGCTCGCCCGGTTGCTGCCGCGGGTGCCGGTCGAGCCCGCCGGGTCCGGGGTTGCTGATCCGGTCGGGGTCCGCGCCTAGACTGAGCTCCGTGGCAGGCCGGATCCGGGACAGCGACATCGTCGAGGTCCGCGACCGCACCCGGATCGACGAGGTGATCGGCGAGTACGTGGCGCTGCGCCGAGCGGGGGCGGGCTCGCTGAAGGGGCTGTGCCCGTTCCACGACGAGAAGACCCCGTCGTTGAACGTCCGGCCCACTCACGGCACGTTCCACTGCTTCGGTTGCGGCGAGGGTGGCAGCGTCCTCGACTTCGTGATGAAGATCGAGGTCATCGGGTTCGTCGAGGCTGTCGAGCGGCTCGCGGACCGGGTCGGGGTACGGCTCACCTACGAGGGCGGCGGCAGTTCCGTGCAACGCGACCGCGGCACCCGCTCCCGGCTGCTCGAGGCCAACCGAAGCGCCGCCGAGTTCTACGCCGCGCAGCTGCGCACGCCGGAGGCGGCCCCGGCGATCGCGTTCCTCACCGGCCGTGGCTTCGACTCCGCTGCCGCGACGCATTTCGGTTGCGGGTACGCACCGGCCGGCTGGGACGCCGTGACCAAGCACCTGCTCGCCGCCGGGTTCTCCCTCGAGGAGCTGACGAAGGCCGGGCTGAGCAAGGAGGGCCGCCGCGGCCCCATCGATCGGTTCCATCGCAGGCTGCTCTGGCCGATCCGCGACCTCGGCGGCGACGTCGTCGGCTTCGGGGCGCGCCGGCTGTTCGACGACGACCAGATCGACGCCAAGTACCTCAACACCAGCGACACCCCGGTCTACCGCAAGACCCACGTGCTGTTCGGGCTGGACCTGGCCAAACGCGAGATCGCCAAGCGCCGGCAGGTGGTCGTCGTCGAGGGGTACACCGACGTGATGGCGATGCACCTGGCGGGCGTGCCCACCGCCGTCGCCTCCTGTGGCACCGCGTTCGGCGCCGAGCACGTCAGCGTGATCCGCCGGCTCATCGGCGACGACTCCTTCGATCTCGGGGAAGTGATCTACACCTTCGACGGTGACGCGGCCGGCCAGGCCGCCGCGCTCAAGGCGTTCGAGGGCGACCAGTCCTTCGCCGCGCAGACGTTCGTCTCCATCGCCCCCGACGGGCAGGACCCGTGCGAGCTGCGGCAGGGTGCGGGCGACACCGCCGTGCGCGACCTGGTGGCCCGGCGCGAGCCGCTGTTCGAGTTCGCCATCCGCTCCATGCTGCGCGACCACGACCTGGACACCGCCGAGGGTCGGGTGGCAGCGCTGCAGCGCACCGTGCCGCTGGTCGCCCGGATCCGCCGCGAGGATCTGCGCGACGAGTATGCGCGCCGGTTGGCGGGCTGGACCTCCTGGGACGACATCGCGATGGTGGTGCGCCGGGTGCGGGAGACCGCAGGTGGGGGTGGGCCCGGAGACGGCGCAGCGCGGGTGCGGGGTCGTCGGGAGCCACTACCCGCACCACCCAAGGACGACCCGCGGCTGCACCTGCAGCGGGAGGCCCTCAAGGCGGCGCTGCAGGAGCCCGCGATCGCCGGGCCCGCCTACGACGAGCTGCCCGAGCAGGCGTTCAGCCACCCGGCGTTCGCCGCGGCGCACCGGGCGCTGCAGGCGGCGGGCGGGGTGTGCGGGGGACTGTCGGGGCAGGCGTGGCTGGAGGCCGTCGGCGCGCAGGGCACCCCGGACATGCGCGGGCTGCTCAGCGAGCTGGCCGTCGAGCCGCTGGAGCTGCCGCGCAAGAACGTCGAGATGGCGCGCTACGTGGCCAGCGTCGTCGCGGGGGTGCGGTTGGCGCTGGTGGAGGCGCAGGTGGCCGAGCTCAAGGCGCGGCTGCAGCGCACCAACCCGGTGGCGGAGGCCGACGCCTACCACCAGCTGTTCGGCGACCTCGTGCCGCTCGAGCAGTACCGGATCGCGTTGCGGGACCGGGCGATGGGGGCGGTGCTGTGAACGTGGTGTCCCGGGCGCTGGCCCGGCTCGCCGGGCGCGACGAGCTGCCGCCCGGTTTCGGTGCCGCGCTGGAGGCCGACGAGCGGGTGCTCGCGACGGCCGCGGTGGCCGGCGGTGGGCACGTCGTCGTCACGTCCTGGGGAATCTGGCTGCCCGGCGACGCCCCGCGCCGGGTCGGCTGGCACCTGGTCAGCAAGGCGAGGTGGGACGACGGCGCGATCGTGCTCGTCGAGGCCGTGGAGGCGGGCGACGCGGGCGGTGCCGTGCTGCTCGCCGACCGGCCGCCGCGTCGGCTGCGGCTCGCCGAACCGGGCCGGGTTCCCGTGGTCGTGCACGAGCGGGTCACCGACTCGATCCGGTCCCGGCACCACCGTGACCTGCCAGGGGGCGGGGCGTGGTTCCTGCAGCGCAAGGTGCCCGGCCGGGACGGCACCGTGCTGCAGGTCCGGCCCGACCCCGGCACCGACGACGCCGCGGTTCGCCAGGTCGCCGCCGAGGTGGCGGCCAGGCTGAGCCCCGAGGAGTCGGGGTGACCACCTGGGACCCGGGGCTCTACCTCACCTTCGACGACCACCGCTCGCGCCCCTTCTTCGACCTGCTCGCGCGGGTCGGCGCGACGTCACCGCGCCACGTCGTCGACCTCGGGTGCGGTCCGGGACACCTCACCGGGGTGCTGGGGCAGCGCTGGCCCGGCGCGGTCGTCGAGGCGCTGGACTCCTCGGCGGAGATGGTCGCCGCGGCCCGGGACCGGGGGATCGACGCGCAGCAGCGCGACGTCGTCGACTGGGCTCCGGGCCCCGACACGGACGTCGTCGTCACCAATGCCGTGCTGCAGTGGGTGCCCGCGCACCCCGCGTTGCTGCCCCGGTGGGTCGCCGCGCTGCCCGCGGGCGCCTGGTTCGCGATGCAGGTGCCCGGCAACTTCGACGCACCGTCACACGCACTGGTCCGCGAGCTGGCCGACGAGCCGCGCTGGCGGGGGAGCGTGGTGCTGCGCGGCGCCGGTGCGGTGGCCGAACCGGCCGGGTATGCGGAACTGCTCGCCGCCGCGGGCGCGGACGTCGACGTCTGGGAGACGACCTACCTGCAGCGGCTCACCGGCGTCGACCCCGTCCTGAGCTGGATCACCGGGACCGCGCTGCGCCCCGTCCGCGATGCGCTCGACGACGCCGGGTGGGAGGCGTTCCGCGCCGAGCTGGCACCGCGGCTGCGGGCGGCCTATCCGGTGAGCCCGGACGGAACGACCTGGTTCCCGTTCCGCCGGATCTTCGCCGTCGCGTGCACGCGGTGAGGTCGGCGCGACGGACCCGGAGCGCGTCTCGACACTGCGGCGACCCGGCACGTTGCGTGCTCGGCTCAGCGTTCCGGACGCCCCCGGCCGACCTCCTCCACCCGCGCTCGGGCCACCCCGGCGGCCCCCTGGACGGCCGGGTGGTCGGCGATGCGGTGGTAGGTCCGCAGGAGCTGCTCGTAGCGCTCGTTGCCGGCGCGCGCGCCCAACACGTAGCCGACGGCTATACCCAACAGGATCTTCAACATCTCGCCTCCGCAGACGTCCGTGGTCGGCCCATCCTGCCTCACCCGTCTGGCCCACACCGACCCCGGGTAGCCCAGGGGTGCGAGGGCGCCGCCGGCGGTGCGATATGGTTCCTCCTGCGTGCGAGCGGAACGTCTGCGCGCAGCCGGGCGGTCCTCCGTAGCTCAATTGGCAGAGCATGCGACTGTTAATCGCAGGGTTACTGGTTCGAGTCCAGTCGGAGGAGCAAAGCCCCAGGTCAGCGCGTTGTGGCCTGACCAGTCCCATGATCGCCCGGCGCTTACCCGGCGGAAACGTCCTCGTCGCCTTCCTTGTTCGCGGTGCGGTGCGCCCGGTCCAATGCCTCCGCCGCCTCGCGCCCGACGGCCCGCCGGCCGAGGTAGCGGTCCTGGGTCATCGACACCTTCGCATGCCCGAGCTGGTCAGCGATCTGCCGCGCGGACAGGCCCGCCCTGTCCATCTCCGTCGCCGCGGTCTTGCGGAACACGTGGCTGGTGACCCAGGCGAACTCCTCCGACCCGCGGGCGGTGCGCAGGTCTCGGCTCGTGTTCGACGGGTCCCGCCAGCCGCCGACCGAGTCCGGGAACACCGGCCCACGTCCACCCGAGGCGAGCTTGCGCCGCCGCAGCATCCCGAGCGCGAACGACGGGAGGCGTAGCGTGCGCTCGCCGGCTCGGCTCTTGGTGCTCTTGCGGATCAGCCCGACGCCCTTGATCCGTATTAGCGTGTAGTCGATGTCCACCACACCGGCCGCGACGTCGACCTCGTCCCAGCTGACCGCCAGTGCCTCCCCGATCCGCACGCCGGTGGCGAGCATCCACTCACACAGGTCCGGAAGCTCCTTGCGAAATGCATCCGGGTTGGCGTGCAGCCGTGTGATCCACTCGTTTCGCTCGTCGGGCGTCAGCGCGCGTGGCGGGCGTTTTCGTGGGCCGGCGATCCGTCCGATGTCCCGGACGGGGTTGGTCGTGATGGCACCGTGCCGAGCCGCGAGGCCGAGCACGCCGGAGACGACGGTCCGCGCGAGCCTCGCCGTGGCCGCGCCGCGGTGTACCTGCACGCTCTGTACGAACAGGTCCAACCGTGGGACGGTCACCTCTCGAAGCCGCAGCTCCCCGATGGCCGGTAGGACATGCGTGGTGAGGTTCAGCCGGTAGATCTGTGCCGTGTTCGGCGAGCGTAGCCCCTGCCCGGTGAGCTGGTCGACCGACGCGATCCATTGCTCGGCAGCGACCCGGAACCGGGAGTCGCCGTTCAACCCGGTAGAGGGGCCCTGTTGAGCCCGGTCCCGCAGGTGTTCGCGGAGCCGGTTCTTGGCAGCCGCCGCGGTCGGCCCGTTGCGCTCAACTTTCCGGGTGACACCGTCGTGGTCCCGAAACCGTGTGAGCGCACGGAAGCCGGCTCCGCCGCCGAGCTTCTGCGTGCCGATGCTCCCGTAGGTACCAATCGGCAGTGGTGGACGCGCCATCGTGGCCTCCTCAGCCGGCCTTCTGGCTCTGCGCATCGAACCAGGCCCGCACGTCCTCGGAGCGGTAACGCAAGTAGCGGCCCACCCGCGTGCCCTTCGGCCCGTAGTTGCTCTGGCGCCAGTGGTAGATGGTCATGACGGGAACGCCGAGGTAGTCGGAGAGGTCCTGGACCGTCCACAGCCGATTATTAGATGACACGTCCTGCGTCCTTCCTGTCGAGGGTCCGCACGGCCGTGCGGGTGATGTTGGTCGATCACTGCCTACTTTCACGCCGCGATCTCCTCTCGGTGGGTCGTGCGTCGGTGCTGGTGGTGCTGCTGGTTGCGTTCTGCGATGGCCAGGGCGAGCTCTCGTTCGGCGTGGTTGCGGTGTCCGATGCCGATCAGGCGCCAGTCGTTGATGACGGTCACCGAGTCGAGCCCGGCGGCGGTGGTGTTCGGGTCGTCGGTGTCGCGTCCGAGCTGCGCGAGGGTCTCGCTCAGGCGCCAGGTGCGCCGCTCGCCGCGGATGGCGCCGAAGGTGGTGGAGTAGAGCTTGGATTTGGTGAGGAAGTGCCCGCGGAATCCGAGCATGTGCGCCCACTTGCGCAGGTTCAGCTCCGCGTACTGGGCCAGCCCGCCCAGGGTCCAGACGGTGTCGATGATGCGGCGGTGGTGGGGGGTGAGGTCGAGGTGCTCGACGTGGGCGAGGTCGCGGATCGGGCGGTCGGGTCCCTCGGATTTGCCGGTGCCTTTGGTGGAGTACTTCGCGATGTAGCCGGCCAGCGCGGCGTCGCTGATCTGCCCGGCGTCGGGGTCTTCGAGCTCGCGGGTTCCGGCCGCGCTGATGCGGCGGATGTCGAGCTGGGCGCCCCACCGCAGCACCAGTGGCGCGCCGTCGGGGCCGGTGATGGTGAGCACCGCGATGCGGGCGGCGTCGATGATCGCGTCACGGAGCAGCTCGGTGGTGACTGCCTTCGGTGTGGGGTCGGCGGGTCCGTCCGGGCCGTCGATGCGGATCACGGCGTGGAAGTGCACCAGGCCGCGGATTTGGTATTCGGCGACCTTGGAGAATGACAGCCGGGCCACCCGCCCAAAGCAGCGCTCCGGCACATCGAGGCGGGCGGCGAGGGCGCGGCGCAGCGCGGTGGTGAAGCGGCCCCACAGCTGTCCGGCGTGGGCCTGCCAGAGCACTGACCCGACGTAGTCGTAGGTGTCTGGGTCCAGCGGGGAGCCGATCCGCGGGTCGCCAGGGTGGTGATGGGCGCCGCAGCCGCACGGGCGGACCCGGCCGCGCCCGGTGAGGCGGCGGGTGTGTACCGGCCCGAAGGAGGGCGCGGTGAGGGTGAGGAACGCGCGGGGCTTGGCCGTGACCGTGGTGGGGATGTCTTTGTGGCCCCCGGACAGTCCGGCGCGGATGAGGTGGAACGCATCCGCGCAGTAGCGGTCTGAGCAGCCCGGGCAGACGGTGGCGCGCCGGTTGCCGCACGGGACGAGGATCTCCCCGGACCGCTCGGTCAGGACCGCACCGTCACGGTCCACGAGGTGGCAGTACCCGGACAGGCGCACGGGCTGGGCGCATCCCCCAGTGGCTTGCACCTGGGCGCGCCACTGGCGGTAGTCGGGGCAGCGCAGGCGGGCGCTGAGCAGGTCGGGCACGGTGTCGGGGGTGTACAGGACAACGGTCATCAGTGGCTCGTTTCCTGATGAGGGGGGAGGTTGGGTGCGGGTGGCCCGCCCGGATCACGGCCAGGGGCGGGTCACCCGCTGCTGTGCGGGGGGATCAGGAGGGCGTGGTGGGGCGGTGGTGGCGGCGGCCGCGGCACCATTTGTCGAAGATCGGGCGGGTGTGGTTGGGCATGACCACCAGCGACGCACGGTATTGGCGGCCGCGGTCGGTGATGGTGACGGTGATCGAGTGCCCGATCTTGAGGACGCCGTCGGTGACGAGCTGGTGCACGGTGTCGTGCTCATAACGCGGCACCCGAACCACGGCATAGATCTCGTCGGCCTCACGCCGGTAGACCCGCTCGGAGGCCCCGAGGACCACGTAGCCGGGTCCGATGGCGGTGCGGCCCACGGACTCGACGAGGTCGTCATCAGCGATCCGCGCCCGCACCTCTGGGGGTGGGGGTGGCGGGGTGTGCTCACCGAACAGCGGGAGCTGCTCGGTGTGCCTGCCGCGTCTGGCCCGTCCGGTCACGGGGACCACCACGAGGAGCGGGCCTCCCAGCACCATTCGCGACCCAGTTGACGCACGGTGTAGACCTCGAGGGCGGCCGCGGCGGCGAGCACGGCCCAGAACCAGCCGGAGCCAGGGCCGCACACGAGCCAGGCGACCCCGACGGCGGCGCCGAGCAGGGCGGTGCATTTGAGCCAGGTCGCGGCGGCCCACCCGGTGACGGCCCACATCACCGCACCCCCTCGACCG
>JBBSGM010000005.1:0-64048 GCA_038254065.1 Mycobacteriales bacterium | reverse complement strand
GCTGCCGTTGATCAACAGGTTCGGCACCCGCGACGGCAGGACGACCGGTTCGGTGGTCTTGCCGTCGTAGTTGTCGAGGAAGTCGACGGTCTCTTCCTCGATGTCCTGCAGCATCGCCATGGCGAGCGGGGACAGCCGGCACTCGGTGTTGTGGCTGACAAAGCCGTCGGTGACGAAGGCGTGATCGGGAGTGTCGACCCGCAGGCTGTAGACGGGCTCGGCGCCCGACGGCGTGACGGAGACGACCGTTGTCCACCCGAAGAACTCGACCGGGGGACCGCTAGGCACCTCGCGAGCGGGGTCGACCGGACCGGAGATCACCGGCTCGGAGCCCGGAACCGCGATATCCGCGGCGGAGGCTTCCACAGTGGCGATCATGTCTCCGGGAACCAGCTCCTCGGCCAACTTCCAGAGCAGGCGCGACACGCCCCCGACGAGCGCGCGGGCCAGCAGCGGATGGTTCCGGGTACAGCGCAGTTGCCGGGCCCCGGCACGCACCGTGACGACTGGGTGCGTGCCGGAGTGGTGTACCGCGGTGACCCGGACCGGCGTGCCGTGCAGGCCGAGCACCTTGAGATCGGCCGGCTGCGTGCAGTCCGGCCGGATACCCGGGGCGAGGTCGGCGATCGGGACGGTCCCGTCGGGCGTAGCTACCAGCGTGTCGCCGGTCACGCAGTACCTCATGGCGGCAGCCGGATCGTTGCCCCGGGAGCCGAAGTTGCCCTGCCCGTCGATCAACGGGTAGCGCATCGACCAGGGCTGCGCGAGCCGGACGAGCGCATCGTAGATCGACGAGTCGCCGTGCGGGTGGTAGTTCCCCATCACCTCGCCGACCACCCGGGCGCACTTCACGTAGCTGCGGTCCGGCCGGAAGTTGTTCTCCCCCATCGAGTACAGCACCCGCCGGTGCACCGGCTTGAGCCCGTCCTCGACCAGTGGCAGTGCCCGCCCCACGATCACGCTCATCGCGTAGTCGATGTAGGAGCGCTGCATCTCCTGCTGGATGTCGACCGGTTCGATCCGGTCACCACCGCCCAACGGCGGCAGGGTGGGATCCAGGGTGTCCGTCACGTCATCCTTCTTCTGCTCGTGCGGCTGGGGCGGGACCGGATCAGACGTCCAGGAAGCGCACATCCTTGGCATTGCGGGTGATGAACGAGCGGCGCGACTCCACGTCCTCACCCATCAGCACGGAGAACAGTTCGTCGGCCGTCGCCGCGTCATCCAGGGTGACCTGCAGCAGGACCCGGTTGGCCGGGTCCATCGTGGTCTCCCACAGCTCCTTGGCGTTCATCTCGCCCAGGCCCTTGTAGCGCTGTACCGCCTCTTCCTTGGGCAGCTTCCGGCCCACCGCCCGGCCGGCCTCGATCAGCCCGTCGCGCTCGCGGTCGGAGTAGGCGAACTCCGGCTCGGCACCCCGGCCGCCCCACTTGATCTTGTAGAGCGGTGGCTGCGCGAGGAACACATTTCCCCTCTCGACCAGCGGGCGCATGAAACGGAACAGCAGGGTGAGCAGCAGCGTGCGGATGTGCTGGCCGTCGACGTCGGCATCGGCCATCAGCACGATCTTGTGATAGCGCAGCTTGGACAGGTCGAACTCGTCGTGGATACCGGTGCCCAGCGCGGTGATGATCGCCTGGACCTCGGTGTTCTTCAGGACGCGGTCGATCCGCGCCTTCTCGACATTGATGATCTTGCCACGGATCGGCAGGATCGCCTGGAACATCGAGTCGCGGCCCGACTTGGCCGAACCGCCCGCCGAGTCGCCCTCCACGATGTAGACCTCGGAGCGGCTCGGGTCGGTGGAACGGCAGTCCGCCAGCTTGCCCGGCAGGCCGCCGATGTCGCCCGCGCTCTTCCGCCGGACCAGCTCACGGGCCTTGCGCGCCGCCATCCGTGCCTGCGCCGACTGGACGGCCTTGTTCAGGATCGTCTTGGCGTCGGCGGGGTTGCGCTCGAACCAGTCGGCCAGCCACTCGTTGCTGACCCGCTGCACGAACGACTTGACCTCGGTGTTGCCCAACTTGGTCTTGGTCTGGCCCTCGAACTGCGGCTCCTTCACCTTCACCGACACGATCGCCGCGAGGCCCTCCCGGATGTCCTCGCCCGACAGCGCCGGGTCCTTCTCCTTGAGCAGTTTCTTCTCCCGGGCGTACCGGTTGACCGTGGTGGTCAGCGCCGCCCGAAAGCCCTCCTCGTGGGTGCCGCCCTCGTGGGTGTTGATCGTGTTCGCGAACGTGTAGACCGACTCGGTGTAGCCCGAGTTCCACTGCATCGCGACCTCGACCTGGTGGCCGGTGCCCTCGCCGGTGAACGACACGAGCTTGCGGTGGATCGGGTCTTTGCTCTTGTTCAGATGGGCGACGAAGTCCTCGAGACCGCCGGGATAGCAGAACGTGTACTCCTTGACCTTCGCCACGTAACCCTCGGCATCGGGCTCTTCGGACCCGGCGCTGTCGCCGTTGCGCTCGTCGCACAGCACGATGGTGAGGCCCTTGTTGAGGAAGGCCATCTCCTGCAGCCGGCGCCGGATCGTCTCGATGTTGTAGGTGAGGGTCTCGAAGATGTCCGGGTCGGCCCAGTAGGTGAGGGTGGTCCCGGTCCTCCTGGTGTCCTCGCCCTTGCGCAACGGCCCCGGCACCGAGCGCGCGTAGTGCTGGCGCCAGACCTTCCCCTCGCGGGAGATCTCGACGTCGAGCGCCGTGGACAGCGCGTTCACCACCGACACCCCGACCCCGTGCAGACCGCCGGACACCGCGTAGGAGTCGCTGTCGAACTTGCCGCCCGCGTGCAACATGGTCAGCGCCATCTCGACGGCCGGGCGCTTCTCCACCGGATGCATGTCGACCGGGATGCCGCGGCCGTCGTCGACGACGCGGACACCGCCGTCGTCCCGCAGGGTCACCTCGACCCGGGTGGCGCAACCGGCCATCGCCTCGTCGACGGAGTTGTCCACCACCTCCCAGATGAGGTGGTGCAGGCCGCGTTCACCGGTGGACCCGATGTACATACCTGGACGCTTGCGGACCGCCTCCAGGCCTTCGAGCACGGTGATCGACGACGCGTTGTAGGCGTTCTTCTTCTCCGCAACCACGGGTTGTGAGTCTCCTCGCCACCAGAGCCGACCTGTGTCACGCCTGCGCGCGGGAGGTACCGGCCACCACACCGAACGGGTCGGGGCCCCGTCGGGAACACACTTCCGATTCTACTGGTCCGGTCCGACAGAAGCGCGGCTAGCACCCCCCCAGGATCGCCACAGCGCGCCGAACGACAGTCCGGACGGGTCGCCACCCTGGTCGTGGGCCCTTCGGCGGCCTGCCGCGCCGTCATGTCGCGCTGAACGGGCCATGAAGGCGAGTCGACGGGAGGACGCGCTCAGCCGTAGGTGTCGCGCGGTCCGCGGCCCCGTACGTGTCGCGGACCGTACCGCCACGACGGTGCACTGGGCCCGACCACCTTGATCCGGCGCACCACGCCAGGGCCGACCGCGGCGGACAGCCGGACCAGCAGCTGACGCTGCAACGTGCGCAACTGGCTCGCCCACGCCGTGGACTCGGCCGCGACGGTCAGCTCGCCGTCGCGCAGCGACACCGGCGTGCAGTGGTCGGCGATCTCCGCACCGACCAGCTGCGGCCAGCGCCCGAGCACGGAGCCGTCGGTCAGCCGGGGCGTCCAACCCCGGTCCATCGCGACCCGGGAAGCCACCCGGCCCAGCGGCTGCGGATCACGGTCGTCAGGCCCGGGCCCGGACCAGCGGCGGCGCCGGCTGCTGCTGCCGGCGGCGCGCGTGCGGACCCCGGCGGTCCGACGTTCCGCGGCGCGTTGCGCAGCGGCCTCCCTGGCGGCCCGCAGCGCCTCCCGAGCGAGGTCCGGTCCGTGGCGGGTGCTCCCGGCGCCGCTGCTCCCCACGGTGGGATTCTCCCCAGGGACGGGGACAACACCATCGACATTCGAACCGTTCGGCGGTGCGCCGGCGGCGTCGAGTGGGGCAGGAGTGCCGTCGAACGGCATCTCGGCACGGATGTTCCGGCGTTCGTCACCAGGCCGGCCGGGGTTGTCCACAGTATCCACAGTATCCACAGTATTGTCCCCAGGTGAGTCCGATCTTGCTCTCGGGTCCGGCACTGCCGGGGTGTCCGGTCAAGAGACGTCCGGGTCCGGTGCGCGGACCCGGACTGGCCCCGCCCTGGCCACGGTGCCACCGCCCACGGTGTACCGGACTCCCGCGAGCTCGGCCGGGACGTCCGCTTCCACCGCCGCGGTGACGATCACCTGCTCGGCCCGGGTGGCCACCTCGGCCAGCGCCCGGCGGCGCCGCACGTCGAGCTCGGCGAACACGTCGTCGAGGATCAACACCGGCTCGATGTCGTCGGCCTGCAGCAGCCGGTAGCAGGCCAGCCGCAACGCCAACGCCAGCGCCCACGACTCACCGTGGCTCGCGTAGCCCTTGGCCGGCCCGTCACCGAGACGCAGGTCGAGGTCGTCACGGTGCGGGCCGACCAGACACACCCCGCGCTCGACCTCCTGGCGCCGTGTCCGGCCCAGCGCCTCGAGCAGCCGCGTCTCCAGCAGCGGGATCGCAGCTGGTCGGGCCGCTGGTCCGTCGTCGGGTCCGTCGTCGGGTCCGTCGTCGGACCCGGCCGGCTCACCCGCCAGGCTCGACCGGTACGTCACCGCCACCGGGTCCGACGTGGGCGCCACCTCGGCGAACGCCTCCCTGGCCAACGGCGCCACCCGCGCGACCAGGTCGAGCCGCCCGGCCAGCAGCTCCGCTCCGTGCCGGGCCAGGTGGCCGTCCCAGACGTCGAGGGTCCGCAGGTCACCGCCGGCACGGGCGGTCTTGAGCAGCGCCGAGCGCTGCCGTAGGACCCGCTCGTAGTCGGCGCGGACCGCGGCGAACCGGGGGTGGCGGGCGACGAGCAGGTCGTCGAGGAACCGGCGGCGCTCACCCGGGTCCCCGCGCACGAGGGCGAGGTCCTCGGGCGCGAACGACACGGTGCGCAGGATCCCGAGCACATCGCGTGGACGGCTCACCGGCGCCCGGTTGACCCGGGCCCGGTTGGCCTTCCCCGCGGTGATCTCCAGCTCGACGCCCAGCTCCCGGCCCTGATGGACCACCAGGCCGCGGACGATCGCCCGATCGGCACCGCGTCGGATCAGCGGCGCGTCGGTGGCAACCCGGTGCGAGGCGAGGGTGGCCAGGTAGCCGATCGCCTCCACGAGGTTCGTCTTGCCCGCGCCGTTCGAGCCGACCAGCACGGTGACCCCGGGCTCGAGGTCGAGCTCGACGTGCTCCCAGGACCGGAAGTCCGCGACCGCAAGGCGACGCAGGTGCACGCGCGAGTCAGTCCTGGGTGGAGCCGGTGCCCGAGCTCGGACCGGCTTTGTCGCCCGGGGTGTCCGCGGGTCCGGCGTGTCTGACCGCGTGCCCGCCGAACTGCTGGCGCAGCGCGGCGACGGCTTTCATCGCGGGGGACCCGTCCTGGCGGGAGGCGAACCGGGCGAACAACGCCGCCGAGATCACCGGCAACGGGACGGCGTGGATGATCGCCTCCTCGAGCGTCCAGCGGCCCTCGCCGGAGTCGTCGACGTAGCCTTCCAGTGCGGTGAGCTTCGGGTCCTCGCGCAGCGCGACGACCAGCAGGTCGAGCAGCCAGGAGCGGACGACGGTGCCCCGTGACCACGCCTGCAGCACCGCCGGCACGTCGGTGACCAGCTCGGTGGCCGAGAGCAGCTCGAAGCCCTCGGCGTAGGACTGCATCAGGCCGTACTCGATGCCGTTGTGCACCATCTTGGCGAAGTGGCCGGCGCCGACCGGGCCGGCGTGCGCGAAGCCCTCGGCGCGGGGGCCCTCCGGACGCAGCGCGTCGAAGATCGGCATCGCGCGCGCGATGTGCTCGGGCGCGCCGCCCGCCATCAGCCCGTAGCCGTTGTCCTTGCCCCAGATGCCGCCGGACACGCCGCAGTCGAGGTAGCCGATGTCCCGCTCGTCGAGCAGCTCGGCGTGGGGCTTGTCGTCGGTGTACCGGGAGTTGCCACCGTCGATCACCAGGTCACCGGGTTCGAGGGTGTCGGCCAGGGTGCGGACGGTGGCGCGGGTCGGCTCACCGGAGGGCACCATCACCCAGACGACCCGCGGCGCGGCCAGCGCACTCGTCAGCTCCCCGAGCGACCCGACGTCGCTGGCCTCCGGACGAGGATCGTAGCCCACGACCTCGTGACCGGCGCCGCGCAGCCGGTCACGCATGTTGGCGCCCATCCGGCCGAGGCCGATCAGTCCGAGTTGCACGACGCGCTCCTTGAGGGACGAGAGGGTGTTGCGTCGCAGGGCCGCCGCTCAGCCCGGGAGACGCACCGGCATCAGCAGATGCAGGTACCCCGCGAGCGGGGTCGGCGAACCGGCGGGCGCGGGACCGTCCAGATCGGCACCGCCTTCTCCCGCTGAAGGTTGCGACACGGGCCGGACCAGCGCGGGCCGGTTCGGGGTGGTGAACGTGAGTCGGGCCCGTTCGGTGTGCAACGCGCCGAGCGCGTCGAGCAGGTAACCGGGGTTGAACGCGAGGACCAGCGGGGCGCCGTCCAGGGTACAGGGCAGCTCCTCCTCGGCGCTGCCGACGTCGTCGCCGCCCGCGGTGAGTCGCAGCCCGTCGACACCGAAGTCCAGCCGGATCTGCGCGACCCGATCGGCGACCAACGACACCCGCTTGAGCGCCTCGACGAGGGTGGCGACGTCGAGCTCCGCGGCCGTCGTGTGTTCGGCCGGGATGAGCTGGCGGAACCGTGGGAACTCGGCGTCGAGCAGCCGGGTGGTGGCCCGGCGACCGCCGCCGGTCATGCCGAGCATGCCCTCGCCCGCAGCGAGCGCGATCTCGACGGTGCCCGACCCACCGAGCGTCTTCGCGACCTCGGCGAGGGTGCGGGCCGGAATCAGCACCGCGCTGGACTGCTCGGTGTCCTCCGGTTCCCAGTCGAGCTCGCGGACCGCGAGCCGGAACCGGTCGGTGGCCGCCAGGGTGAGCCGCGGCCCGTCGATCTCCACCCGGACGCCGGTGAGCATCGGCAGCGTGTCGTCCCGCCCCGCCGCGACCGCGACCTGTGACACGGCGGCCGCGAGCTCACCGGCCGCGACGGTGCCGGCCTGCTGCGGCATCGCGGGCAGCTCCGGGTAGTCCTCGACCGGCATCGTCGGCAGCGTGAACCGGCTGTTCCCACAGTTGATCGTGGCGCGGGACCCGTCGACGACGAGGTCGACGGGTCTGGACGGCAGCGCGCGGGTGATGTCGGCGAGCAACCGGCCGGACACCAGGACCCGGCCGGGATCCCCGACCGTGGCGTCGAGCTCAACGTGCGCGGAGGTCTCGTAGTCGAAACCTGAGACGGTGAGGGTCTCGGCGCCGGGTTCGCCGCCGGCCTGGATGAGCACACCACCGAGAACGGGCACCGGTGGTCGCGTGGGCAGGCTGCGGGCCACCCACGCGGCAGCGTCGGCGAGGACGTCACGTTCGACCCGGAACTTCATGACTGGACCTTTCACCGGCGGTCACTGGTAGCGACCGGATGGCGGAGCTGAGCAGGTGCAGTGTCCGGCCGCACGGGCCGGGCGCTGCACGCCCGGTGCGGACCAGGTCGGCTGGCTCACCGTAGAGGTTCGCGAACCGGGGCGTCACGCCGGCCCGGGGCGGTCGAGGGCCGGGTAACGAGCCGCCCCGGTGTGCCGATCCTTGCACCGGGTTGCGTGTCTTTCAGGTCCTAGAGCCAGAGAGAACAGCAGTAGCAGTAGGGCCTGTGCACACTGTGGATGGAGCAGGTCCGGGCAGCTCAGGCGGCGTGGCGGGCTGTGAGCGCGCGACGGGAAGTCCGGGGGAGGAATCTGCGGGTCGGTGGATGACCGAGCTTCGTCCCCGGGCGTCCCGTCGCTGTCCCCCGCTGGCAGCGGACTGTCCACGGCCCGCTGGGGACGATCCCGCGCCGGCGGCCAGTCATCCACAGGGTTGTCCCCAGATGTGGGTGAATCGTGGTTGTGGGTCTACGTAGTGCGACCGAAAGCGCGGATGGAGGGCGTCGCAGCGGGGAGCGAAACTCACAGAGTTCTCGCAGGTGACCCGGCTCCTGACGCACCGTGACTGTTGACGGGGAGCCGAGGTTCGCGACAGTGCCTGGGTGGAAGCGGTCGTTGGGTAGCGCAGGACGAGCAGTCTGCGGCTCACCGACACGCCACCCGGCAGCAGAATCACCGGAACGGGTCGGCGTGGCGGGTGTGTTCGGCCGCGCGCCGGTTCGGTCAGTGCCGAGCGCGCTGCTTGACCCGCGCCGTCAGCTCCTGCACCTGCTCGAAGGTCTTGCGGCGCAAGGAGATCTCATTGCGGATCTTCTTGTTCGCGTGTATCACCGTGGTGTGGTCGCGGCCGCCGAAGGTCTGTCCGATCCGTGGCAGCGAGAGGTCGGTGAGCTCACGGCAGAGGTACATCGCGATGTGCCGGGCCTGCGCGAGCGCCCTCGTCTTGCCCGGCCCGCACAGCTCGTCCATCGTGAGGCTGAAAAAGTCGGCGGTGACCGCCATGATCGTCGGCGCGGTGATCTCGGAGGCGGCCGAGTCGAGGATGAGGTCGCGCAGCACGATCTCGGCGAGCTGGCTGTCGACCGGCTGACGGTTCAGCGACGCGAACGCCGTGACCCGGATCAGCGCCCCCTCGAGCTCGCGGATGTTGCGCTCGATGCGCTCGGCGATGAACTCCAGGACGTCGCCGGGTACGGCGAGGCGGTCCTGGGCGGCCTTCTTCCGCAGGATCGCGATGCGAGTCTCCAGCTCGGGCGGCTGGATGTCGGTGATGAGGCCCCACTCGAACCGGGTGCGCATCCGGTCCTCCAGGGTCTCCAGCCGTTTGGGCGGCCGGTCGGAGGACACGACGATCTGCTTGTTCGCGTTGTGCAGCGTGTTGAAGGTGTGGAAGAACTCCTCCTGGGTGCCTTCCTTGCCTTCCAGGAACTGGATGTCATCCACCAGCAGCACGTCGACGTCACGGTAGCGGCGCTGGAATGCCACCTTCCGGTCGTCGCGCAGGCTGTTGATGAAGTCGTTGGTGAACTCCTCGGTGGAGATGTAGCGCATCCGCATCCCGGGGAACAGCCGCTGGGTGTAGTGCCCGACCGCGTGCAGCAGGTGTGTCTTGCCGAGGCCGGAGTCGCCCCAGATGAACAGCGGGTTGTACGCGCGCGCCGGTGCCTCGGCGACCGCGACGGCGGCAGCATGACTGAAGCGGTTCGACGCCCCGATGACGAACGTGTCAAAGGTGTACTTCTCGTTCAGCCGGCTCTGCGAGCGGGGGCCGGCCGGCTCGCCGGCCTGGGGTGTGGCGGAGGGTGGCCAGGCCCGCGAGCCGTCGTGGAGGCCGGGGGGCGCGGGATCCGCCGGTGCACCGGCGTCGGGTTCACGGGCGGGGCTCCCGTCGAGCAGACCGACGGCCGGGACCGGTCGCTGGTCTGCGCCGCCGGTCTGCGACGGCGCGACCAGGACGTTCGGGGAGCGCCCTGGCGGGTCGGGCACGTCGGTCCCGCCGGATGCCGCTGACGGGTCGACGACCACGGCGAGATTGACGGACACGCCGAGATGACGACCGAGGGCGTCGCTGATGGGGCGCCGCAGGATCCGCTCGATGGCGTCCTTGGCGAAGTCGCTCGGCGCCGCGAGCAGCGCCGTGCCGTCGAGCAGCCCGAGCGGCCGGGTCAGCCGGAGGAAGGCGCGCTGTTGCGCGGAGAGGGTGGGGACGCCGGACTCCGCCGAGGAACCGGAGAGGTCGGCGATGACCCGGTTCCAGACCCGTCCCAGATCACCTGGTTGGTCGGCCACCGGACGGCACCCCCTCCGCTTCGCACTCTGGTCGTGGGCGACGTCGCGGTCCGAGGACCTGCACGTGCTCCCCAGACTTATCCACACCTGTGCGCAAGACGGTACGCAAGGGCGCGCGATAGGCGTCACACGGGCCCATCGCGACGTGTCGGAGCAGATCTGGGTCGATCCCGCCGTGGATCGACAGGTGGCGACGGCACGCTAACAAGACTGATCGTTCACCACAAGACGGCTGCCAGCGCAAGGTCCGTTCGGGTGGTAGCTTCGGCCGCCCCGCGGACGGTTTGACCCGCTCCGAAGGCACTGCGTACCCTCGGGTGAGCCGCGTCCGTCAGACCGGCAGGTTCTGCGTGCCGGTCGACGGATGCGGCACCCCTGAGTACCGATCCGTCAGACCGTCAGCACAGCTACCGGCGGCCGGTCCCGTACCGCCGCCGTCCACCAGGAGAGCCGACCGTGAGCAAGGGCAAGCGCACATTTCAGCCGAACAACCGCCGCCGCGCGCGCACGCACGGTTTCCGGCTGCGGATGCGTACCCGGGCCGGGCGGGCCATCCTGAGTGTGCGCCGCCGCAAGGGGCGCGAGAAGCTCTCGGCCTGAGTCGGCCGGCTTCCGGGTGCTGCCGGTGGGTGCGCGCCTCACCCATCGAGATGAGTTCGCGTCGGCGATCCGACGAGGCCGGCGTAGCAGGCGGTCTCGGGTGGTGGTGCATCTGCTGTTGGTGGGTTCCGAGCCACCCCGTGCCGGGTTCGTGGTGAGCAAGGCCGTCGGCAACGCTGTGGTGCGCCATCGAGTTGCACGGCGGCTGCGCCACCTGGTGGCGGCGCGGCTACCCCAGTTGCCCTCGGGTGCGCGGCTGGTGGTGCGCGCGTTGGCACCTGCGGCGACCGCGACATCCGCCGAACTCGGCCTCGATCTGGACGCAGCCCTCGGTTCGACATTGCGCCGGTCGGGTCCAGCGGGGGTCCACCGATGAGCTCGATGAGCCGGCTCGCGGGCACCTCATCAACATGGGAGCCGCGCGACCGCAGCGGGCCGGCGAGTGGTACAGCGGGGCAGTGCCGGCGGGACCGGGTTCGGGCTGGAGGAGAGCGATGAGCGCGGCGGTGTCGCACTCCTCCGTGGTCGGACGGGTGCTGATCGGGCTGCTCCGCGGGTATCAGCGGTGGATCTCCCCGGCGCTGCCCCCGAACTGCCGCTTCTACCCGACGTGCAGCGGGTACGCGGTGGAGGCGCTGCACGTGCACGGTGTTCTGCGCGGCTCATGGCTCACTGTTCGTCGGCTGTTGTGCTGCGGGCCATGGCACCCTGGTGGTATCGATCCGGTGCCGCCGCGGCGGCACCGGGGAACCAGCTCGGCCGAGGACCACGAGGAGCAAGCTCCGTGCTGAACTTCATCTACTACCCGGTCTCGGCCATCATGTGGTTCTGGCATCAGGCCTTCGGGTTTCTGTTCGGTCAGAACAGCGGCGCGTCCTGGGCCCTGTCGGTGGTCTTTCTCGTCTTCACCCTCCGCGCGATCCTGTACAAGCCGTTCGTGGGCCAAGTCCGCTCGATGCGGAAGATGCAGCAGTTCCAGCCGGAGATCCAGAAGCTCAAGAAGAAGTACGGCAACGACCGGCAGAAGATGGCTGCCGAGATGCAGAAGCTGCAGCGTGAGCAGGGCGTCAACCCGGTCGGTGGCTGTCTACCGGTATTGATCCAGGTGCCGGTGTTCATCGGCCTCTTCCATGTCCTCCGCGAGTTCAAGCCCGGAAAGACCGAGAACTATGTCTTCGGTCCGGACGAGGTCGCGTCGTTCAACAACTCCCATCTGTTCGGTGCCAAGCTCGGCGCCTGGGTGACCCAGGGTCCGGCGGCCCTGCAGGCTGCGGGGACGTCGATCACCGACATGTTGGTCGTGATGATCCCGCTGATGATCGCGGCGGGCATCTTCACGCACATCACGGCGCGACATTCGGTGGCCCGGCAGGTCGAGGCACAGGCGGGCAACCCGCAGGCCGCCATCATGAACAAGCTGATGCTCTACGTCTTTCCGGTCGGCGTCGTGGTCGGCGCGCCGTTCTTCCCACTCGCGATCCTTTTCTACTGGGTCTCGAACAACCTCTGGACCCTGGGCCAGCAGTACGTCGTCTACAAACGGATTGACGTGGAGGAGACGGTAAAGCGTGAGGAGGCCGACGTGGCACGCCAAGCCCGCGCGCCGCGTCCCGGGCAGAAGCCCGAACGCGATGGCGACGCCCCGGTGCCGCCGGTTGCTGCCGCCACCGCCGATGGGGCGGCCGCCACTGTCGAGGGGGGGAGCAGCAATGGCCATCCGGTTAAGAAGCCGGGTGCAAAACCGGTGCAGGCCAAAGCCAAGGGCGTCAAGCCCGACGGCAAGACCGGTTCCATCAACAGTTCCGGGGCGTCCCGCAATGGCCGGTCGACCGGAGGCGGCTCCCGCCCCTCGACCACCCGTCGCGGTCGAAAGCGCCGCTGACCAGTGCCTGGAGTGATCGACCGGAGCGGTTCGGCCACTCACGGTGACGCGACGGATCGTGCCGCCGCAGCGCCGGAACATCTCGGAAGGGAGACATGCCATGCCGAAGACTGCGGAGGACGGGGCGACGGGGATCGGCGAGACCAGGACCGGGTTCTCCGCCGAGGAGCAGCTGATCCGCGAGGGTGACCTGGCTGGGGACTACCTTGAGCGACTGCTCGACCTGCTCGACTATGACGGCGATATCGATCTCGACGTCGAGGCCGGGCGGGCCGTGGTGAGCATCGATGGTGGCGACGAGCTCAGCAAGCTCGTCGGCGACCGGGGAACGGTGCTCGAGGCGCTCCAGGAGCTTACCCGGCTCACTGTCCAGCAGGCATCGGGTAACCGCAGCCGGCTGATGCTGGACATCGCCGGGTGGCGCCAAACACGGCGCGACGAGCTCACCGAGCTCGGTCGGCGCACCGCCTTGGACGTGTTGGAGGCCGGTCAACCGGTCAAGTTGCGGCCGATGACCCCGTTCGAGCGGAAGGTCGTGCACGATGCGGTCGCGGCATTGAAGGGTGTGTCCAGCGAGAGCGAGGGCGAGGAGCCACGGCGGCAGGTCGTTGTCTTCCGCAGTGACTGAGCCGCTGAAGTGCGCCGCCGATCAGACGTTCCACGTGGAACGTCCCCCGGACTCGGTCGCCCTGGTCTTCGGTGAGCGGGAGGCTGCAGCGGTGCGCTATGCGCAGCACCTGGCAACGTCCGGTGTCGCGTATGGTCTGATCGGCCCCCGCGAGGTGGCGCGGGTCTGGGATCGGCATGTGCTCAACTGCGCGGTCGTCGCCGAGGTCATCCCCGTCGGCGCCACGGTGGTGGATGTGGGGTCGGGAGCGGGCCTTCCCGGGATACCGTTGGCCCTCGCCCGGCCGGATCTGCAGGTCATGCTGCTCGAACCGCTGGCCCGACGGGTGGCATGGCTCCGCGAGGTCGTGGACGCACTTGACCTGCCGATCGTGGTCGAGCGGGGAAGAGCCGAGGAGGCCGTGATGCGACGGCGATGGGAGGGAGCCGACGTGGTGACTGCGCGTGCCGTCGCTCCCCTCGCCAGGCTCGCCGGCTGGGTGCTGCCGCTACTGCGCACGGGCGGGATCCTGGTCGCCATCAAGGGTGCGTCCGCCGCTGACGAGATCAGCCGGGACCGGGCACAGGTCCGGAAGTCGGGCGGTGGGGAGCCGCGCCTCGCGCAGTGCGGAACCGGCGTCGTCGACCCCTTGAGCACCGTCGTGTTGGTGGAGCGGGTCGCGGGACGCGCGGGCCGGCGCGAACGTACCCGGCGAGGAAAGGAGCTGCGATCGTGACCGCGCGCTCGCACGGCAGATCGGCGTCCGACATTCCACGTGGTATGGCGGATCGAGCCCGGCAAAGCATGGAGTGGACGCCGATCGCCGAGGAGGCCGAGCGGGCAGCTCGGGCGCTGCATCCGGACCGGCATTCGATGCCACCCCCGGCCCACCGACGCGTGCTGAGCGTCGCCAACCAGAAGGGCGGTGTCGGTAAGACCACCAGCACCGTGAACCTCGCGGCTGCGCTCGCACTGCACGGCATTCGGGTCCTCGTAGTCGACCTCGACCCACAGGGTAACGCGAGCACCGCGTTGGGTGTCGAGCACCGGGCCGGTACCCCCTCGGCGTACGAAGCGTTGCTCGGTCAGCTGAGTCTGACGCACGCGGCCGTCGTGAGCACGGCTTCGCCGAACCTCCTCTGCGTTCCGGCAACGATCGACCTGGCCGGCGCTGAGATTGAGCTTGTCAGCATGGTGGCGCGGGAGACGCGGCTCAAGCACGCGCTGGCCGACCCGGTGCTCGATGAACTCGACGTCGACTACGTCCTCATCGACTGTCCACCCTCGCTTGGCCTGTTGACCGTCAATGCGCTGGTCGCGGCTGCCGAGGTGCTCATCCCGATCCAGTGCGAGTACTACGCGCTGGAGGGACTGGGCCAGCTCCTCAGCAACATCGACCTCGTGCGTTCGCATCTCAACCCCACGCTGCATGTCTCGACGATCCTGCTCACGATGTACGACGGACGGACCAGACTGGCGGACCAGGTGACTTCCGAGGTGCGGCAGCACTTCGGCGAGACGGTCCTGCATACGGTCATCCCGCGAAGCGTCAAGGTCTCCGAGGCGCCCGGTTACGGCCAGACTGTGTTGGCCTACGATCCGGGATCCCGCGGCGCGACGAGCTACGTCGACGCCGCGCGGGAGATCGCGGTGCGCGGGGCCCGGATGGGAGTCCGCAGGTGAACAGCGCCGAGACGAACGGGTGGTAGTGGAGATGGCCGAGCGCAAGGGTGGACTGGGTCGCGGCCTGGCTGCGCTGATCCCGACCGGGCCGGCCGCCCTCGACCTCACGTTGGGTTCGGCCGGTTTCGTGCACAGGACGCCCGGAAGCCAAGCCGCTGGGGCCGACGACGAGGCGCCGAGGAAGGTCGGCGGAGCCGAGTACCGCGAGCTGCCCGTCACGGCGATCGATCCCAACCCGCAGCAACCGCGCACGGAGTTCGACGATGAGTCACTCGCCGAGCTGGAGCACTCGATCCTCGAGTTCGGGCTGCTGCAGCCAATCGTCGTCCGGGAGATGGCGAGCGGTCGTTATCAACTCGTCATGGGCGAGCGGCGGTGGCGGGCGGCGCGGCGGGCCGGACTGGATCACCTACCGGCGATCGTTCGACAGACCGACGATGACGCGATGTTGCGCGACGCGTTGCTCGAGAACATCCATCGGGTGCAGCTGAATCCGCTTGAGGAGGCGGCCGCATACGAGCAGCTGTTGGTCGAGTTCGGCGCGACGCATACCGAGCTCGCCGAGCGAATCGGGCGAAGCCGCCCCGTCGTCACGAACACGATCAGGCTGCTGAAGCTGCCGATCCCGGTTCAGCGCCGGGTTGCGGCCGGGGTACTCACCGCCGGCCATGCCCGTGCCCTGCTCGGCCTCGAGGACGCCAGCCGGCAGGAGGAGCTGGCGGCCCGCATCGTCGCCGAGGGGATGTCGGTTCGCGGTACCGAAGAGGCCGTGGTACTGGCGAAACAGGCTGGTTCCGCCCGGGGCCGCCACGTCCGGGCGAAGCCCGGGGAGGCGCCCGGGATGCAGGATCTCGCCGAGCGGCTCTCGGACCGCTTCGATACCCGGGTGAAGGTGGAGTTCGGGCAACGCAAGGGTCGGATCGTCGTCGAGTTCGGCTCGGTTGAGGACCTGGAGCGGATCACGGACATGATGAACCCTCCCGGCGCCGGAGAACTGCCACGTTCCACGTGAAACTGGTGACCGCGAATGGTTTCGTCGCCAGGTGCTTGGCCCAGGACGCCGCCCCTGACCCGCCGTCCGAGTGTCACCAGAATGGGGGTTCTTCTGCGCTTCGGCGAAGCTGACGGACCGGTGGCAGCACATGAGTGCGCCGGCCGCACAGAATCGATCTACACTGAAGCGTCGACGCGATCGAGCGGCGGCAGCGACCACACCCGAAGCCCGCC
The DNA here is from genome assembly GCA_038254065.1 of Mycobacteriales bacterium. Classification (GTDB taxonomy): domain Bacteria; phylum Actinomycetota; class Actinomycetes; order Mycobacteriales; family Pseudonocardiaceae; genus Pseudonocardia. The sequence goes on along the minus strand of JBBSGM010000005.1, from coordinate 48,202 downwards.
GGAGGTTCGCCGTGTCCTGGCACGTGGCGGGCATCACGCTCGACAACCTGGACGAGCTGCCCAAGCGATGCCGTAGCTGCGTCTTTTGGGAGCTCGCACCGCACCTCGGAGAGCAGGCCGCCGACTTCGGCTCCACGGACTTCGAGAAGGAGGCATGGGTCTCCGGGGTCCTCCTCGAGTGGGGCTCCTGCGGCAAGATCGTCCACGTCAGCGGGGTGCCGGCCGGCTATGTCATGTACGCACCACCCTCGGCGGTGCCACGTGCCGCGGAGATGCCGACAGGTCCGGTGAGCGCCGACGCGGTACTGCTGACCACGATGCAGGTGATGCCGGAGTTCGCGGGCGAGGGTCTTGGCCGGATGCTCGCGCAGGCTGTGGTGAAGGATCTGACCCGGCGCGGGGTCAAGGCCATCGAGGTCTTCGGCGATGCACAGCCGGGTACCGAGCCAGGTTGCGTCATCCCGGCCGAGTTTTTGCGCGGCGTCGGCTTCAAGACGGTCCGCGCGCACCCCCGCTTACCCCGGCTACGGATGGAGCTGCGCTCGGCGATGGCCTGGAAGGAGGACGTCGAGGCCGCGCTCGAGCAGATCCTCGGCACGATCACCATCCCGGCCCAGACCGCAACGCTCGCCGAGCCGCAGGTCCCGGCCCCGATGTCCGGAAGCCGTGGGACGTGAACATGCGTGTTCGGTCGCGGCGGACCGAACACGCTTCGTGCAGGTGCAGGACCGTACGGCGCAGGACTGGTACCGCCGCGGTCAGGCCAGGTAGGCGGCGAGGTCCGACAGGAGCGCGGCCTTCGGCTTGGCGCCGACGATCTGCTTCACCGGCTTCCCGTCCTGAAAGACAATCATGGTAGGAATGGACATGACCTGGTAGTCACGGGCGGTGGCCGGGTTTGCGTCGATATCCAGCTTGGCGACGGTGAGCTTGTCGGGGTGCTCGCCCGCGATCTCGTCGAGCACCGGGGCGACCTGCCTGCAGGGTCCGCACCACGAGGCCCAGAAGTCGACCAGGACGGCCTTGTCGCTCTTGAGGACGTCTGCGTCGAACGAGGCGTCGGTGACGTCCACGGTGTTGTTACCCATCGGAAACTCCCTTACTCGAGGATGATCGAGGTCGTTGGCATGGTTTGTTCGAGTGGGATCAGTACGCGACGACGGCGACGTCCTCAGATGCGGTGCCGTAGCCCCCGCCCGCCTCCTCCGGGGAGACGGGGCCTTCGGCGAGCCAGCGTTCCGCGTCGATCGCCGCGCTACAGCCGGAACCCGCCGCGGTGACGGCTTGGCGGTAGGTGCGGTCGACGAGATCACCGCAGGCGAAGACGCCGGGGATCGCCGTCGTCGTGCTCGGCGAGGCAACCCTGACGTAGCCGTCCTGGTCGGTCTCCAGCACGTCGCGGACCAGCTCGCTGCGCGGGTCGTGGCCGACCGCGACGAACATCCCGGTGACGTCCAGGGTTGACTCCTCGCCGGTCCTGGTGTCGCGCAGCCTGAGCTGGGAGACGCTGCCCTCGCCCACGACCTCGACGACCTCGACGTGGGTCTTCCAGCGCATCTTCGGGTCGTTCCGCGCACGCTCCAGCATGATCCGGGAGGCACGGAACTCGTCGCGCCGGTGCAGGATCGTGACCGACCGCGCGAACCGGGTGAGGAAGGTGGCCTCCTCCATTGCGGAGTCCCCGCCGCCGATCACGGCGATGTCCTGGTCGCGGAAGAAGAACCCGTCACAGGTCGCGCAGGAGCTCACCCCGCGGCCCAGCAACGCCTGCTCACCGGGCACGTTCAGGTAGCGGGCCTGCGCGCCCATCGCCAGGATGACGGCACGGGCCCGGTAGGTGGTCCCGTTGGCGGTGATCTCCTTGACGTCCCCGGTCAGCGAGACGGACTCGACGTCCTCGGCGCGCAGGTCGGCCCCGAACCGCTTCGCCTGGCTGCGCATCTGCTCCATGAGCGCGGGTCCCATGATCCCGTCGGCGAACCCGGGGTAGTTCTCCACCTCGGTGGTGGTCATCAGCGCACCGCCGAACTGGCCACCCTCGAACACCAGCGGGACGAGCTGGGCGCGCGCCGCGTACACCGCGGCGGTGTACCCGGCCGGGCCGGACCCGATGACGATCAGCTGGTGCACCGCGTCGGTGGTCACTGCTGCCTTCCCTCTGGCGTGGCTGGTGGTGCTCCGCTCAACACGATCCTAGGAGCAGGCATTCCCCGGGCTCGGGTGCGGTCGCGCCGGCGGGCCCTCGCTCACCCGGTGATGGCGCGGTCGGCGAGCAGGATGCCACCGCGGGGTCCGCACCCCTGGTCGACGACGACGAGCCGGAAGTGGCCCAGCACCCCGGTCGGCAACACGAGGAGCACCCCGGGACGGCCGTCGAGCACGACCTGCCGGCCGCCGAGCACCGGGTCCAGGCGTCCCGCGAGGCCGACCTCGCGCAGGCAGCCGGACCGGCGCACCGGATCGTCGAGCGGACCGAGGTCGGACGTGCCGACGGTGGCGGCTCCGGCCGCGGCCAGCTCGTCCGCGCGCAGCTCGAGCACCGGACTCGCACCGGCTGGTCCGGACAGGTGGGCGACGAGCGTACCAGCCCCGACGACGGCCACAACGACCAACGTCGCGGCCACCCCGCGACGGGGTCGGCGTCGTCGCCACCGATCGGGCCCGCGCACCGGCCTGGCGCGGGAGGCGCGGCGACCGCTGGAACCGGTGGTCGGCATCGTCGCGGACGGCATGCTCCGCCTGACTGCGGCGTCCCGCTTCGCCCCGTCGACCCGATCCAGCGCGGTCGTGATCCGGGCGGCGACGTCGGGCGGCAGCGCCGGGCGTGGCTGCGCGGCCAGCTCGGCGCGGGTGGTGGCGAGCGCGTCGAGGACCGCGCGGGTCGGCGCGTCGACCGCGGCCTCGGCCCGCAGGGCGGCGGCCGCGTAAGGATCGAGCAACCCGGCGTCGAGGGCGGCCAGCCGGAGGACGTCCGGGCGGCGGGGTTCGCTCACTGGTCCACCTCCCGCAGATGGCCGAGCAGCACCGCGAGCCGGGTCCGGCCCCGTGCGCAGCGGCTCTTCACCGTCCCCGGCGGAATGCACAGGATCGCTGCGACGTCGGCCACCGGGTAACCTTCCACGTCGACGAGCACGATGGCCAGCCGCTGGTCCACCGGCAGCAGCGCCAACGCGTCGTCGACGGCCATCCTGGTGGTCAGCTCGACCATCGGGTCCGGGTCGGGCGCCGCGATCTCGCGCTCCGGCCATGGCACTGTGGGTCGGACCCGTTCCCGGCGCATCCGGTCGATGCAGGCGTTGACCACGATGCGGTGCAGCCAGGTGCTCACCGCCGCCTCGCCACGGTAGCCGTCCACCTGCCGGTAGGCCGCGACCAGCGCCTCCTGCACGGCGTCGGACGCGTCCTCGGGATGGCGCAGGGTACGGAGCGCGACCGCCCACAGCCGGTCGCCGTGGCGGCGAACCAGCTCGTCGAAGGCACGCCGGTCACCTCCGCGGTGCGCGGCGACCAGCTCGACGTCGGAGCGGGCCGGGGCGGACACGGGCGGGACACTAGGACGCCGGATCGGCCCCCCGAGGGTGTTTGCCGGAACTCGTCGTCCGGAGGGCGGATCCGAGGGTGTGCAGCGACCGGGTGGGCGGCTGAGCGGCCGAGGACCGGCTCAGTCGCCGACGCGCTGGTAGCCGACCTCGTTGATCTGCGTGACGTTCTGGTAGCCGCCGCCACCGAGCTTGGTGATCCAGATCAGCAGGTGCTGCACGGGCTGGCTGCCGGACAGGGAGATCTGGGTGGTACCCGCGGTCAGGGTGGCCTCGGTGATCAGCTGGGTATTGAACAGCGGCGCGTCGGCGCTCGCCGCGGAGCGGATCTGCACCATGGTGCCCTGGCTCGGGGAGTCGACCACCAACCGGGCCAGCTGGACCGGCGAGACGAACGACGCCATGATCCCGACCCCCGGCTTGAGCACCGGGAACTGCTGCTTGTAGGTGTAGGTCTGCCAGCTCGTGGAGGGGTCGCCGTCGATGACCCACGAGATTCGCCCGACATTGTCGTCGCCACCGGTCTGGTCGAAGACCTGCACCCCGGCAGGGACCACTGCGGTCGAGCCGCCCGCTGAGCTCGACGGTGCGGCCGGGGCGGTTGCGGACGGCGTCACCGGGCCCGCGACGACGATCCGGGGCGCGCTCGGCTCACCGAACAGCGAGCCGAGCTGCACCCCGAGATAACCGAACACCACGAGCATCCCGACGCCGAGGACGGACAGCCCGATGACGAGCTTGCGCCGGCGCTCCGGGTCAGGCGGGTGGATGACCGCTGCGCCGTCCTGCCAGACGTCCCCGGGACCCGAGCGGACCCCGTCGTGCGCGGGCGGGAACAGCGCGGCCCGCTCGTCGTCGGCGATCGCCTCGCTGAGCAGCCGGTGCACGGCGGCCGCGGTGTGCACCCGGCCGGAAGCGTCGTCCGGACCGAGGGTGCCCGCGGTGAGCGCGTCGAGCTCGACGGGCACTCCGGGCCGCAGCTCCGACGGAGCGACGGGCCCACCGGTCCCGCCCGGTGCGGCGGCAGCCAACCCGGCCCGGGCGGCGTCGCTACCCGACAACGCCCAGCGCGAGCTGAGCAGCGCGTACAGCACCGCGCCGAGACCCCGCACGTCGTCCGCGGGACGCAGGTCCGGCCGGGGCAACAGGAACGCCTGCAGCGCGCGGCCATCGGGGGTGATCCGGATGCGCTGCGGATCGTCGCAACCCAGCATCAGGCCGTGCCGGTGCGCCGCCTCGGCGGCCGCTGCGAGCGGCTCCACCATCCTGGCAGCGGTCAGCGGTCTGATCACACCGGCACCGATGGTCTCGCTCAGACTGGTACCCGGCACCCATTCCGCGACCGCGGCGCCGAGCACGTCGTCGGGCATATGGGCACCCGGCGGGAGCACGTCGAGCACCCGGGCACAACCGCGGTGTTCGAAACATCCGGAGCGCAGCGCACGGACGATCATCTCGGCGGCCCTCCTGGCACCACCGGGGTCGACGGAGCCCGGCTCGGGAGCGAGCCTGCGCAACAGCGTGATGGCGACGTCACGCTGCAGCACGGTGTCCTCGGCGCGCCAGAACTCGGCACTGGCGCGGGGCTCCGCACCTACCTTGGCGAGCAACCGGTAGCGGCCGATGAGCAGTGACCCGGAGACCGTTCCCACGCCGGTGGGGTGCTGGGTCCGCACCGGTCGTCCAGCACCCGCACGGCCCGGCGCCGGTACCGGATCGGACGAGGTGCTGGTGGCTGCGGATCGCAGCTCGGGCCGGCTGCTCGGGCGTTGTTCCCGCTGGCTCTGGGTGCGCGGCGGCGCTGCTGGCAGTGGTGGACCGGCGAGCCGTGCGCGTGGGCGTAGATCGGCGGTGTTCGCGGCGGCAGCGTTCGACGGTGAGCTCACCCGCTTGCTCACGCGACGACCTCCCCCTCCGGGCCAACCGGACCGCCTCTTACCCCCTGCAGTAGCTTACGTCAGTCTGGGTCCCCACGCCGCGCTAGGGCGACCCGGGCGAGCCGGTGCCACATCGGTGCCAGCTCCGCGACCCGCAGCAGCCGCATGGCCAGCAGGGTCGCGGGCACGGTCACGACGAGCGCGACGCCGACCGTGGCCCACGCCCGCGGCACCGGCGACCAGCCCCGGAGCGGTCCGGTGCCGAGCAGCCCGACGGCAACGGCGGCGAGCAGCACAGCAGCGACGGAGGCCACCGTGGTGCGGATCGTGGTGAGCAGGATCTCCCTGGTGTGCAGCCGGCCGAGGCGCCGGTGCAACAGCCAATGGCCGAGCACCGCACCGAGTACGAACGATGCCGCGTTGGCCGCGGCGAGACCGAGCACGACCTGGTCGGCCGGCAGCAGCAGTGGGCAGACCAGCAGCATCGGCACCTTGACCCCGACGATGAACAGCTGGATCAGCGTCGGGGTGCGGCAGTCGGTGAGCGCGTAGAACACCCGCAGCTGCAGCATGACGACCGCGAACGGCAGCAGCCCGAACGCGGACGCGGCCAGCGTGGCTCCCAGCCGGGCCGCCCCCCCACCGTCGCCGCCCGCCCCGACCGAGAACAGCGCGATCCCGATCGAGCCGCCGAAGCCGGTGAGCAGCGCGGAGATCGGCACCAGGAACACCGCGGAGAACCTGCTGCCCAGCGAAAGGTCGGCGATCACCTCGCCGGTACGACCCTGTGCCGCGGCCCGGCTCATCCGGGGCATCAGCGCGGTCAGCAGTGACACCCCGAGCACGCCGTAGGGAACCTGCAACAGCAACCAGGCGTAGGCGTAGGTCGACACGCTGCCCCCGTCTGCCGCCACTGCGACGCGGGTCGTCACGATGTAGCCGAGCTGGCCGATCACCACATACCCGACCACCCACAGGGCCAGCCCGCCCGCGGCGGTGAGTCTTGGGTCCCAGCCCCACACCGGGCGGTAGCGGAACTGGATCCGGCGCATCGACGGAACCAGCACGACGGCCTGGGCGACGATGCCCAGCGTGGTTCCGAGTCCGAGCACCAGCAGCTTGGTGTCGCCCATCCGGACCGGGTCGACGCTGATCTGCCCCGGTACCAGCGCGTAGACCGCAAGCACGACCAGCACGACGACGTTGTTGAGCACCGGAGCCCACGCGAACGGCCCGAACACCCCCTTGCTGTTGAGGACCGCGCCGAGCAGCGCACCGATTCCGTAGAAGAAGATCTGCGGCAGCAGCAGGTAGGCGAACGCGGTCGCGAGTCCGGGTGTCGCCGAGCTCGACGCGGCCGAGCCGACGTAGAGCCGGGTGAGCAGCGGGATGGCCAGCATGGCGAGCGCGGTCGCCAGGAGCAGCGCCGCACCCGCCAGGGTGAGCAGCCGACGGGTGTAGGTGTCCCCGCCGTCGGCGTCGCCGGTCTGCGCACGCACCAGCAGCGGGATCATGACGCTGGTCAGGACGCCCCCGAGCAGCAGCTCGTAGATGATGTTGGGCAGGGTGTTCGCGACGGTGTAGGAGTCGTTCACGATGCCCAGCCCGAGCACCGCGACCAGCGCCAGCGTCCGCAGGAACCCGGTGACCCGGCTGACCAGGCTGGCGACGGCGATCAGGCTGCTGGCTCGACCGAGGGACCATTGTCCCGGCGGTCCACCCGGCGGTGCAACCGGTAGCCGTGCGGTCACGGCGTCGATCGGCTGGGTCGCCCCGGTGTCGGCATCGGCGGTGGGGCCGCGGTGGGCCCGGAGCCAGGGGGTCGGGGTCGCCCGTCGCGCTCCCCCGGTTGCCGCGTGTCGGGGACCCCTGCCGGACCGGGGGACGGGGAGGCCGCCCGCGGGACGGCGTGCCTGCCCCGGTCCCCCCGGATCCGGCGCATGATCCGGCGTGCGGCCAGCACCACGAGCAGTACTCCCGCGATCCCGGTCAGCCACACCGTGATGGTGCCGTAGGCGGTGGACCGTACGTACAGGCGGCTCGGCGGCCCGAGGGCGCCACCGTCCGGCGTGCGTACCACGGCGTCGACGCTGAACTGTCCGGCCCGGGTCACGTGGGCGCTGACCCGGACCTGGATCCGGCCGAGCGGCGGCACCCGCTGGTCCGGGATCGGCGCCACCGTGAGACCCGCGGTGCTGCTCAGCCCGACCTGGACCTTCATCGTGACCGGCAGCCCGTTGGCCACCGTGAGCAGCAGCGGGGCGTCGCTGGTGCCCAACGAGTACGGACCGGGTGGCTCCAGCACCCGGACCGAGGCGCGCAGCTCGGCAATCCGATGGGTGGTCGCCGTCGCCATCTGTTCGGCGAGTTCGGGACGCCCCCGCCAGGCCGACGACGTGGCACGCAGCGTGCTGTGGCGCAGCGGGTCGAACACGGCGGCGAGCGACGCGCCGACCCCCGGCTCGTCCTCCGCGGCTGCGCGCAACCGGGCCACGTCGTCTCCGGTGCTGCGCACCGAGTCGATCACGGCGGGCGGGACCTCCTCGGCACCCGCGCGCAGCGGGTAGAGCAGCCGTCGGGCCTTGGTGTCCAGCGGCGGCCCGGCAGTGGCCACCACGCCGAGGGCTCGGGGCGCCAGGACGTTGCCGTCGATGAGCCGGGCGGCGGCGGCGAGCAGCGCATCCACCCCACCGGCGGCCCACTGGTGTGACGGGGCCAGAACCAGCGGCGCAGGGTTGTCCGCCGCCGGGCCGGCCTCGGCCCGGAAGGTCAGGGCGCCGATGGTGTCCTGCGTCGAGAGCGCGGCGCCGGCCGGTGCACTGGCCGGAGTGACCGCGCTGATCAACCCTGGGGAGGTGGGGTCCGGACCGTCCCGGACGCCCGCGGCGAGGGTGAGCAACGGGTCGGTGAGCACGGCCTGCTGTCCCCGGGTGGGTGCGGCGATCGGCAGCACCCCGGTGGTGATTTGCTGGGACCGGGCCAGCTCGACGCCCTGGGCGGACAGCAGAGCCGTGGACGTCTGGTCGGTGCCGGCAGCCAACGCCGCGAGCGTCGGCTCGTCGAGCAGCCCGTCGACCGGCCAGAGCGCGCCGGGCAGCACCGGTGTCCCGAGCGTGTCCGCGACGATCGCACGGCCATCGGTGACCGCCCGGCCGGCGAGGTCGCCCAGTCCGCCGCGGACGAGTGCGACGAGGTCGGCGTCGGCGAACGGCAGCGCCAGCACGCAACCGCCGCGCGCGGTGGCCGTGAGCGCGGCCAGCCACTGTCCCGCAGCCTCGGCACCCCGGCCCGGGGTGCGGGTTCCGTCCGGGGCGAGCACCTGGTAACCCCCGCGCATCGCCGCTGCCGTCGCCACCAGGTCCGGGTCGACCGCCAGGCAGGTCGCGTCGCGCAGCCGCGAGCCGACCGGGGCCCGCTGGGCCAGCGCGCCGACCAGGCCGCCGAGGCGACCGGTCGGGGCGAAGGAGGCGGCGAGGTCGTCGTCGGTGAGTAGGGTGAACTCCCCGGGCACCGTCGGCAGTCGCCGCGGGGCGTCGGCGATCGGGTAGAGCAGGGTGAACGGGACCGGGCTGCGCACCGGGCCGGGGGTAGCGCCGGCGGGCAGCGACAGTACCGGCAGCAGCAGCCGGACCGCCGCCAGCCGTTCCGGTGCCCCGCCCTGCGGCGTCCCGTTCACGTTGACGAGCAGTTCGTAGACGCCGGCGCCCGACAGGACCAGCCCGGTCGCCGGGTCACCGTGAAGCGGCACGGTCAGCCGGACGGGCCTGGTTCCACCCGCCGCCAGCTGGCCGGGAAGCTCGGTGAACTGCGGGGTCACGGCATCGGTGCCGGTCCCACCGTCGAACGCGGTGCGCACGTCGGCCTCACTGCGCAGCGCCTCGCCGCGCTGCAACCGGACCGTCAGAGCGCCCACGGAAGCGGTGCCGGTGTTCGTCAAAGTGCCCTCGACGGTGATCGTGTCCGGACCGTCCGCGGTGACCAGCCGCGGCGTGACCTGGGTGAGCACGAGACGTACCGGGCCGTCCACCTCCGTGGTGGCGGTGGCGACGGACGGTACCGACCGGGTCCGGGCGAGCGCCGAGCCGGTGAGCGGGCCGGCGAGCAGCAGCAACGCGATCGCGACCAGGGCCGCGACCGTTCTCACGCCGTCTCCTCCAGCATTTCGGTGGCCCGGCGGACCAGCCTGCGCTCGTCGGCGTAGGCGAGCCGGGACTCCAGCTCGGCCAACCGCACCCAGGCCACCTCCGTCACCTCGACGTCGAGGTCCGACAGCTCGCCGCCCAGGGCCCTGAGCAGGAAATGGTGCACGGTCTTGTGCACGCGGCGGTCTTCGGCGACGAACCAGTAATCGATGGTGCCCAGGGGTGCGACCACCCGACCGATGATGCCCGTCTCCTCCTCGACCTCGCGCATCGCCGCCTGCTCGGCCGTCTCACCGGGCTCGAGATGTCCCTTGGGCAGCGACCAGAGAATCCGGCCCCGGCGGTCCCGCCTGCCGATGAGGGCGGCGGCGCCGCGCGCGTGGTCGACCACGAGACCACCTGCCGAGGTCTCGTCGACCGTCCGCAGTTGGCGCCCGCGTTCCTGGGAACGACTCGCGTGACGCGCCGAGCGACCGCGCGAGAGGGACATGCGACGATGGTAACGACGGAGCGGGCGGAGCACCGATCATGTGTCCGGGGCGGGATCGGGTGCGAGGTGGAACCCGGTGTCGGGGAGCGTGGAAGCCGGACCGCCGCTGGGGCGCCTACACTGGCCCGCCGTGTCTTCCCCGCTGTTGGTCCCCGGCCCGGGTATGTCGGTCGTCCCGATCGATTCTGCTCAGCCATCGCCCCCGCCGTCGCTGCACCGGACGCAGGAGAATGCGGTCGTGGAGCTGCTCGACATCCCGCCGGTCGCCGAAGAGCTGGCCGCGCGGTTCGCCGCGGCCGGACGCCGGCTGTACCTGGTCGGGGGCAGCGTCCGCGACGCGCTGCTCGGCCGCGACGTGTCGGACCTCGACTTCACCACCGACGCCCGGCCTGAGCAGATCCTGGCGCTCGTGGCGGGCTGGGCCGATGCCGTCTGGGATACCGGCATCTCCTTCGGCACGGTCGGTGTGCGGCGCCGCGGCCACCTCATGGAGATCACCACCTTCCGCGCCGACGCCTACGACCGGGTCGGGCGCAACCCCGTCGTGCAGTTCGGCGACACCATCGCCGACGACCTCGTGCGCCGCGACTTCACGGTGAACGCGATGGCCGTGGACCTGCACTGCCCGTCCGGCGAGGACCGTTTCGTCGACCCGTACGGCGGGCTGGCCGCGCTGGCGTCCGGCGCCCTGGACACCCCGGCGCAGCCCCGGGACTCGTTCGCCGACGACCCGCTGAGGATGCTGCGCGCCGCCCGGTTCGTCTCCCAGCTCGGGCTGTGTCCGGCGCCACGGGTGGTCCAGGCGATGACGGACATGAGCGGCGAGCTGGCCCGGATCACCCGGGAGCGGGTGCAGGCCGAGTTCTCCAAGCTGATCCTCGGTGTCCATCCGCGCCGCGCGATCGAGCTGCTGGTGGACACCGGCGTTGCCGAGCACGTCGTTCCCGAGGTACCCGCGATGCGCCTCGCGATCGACGAGCACATGCAGCACAAGGACGTCTACACGCATTCGTTGGTCGTGCTGGAGCAGGCCATCGAGCAGGAGACCGACGGACCCGACCTGGTGTTGCGCCTCGCCGCGCTGCTGCACGACATCGGCAAGCCCGACACCCGCCGCAAGGAGGCCGACGGCAGGGTCAGCTTTCACCACCACGAGGTGGTCGGGGCGAAGATGACGCGACGCAGGCTGCGCGAGCTGCGCTACCCGAAGACGGCCGTCGACGACGTCACCCAGCTGGTATTCCTGCACCTGCGCTTCCACGGCTACGGCAACGGCGAGTGGACCGATTCCGCGGTGCGCCGCTACGTGACCGACGCCGGGCCACTGCTCGACCGGCTGCACAGGCTCGTGCGGTCGGACTGCACGACGCGCAACCGCCGCCGCGCCGCCGCCCTGCAGCGCAGCTACGACTCGCTCGAGGAGCGGATCGCCGCGTTGCGCGAGCAGGAGGAGCTCGACGCGATCCGCCCCGACCTGGACGGCAACGCCATCATGGCGCTGCTCGGGATCCCGCCGGGACCGCTGGTCGGCCAGGCCTACCAGCATCTGCTCGCGCTGCGGATGGAGCGAGGACCGCTGGGACCGGCCGCGGCCGCGGCCGAGCTGCGTTCCTGGGCGGCGGAGCAGGGCGTCGGCAGCAGCCGGGAACCGACCTCGTGAACGACGCTCGTCCGGGCGGCGGCGCACCCGTCCAAAGGTCACGAAATGATCACATATCCTGTTGGTGACGGGGTGCTCGGGTCGATGAGAGCCGAGGTATACGCCCGATCCGATCTACCTACCAGCACCGGGAGTATGACCATGCTCAGCGACCGTGAACGTGGCATGCTAGCCCGCATCGAGCAGAACCTGATCGCCACCGATCCGCGGCTGGTCCGGCTGTTCCATACCCATACCCTCGGGCCGCGCCGGTCGCGGCCGCCGGCCCCGGGCACCATGCAGGCCGCGGGCCCCGGTCCGTGCCTGCTGCTCGCGGCGGGGCTCGCGTTGCTCGTGGTCGGGGGGGCCAGCGCCACCGTCCCGCTCGCCGGTGCCGGGATCGTACTGGCGCTGCTTGCCCTCGTGCTCGCGACGGCGAGGTTCAACCCATTCCCGCACCTCGGCGCCGCGTGACGGCGGGGGCTGCCGGGCCAGGCGGTCTCACGGCGACTCAGGGTCTACCGTGCATTCCGCTGCAGTGTTGCAGGGCTGCTGGTTACCAGGAAGGGTCCCGGGCGCCGGCGCAGGTTGCGGGATCTCGCCGGTCTCGGTCGACTCGACGGTGGGCAGCATGAGCAGTGGGGCGTGCGCCAGCACCGCCACCCCGACGATGAGCACCGCCATGCCCAGCACGGCAAGGGCCAACGGACCGCTGGATCCGGCAGCGACTCGCCGAACCCGACGACGCCGAGCAGGTAGCTGACCAGGGGGTCGACGACGCCCACGACGGTCACCGTCGATGCCAGCGTGACGACGGCCAGGACGTAGCCGGGACCTGGGCCACCGGCGCTACGAGTGGAAGTGCGACGCCCTCAACGCACCTTTTCGGGCCGCTGCCGAGCGGCTGGGGTTCTGGTATGAGGGGCTCGTCCGCCAGGCGACGATCGTCAAGGGCCGCAACCGCGACACCGCGTGGTACTCGATCATCGATACGGAATGGCCGGCCATCCGGGACCGTCTCACGGCCTGGCTGGCTCAGGACGACTTCGACGACCAGGCCCACCGGCGGACGTCGCTGCGTCTGTCGAAGTCGCCGCGGTAGCGGATCCATCAAGTGATCGGCCAGCCAGATGCGGGTGAGGAGTCGAGCTGCCCGAACGTCAGCCAGGCGATCACCAGGCTATCTCTGACCCGTCGGACTCGCCACGGTGCTGGTCGGCGTACTGGCCACCATCGTCGCCTTCGGCGTCATCGCCCCTCGACCTCCTCGGCGCCCCTGCTGGGCGCGCTGGGGGTCATCGGGATCGACGTCGGGCTGTTCACCCCGCATTCATCACCGCCGCCCTCCAGGTCGTGAGCCCGCAGGAGGTCGGCTCGGCCGCCGGCCTGATCAATGCTGTCCAACAGCTCGGCGCCACCCTCGGCGTCGCCGTCCACCGTGGGCCAGGAAGAGTCGGCTGGTTGCTGTAGTCCCGGTGCTGCCATGCGAGAAGATGACCGACATGGCCTCGCTGCAGACTCTTGAACGCCGGATCCTCGCGCTGGAAGCGCGTCTCGCCGATGTCGAGGGTGGGTACGGAGACACGCTCTACAAGTTGCACCGGGGCAGTGTGAAAGCGGAGCTGCGCATCGCGAAGATCTTGGAGCGCCTCGAGATCGACGCCGTGCTCGACGTGGAGATCGACGCCGTGCTCGACGTGGGGTAACGACGCACGAAGACGAGCACCAGAGCGGGTCGTCGACACTCGCGCGCCTGCATGGCGTCGGTCGACCCCTTCGCCGAACTCGCCCGGGCGCTCCGCCCCGATGGTCAGCTCCCCGCCGCGAGCTCGTCGGCGACAACCCGGTCCAGCATGGAGTCCACGAGATGACCATCGGGCCAAGGACTGTAGGTTCTCCTCTCTCGCGTCGGCAGTCACCGCCCTGACCAGCAGCTTTCTCACCCGTGTCATCCCGCTTCTGCGGTGATTCTCATTAATCTGTCATCTTGAGCGCCAGCTCTTCGCCGGCTTGACCACCACGGACCGCGACACCCTCGACAACCTGCTCGGGCGAGTCCAGGCCAACGCGATGGCACTCCTGGCCGTTGCACCCGACGGTGGCCCAGCCTGCACCCGGGCGCATGATCAGCGCCGTCTCACAAGCCGATCGTCTGACGGACGGCTCAGAGCAGCCGCATGAGGATGCTGCGTAGGTGGGTGCGTTCGTGAGGCGGCAGGGCAACGAGGAAGCGGTCGTCGCGGGTAGGCGTCGTGCACGCTCACCCGGCCCAGCCCCGGCACGATGACCGCGCCCGGCGGCACCCGAACCGCGACGAAACGGGCGACGCCCTGCGAGCTGACGAACACCGCGGCAGACAGCGGAAGGAACGCCAGACTCGCTTGAAGCGGCGAGTAGCCCAGCACCTGCTGCAGGTAGTAGGTCACCAGCAACGACAGCGCCAGCAGCGCCGCCACCGTCGCCGCGACCGCGACGCAGCAGCCGACGCGCGGCCGGTCGGCCAGCACCCCGAGCGGCAGCAGCGGATCGTCGGCGCGAGCCTCCCAGCGCGCGCAGCCGGCCAGCGCCAGGACACCGATCGTCAGGCAGGCCGCCACTGTCGGGGTGGTCCAGCCGTGCGCCCTGAGGACCACACGACCAAGCACCCAGATCGACCTCGCCCCCGCCGTCGGTATCCGGACGCGACCCTCAGCCATCACCTCAACGCGATGGAGACCGAAGGCCTGGTCACCCGCGTCCGCAACTCGGCCAACCGCCGCGTACACCAAGTCGGCCTCACCGAGACCGGCGAGGCACTATTCCGGCAGCTCGCCGGCGCCGCCCGCGCCCACGACCGCCGGCTGCGCGCCCACCTCAACGATCAGGAGATCGACCGTCTCCGCGCACTGTTGGACCGGCTACTCGGCAACGTCGACCCCAACGCGGACTTGGAATCCGAGCGGCTTCCTCACGGCCAGCACGGCGAGTCCGCGTCCCGATAGACGACCTCCAACGGGAACACTGCAGCTCAGCAGGTGTGGCTACGAGAGGGTGTCCCGTATGACCCGTCCGAGGCAGATTCCCGCAGTGGGGGTCATACGGACAGGTCCTGCTCGCGGGAGGGCCTGCTGGCTCTCCTGGTCGGCATCGGACTGTCGGCGTCGTCAGGGGGTCCCTGACGACGCGAGTCACGACTGCGTGGCCGTGACCTGAACGGATCATCGTAGGTGGGATCAGGCGGTAGATATGTCCGAATCGCCGGGATCGTCTGACGGTGTGATCTAGGGGTCGTACTCACACGGACCGCAGACGCTGAAGGTGTGCAGGTCAAGAAGCTCGTTTGCGTCCGGTGGCGGCTGGTAGCCGTGCGCGGCGTCGTCCGCTGGTTGGAGGAGCGTGATGCCGAGGTTCTGCTCCGCTTGCCGAACGCGATGCGGAAAGAAATGAGAACCTACGAAGGACGGGTCAGCCGTGGGCCAGGTCGGCGAACCGGCTGTAGTGCAGCTGGTGGGCCACGGTGATCGTGCTCGTCGGCCCGTTGCGGTGCTTCGCCAGGATGAGGTCGGCCTCGCCCGCCCGCGGGTCGTCGCGCTCGAAGGCGTCGGGCCGATGCAGCAGGATCACCATGTCGGCGTCCTGCTCTATCGAGTTATGCGTTGCGATGCCGTCGGCGACGAAATTGTGCGTTCCGGGAACCGTCGCATCGTACACGGACTGCTCGCCCAGACTCTCCACGCTCACGATCTCGTCCCAGCACACGTCGTTCGTCGCCAGCATCTCCAGCTCGGCGTCATGGAGCACCGCAACGACCCTCGCCAGCCGCGAGCGACTCGGCGCATGCTTCCATCCCTCGGATCCGGAACACCTCGAACCCATCGCCGCGCTGATGTCTCGATGTGTCATCTGCTGGGCCACGAGCAGCGTGTGTACCGTGGCCCACACCTCGGGTGGAACGGTGTCAGATCTGGCTCTCCCCACGACGTCCGCCAGCCGCTCGGTGACCCCTTTCGCCGCCGGACCCCGCGACCCGGGCACACCGACCTCGCGCAGAAAGGCCAACTGGTTCTCGGCACCGTCAACAGTCAGGTGCCAGCAGCTCCGGTCGCCCGACCTGCTGATCTGCGTGAGCCGGGTCAGAACTCCGAACCGGAGCAGGAGCCGAGAAACGTCCTCCGCCAGTCGTCGGCCCGGCGACGCGTAGTAGATCTTTCCCGCCGAGGCCCACGTGTCCCAGGAGACCGATCCAGCCGTCGCCCACAGGTGCCGCAGGAACAGCGCAAGCCGGTCGTCCGGAAGCGAGAAGGCGGGGTCCGGGACGAACTTCTGATGACTGGCCAGGTGGGCCAGCAGGACGACCTTGTCCTCCGGCAGCGGGGCCGGAGCCAGCGGCGGCGGCACCCGGCGAGGTGCCGCCACCCGGTCACCCGGCGCGAGCTCTCCCAGCGGACACCAGCCATCCACCGTGAGGAACGGATGGTTGGCGGTGGCCTCCACCTGCCGACCCGAGGCAAGCCGCAGCCGGAAGACCTCCTTCACCCCGCTGGGGAAGACCGCGCTCATCGCCCGCGGGACCATGCGCATCCGTTCGTCCAGCGACCACACCGGCACTCCGGACTCGCCCGAGGCGATCAGCTCACCGAGGGACACCTCGGTACCCGTGTCGGCCCGCAACAACCGGGTGTCGGCGGTGAGACAGCCCGACTCGCGCAGGTCGGCCAACATGGGCCGCTTGTCCGTCCGCTGCTCCGGGCCCCGGTTCAGCTGGCTGATCGCCACCACCGGTACCTCGAGCTCCTTGGCGAGCAGCTTGATCTGCCGGGAGAACTCGCTGACCTCCTGCTGGCGGGACTCGACCTTGCGGCCCGACGTCATGAGCTGCAGATAGTCCAGGATGACCAGTTTGAGGTCGTTGCGCTGCTTGAGCCGCCGCGCCTTGGCCCGAATCTCCATCAGCGTGAGATTGGGCGAGTCGTCGATGAACAGCGGCGCCTCGCTGATCTCGCTCATCCGCCGCGCCATCCGGGTCCAGTCGTCGTCACTCATCCGGCCGCCCCGCATATCGGCCAGCCGGATCCGCGCCTCGGCCGAGAGCAGCCGCATCACGATCTCGGAGCGGCTCATCTCGAGCGAGAACACCGCGCTGGTCAGGCCGTGCTTGATCGAGCAGGACCGGGCGAAATCCAGACCCAGCGTACTTTTCCCGAGCCCCGGCCGGGCCGCCACGACGATCATCTGTCCGGGGTGCAGGCCGTTCGTGCAGGCGTCGAGGTCGGCGAAACCGGTGGGCACCCCGAGAGCGACGCCGCCGTTGTTCTGGATCGAGTCAAGCTCGTCCATGGTGGGCTGCAGCAGCTCCTCGAGCGGGACGTAGTCCTCGCTCGTGCTGCGCTCGGTGACCTCGTAGATCGCGCTCTGGGCCCGGTCGACGACCTCGCTCACCTCGCCACCCTCGGTGCCGTGGTAGCCGAGCTGCACGATCCTGGTACCCGCCTCCACCAGACGGCGCAGGATGGCCTTCTCGGCAACGATCTCGGCGTAGTACGCGGCGTTGGCCGCGGTGGGCACGGTGGCGATCAGCGTGTGCAGGTAGGGCGCACCGCCGAGCCGGATGAGGTCACCCCGGCGCTGCAGCTCGGCGGAGACCGTCACCGCGTCGGCGGGCTCGCCGCGGCCATAGAGGTCCAGGATGCAGTCGTAGACGGTCTGGTGGGCGGGGCGGTAGAAGTCATCGGGACGAAGCACCTCGACGACGTCGGCGATCGCGTCCTTGCTCAGCAGCATGCCCCCCAGCACCGACTGCTCGGCGGTGAGATCCTGCGGCGGCTGCCGGTCGAACGGGGACGGTCCCGCGGAACCGCGCCCGCCCTCGCCCGACCGCGCTGTCTCCGACCACCCTGCCTCTGACCGCACAGCCTCGCCCGGCCGCACCACATGCGGACGCCCTGGCCGATCGTCGGTCACCGCCATACGTAGCGTCACCTCCCAGTCTCATTCTATCGAACATCAGTTCGATTCGCTCGGCCCGGACAATCCATCGGGTTGCTGATCGGCGAACGGTCGACATCGTGCGAGGCATCTCACGGGCCCGCACGGCGAGGTTAGGGGGGCCGGGCCGATACGCCAACCGGGTGTGTGGACGGAGCTGTGGACGGCCTGGGGGCGGATCAGCTCAACCCAGCAGGCCGGGCGTACCGCGCTGGGGAAGAACTGGGGACAACCCGAGCAGAAGCGGTGTTTCCGCTGGCAGTGACGTCGGTCTAGCTGTGGATGAGATTACCCGCGTGTCGTCGGGCAGGCTCCGACCGGCGTGTCGGGCGTGCAAGCCCGGACACCCGTTCGGCGCGCAGGGAAGATCATTGACCGAGCTGCTCGTCACTTCCGACGATCTCGGTTCCGACCGTTCGTCGGCGGTGTCCGCCGTCACCGTGGACGTCCCGCAACGCCAACAGGGCGGAAGACAGGACCCCCGGTCCCGCTCCCGCCCCGCTGACGGTGAGTAACTACTTCTCGGCGGCCACGACCGAGACGTCCAGCTCGGTGGTGACCTCCGGGTGCAGCCGGACGGTCACCGCGTAGCTGCCGACGGTCTTGATCTGCCCGGGCACCTCCACGGCCCGCTTGTCCAGCGCCGGCCCGCCGGCCGCCCGTACCGCGTCGGCCACGTCGGCGGCGGTGACCGAGCCGAACAACCGGCCGGCGGCACCGGCCTTCGCCTTGACGGTGACAGCCAGGCCGCCGAGCCGGCCCGCAACCTCCTTGGCGTGGCCGAGGTCGCGGATCTGACGGGTCTTCTGGGCGCGCTGGATGGCCGCGACCTGTTTCTCCGCGCCGCGGGTGGCCACGATGGCCAGCTGGCGGGGAAGCAGGTAGTTGCGGCCGTAGCCGTCCTTGACCTCGACGATGTCACCGGGAGCGCCGAGGTTCGGCACGTCGGCGGTGAGGATGATCTTCATGTTGTCCTCCTCAGCGGGCGGTAGAGGTGTAGGGCAGCAACGCGACCTCGCGGGAGTTCTTGACCGCGATCGCGACGTCCCGCTGATGTTGGCGGCAGTTGCCGGTGACCCGCCGGGCCCGGATCTTGCCGCGGTCGGAGATGAACTTCCGCAGCAGGCCGGTGTCCTTGTAGTCGATGTCCTGGGCCTTGTCCTTGCAGAACGCGCACACCTTCTTCTTGGGCTTGCGCAGAATGGGCTTGGCCATTCGGGTGCTCCTGGTTGTGCTCGGTATCGCCGGTGGGGGCGAGAAGTGTCGGTTGAGCAGGGGTGTCTCAGAAGGGGGGTTCGTCGGCGGCGGCCGGACCGCTGTCGGCGGCCGGGGCGGAACCCCATGGGTCCTCGTAGCCGCTGGAACCGGCGGGGACCGCCGCACTGCTGCCGCCGCCACCGCCGAAGCCACCACTGCCAGCGCCGCGGCTGGCCTTGTTCACCTTGGCGGTGGCGTACTTCAGCGATGGGCCGATCTCGTCGACCTCGAGCTCGAAGACGGTGCGCTTCTCGCCCTCACGGGTCTCGAAGGACCGCTGCTTGAGCCGGCCCTGCACCATCACCCGCGTCCCACGGGTGAGCGTCTCGGCGACGTTCTCCGCGGCCTGGCGCCAGACGTTGCAGCGCAGGAACAGCGCCTCGCCGTCGCGCCACTCACCGGACTGGCGGTCGAGGGTGCGCGGGGTGGAGGCCACGGTGAAGTTCGCCACCGCGGCACCGGACGGGGTGAACCGCAGCTCAGGGTCGGCCGTCAGGTTTCCGACCACGGTGATCACAGTCTCGCCAGCCATGGCAGCCTCCTCAGCTGTTCACCGGTGCGGGAGTGCGCTTGCGCGGCTCTCGGCGCAGCACCTTGGTCCGCAGCACCGACTCGTTGAGACCGAGCTGGCGATCCAGCTCGGACACGGTGGCCGGCTCGGCGGTGACCTCGAGGACGGCGTAGATGCCCTCGGCGTGTTTGGTGATCTCGTAGGCGAGCCGACGCTTGCCCCAGATCTCGATCTTCTCGACAGACCCACCGTCGGTCCGGACGACGTTGAGGAAGGCCTCCAGGGACGGCGTCACAGTGCGCTCGTCCAAGCTCGGATCCAGAATGACCATGATCTCGTAATGACGCATGAGAACCACTCACCTCCTATGGACTGGAACGGTCGCGGTCCATCCGCGACAGGAGGTTCTCACCTTGCCCCGACAGAACCGGGCCGGGCTGCAGCGCAGGCGGCTCGTCGCGCGACGCCCGGACAGGCGCCGGTCGGGTTGGCGCGTCGAGGTTAGCAGCGCGAACGGGACCTTCCGCGGGCGGGGAGCCGCGGGTGGCGCTCCCGGTCGTCGTGGAGACCCCGGTGGAGGTCCGGCCGCCGACGTCACTTTTCGCGTGAGCGACCGGGGGACATGAGCCGGCTCGGGCCAGTCCGGGTCGTCGGTGCCGAGCGCCCGCACCGGGTCCTCCGAAGGGCGCAGCACCGTGCGGACGACCAGCACGCACAACAGCACCACCACCGCGTCCCGCAACAGCACCGCGCCGAGGAACCAGTCCGGCGGCAGGCCTTTGTTCGCCGGGGTGAGGTAGTAGAACATCCGCGGCACCCAGACCAGGGCGTCGACGGTCATCCAGCCGAGCAGTAGCCGCCACCGGGGCAGCGCGAGCACGGCCAGCGGCACCAACCATAGCGAGTACTGCGGACTCCACACCTTGTTCACCAGCAGGAACGCCGCGACGAGGAGGAAGGCCAGCGACGCCAGCCGTGGTGGACGGGGGGCGCGTGCGGCGAGCACGGCAATGCCCACGAAGCATCCGACGAACAGCCCGATGCCCACCGCGTTGAGCACCGTGGGCGGCTGGGCGGGCGCCAGCGGGCCGTCGAAGCCGGGCCAGCCGGTGAAGTAGCTGAGCACGAAGTACAGCGAATCGGGATCCGCGGCCCGGGTCTCGTTGAACCGGAAGAACTCCCACCAGCCCGGGGTGAACACGAGCGCGACGGGTGCGTTGAGCACCACCCAGGTCGCGACGGCAGTGCCGACCGTCCGCAACGAGGTGCGCAGGTCCCGGCGCCGCCAGCCGACCAGCAGCACCGCCAGCAGCACCAGCAGCGGGTAGAACTTCGCCGCCGCGCCGACGCCGATGAGCAGCCCGGCCAGCACCGGGCGGCGCCGGGCCAGTGCCAGCATCCCCGCGGTGGCGAAGGCGACTGCCAGCGCGTCGAAGTTCGTGAACAGGTGGACGAGGGCGAGCGGGGACAGCGCGACGAGCACCGCGTCCCACGGTCGCGACGGCCGCAACCGGTACACCGCCCACACCGCGACGAGCCAGACCAGTGCGAGCCATGCCGCCGAGATGTCGAAGTAGACCACGACCGGCAGCGCGGTGGGCAGCGGCAGCTGACCGGCCAGCCGCAACCAGCCGGCGGCGATTCGGGCGTTGGTCCACTGGAAGAACCCGGTGAGCACCGGATACTCCATGTACCGGACCTTCTCCGTCGGTGTTCCCGCCCCCTCGACCCACGGGTCGCGATAGGGCAGCGCGCCGGCGTCGAGGCGCTCGACGCCGTATAGCGGCACCGCGTCCGAGTAACACATCGTGAAGTACTGTCGATCGTTTCGCCAGTCCAACGCGAACGACCCGTCCCCGGACCGGTACTGCTGCAGGCACGGCGCCTTGCCCAGCCAGCTCAGCGCCAGCACCACCACGGTGAACAGCAGCACCACGCGCAGCGGCGTCCAGAACCGGCTGCGACCGACCAGCGCGTGACGACCCAGCGGACCGCCGACCACCTGGCTGGCGGCGGCGGCGAGTGGTTCGGTCCAGGAGGGCACCACCCGGCCGCGTGGGTTCTGGGTCGGCGCGGTCACCCCGAGGAGGTGCCGGCAGGCTGCCGGGACGCCCCGGCGGCCCCCGACGTCCGCGGTGCCCGGCGGTCGGTCCCGAGCCGGCCGAGGTCATTGGGGTTGACGCCCAACGTCCCGCCACCCGGGACGCCGGTGGGAACCGTACCGCCGATGTTGCCGGGATCGGCGCCGGAGCTGCCCCCGGGACCGGCAGCGGGGTTTCCGCCGGAGTAACCACCGGGGTTGCCGAAGCCACCGTTGCCGAGCAAGCCCGACACGTCATAAGGCGTCCTGACCGGGGAGCGCGAGCTGCCCGACGGGCTGGTCGTACCGGACGGGCTCGACGAACCGTTGAGACCGTCGGACACCGGGGGAGCACCGAGCGGGGTGAACCGGGAGAACTGCTCCGGAGGCGTGCCCGTGAGGGCGGCGTTCATGTACGACTGCCAGATGGAGCCGGGCAGCATCCGGCCGTAGATCGGTCGACCCGACGCGTTCTTGATCGGCGAGTTGTCATCGGTGCCCATCCAGACCGCGGTCGACACCGACGGGGTGTAGCCCACCGTCCAGGCATCGTTGTTCTGTCCCTCGACCGAGCTCTGCACGGTGCCCGTCTTCGCGGCGACCGGGCGACCGTCGGACAGCGGGATCCGCGACGACGAGGCGACATCGGTCAGCGACTCGGTGACGTTGCGGGCCACCGGCATCGGGAAGGCCTGCTGGCCGGGGGTCTGGCCGCGGTCGTAGACGACCCGCCCGTCGGAGGCCACGACCTTGGAGACGAGGTAGGGCTCGCGGCGGACGCCGTCGGCGGCGAAGGTCGCGAACGCAGATGCCATGTCGATCGGATGCACCTCCTGATCGCCCAGCGCGATCCCGCCGGAGGGGTGCGGCAGCAGGTCGTCGGGGATGCCGGCCTGGTGCGCGGCGTCGGCGACCTTCAACGGTCCGACATCGAGCGCCATGTGGTAGAAGACGGTATTGATCGACTGGGTCATCGCGGTCTTGACCGAGCACGAGTCGCAGCTGATGCCCTCGGAGTTGCCGACCGTGACACCGCCGGGGAACGTCTGGGGCGAGGAGCCGTCGTAGGTGGTGCCGAGCCCGATGTTGCGCCCCGATCCCAGCGCGGCGGCGAACACGAACGGCTTGAACGACGATCCCGGCTGCTTGAGCACCTGGGCGTAGTCGAGCCCGACGCCGTTGTCTCCGCCGTAGTAGGCCAGCACCGCACCGGTCTTCGGGTCGACCGAGACGAGCGCGGAGCGCAGGTTGCCCGGCTGCCCCTCCATCGCCTTGTGCACCGCATCGATCGCGTCCTGCTGCTTCGCGGGCTCGATCGTCGTCGTGATGGTCAGGCCCTCGGTGTTGACCTCCTGGTCACTGACCCCGTGCGCCTCGAGCTCCGCGCGCACCTGGTTGTAGATGTGGCCGCGGCTGTCCCCGGGGATGCCCCCGCCCGTGGCAGCTTCGGACTTCCACGCCGGGAACCGCGCCGCGGCACGGTCGACGGGGGTGAGCCAGCCCTGCGCCACCATCCCGTCGAGCACGAAGTTCCAGCGCTCCATGCACTTGTTCAGATTCTTGGCCGGGTCCCAGCGCGACGGGGACTGGATCATCCCGGCGAGCATCGCGCCCTCGGCAACGGTCAGGTCCCTGACGTCCTTGCCGAAGTAGGTCCGGCTCGCGGCCTGCACCCCGTACGTACCGCGGCCCAGGTAGATCGCGTTCAGGTAGTTGCCGAGAATCTGCTCCTTGGTCTGTTCCTTGGAGATCTTCACCGCGAGCACGATCTCCCGGTACTTGCGCCAGAGTGAGAACTGGTCCTGGCCCGTGCTGACCTTGACGTACTGCTGGGTGATCGTGGAGCCACCGCCGCTGCCGCCGGTCAGCTGGCTCCACACGGCGCGGCCGATGCCGGTGACGTCGAAGCCCGGGTTGGAGAAGAAGCTGCGGTCCTCGGCGGCAAGCACCGCCTGGCGGACGTGCGGCGGAACTTCGTCGAGGGTGACGCTGGTCCGGTTCACGTTGTCCGGGCGGACGGTGGCCAGCGGGCTGCCGTCGGTATAGGTGAACGTGGCGACCTGGGTGACCGCGATGTCCGCGGAGGAGGGCACCGGGAACACCATCCAGCCGATCGCGAACGCCAGCAGCGGGACGACGACGGCGAGCCCGAACAGCACGTACAGCGTCCGGCGGATTCGGCGCCACCTCCTCGACCGTCCCTGGCCGTCGTCAGCAGGGGGCTCACCACCGCCACCGGCACCTGAACCGGGTGGTGGGGGACCGGCGGGCCCGGAGCGTAGGTCCGCCACCGTCAGCAGACCCCTCGCCCTGGCCACCGACTGGGCGCCCGTCTCGTCGTGGGTGAGTAGCGGAACCTCGTCGGGCGCGACCTGCTGACCACCCGGGTACGAACCGCCGGGGGGCCGTGCCACCGGCCGGTGGTGCTGCGCGGCGACCCGCCCGGCGGGCGGGGGAACCACCCGCCCTGCGGGCCGGGAGACGGCTCGCCCTGCGGGTGCGGGCAATGGGCGGGACGGCCTGCTGGTGGGTGGTCCGGGCCCCGGCCGGCCGGGGTGGACGTCGGTGGGGCGTTCCTGGGTCGGGGGTCCCTCATCGAACCGGGGGTCGCGCTGCTCACTCACCGCTGCTCCGAGGGGTCTGCTGGCTACTACTGAGTCGCTCGGTCACTCGGCGGCGGTCCTCCGTCGATCGGTCCGGCCCGTGCCCCCACCATTACCCAGGACGTAGGACAGCACGAGATGGTTCCAACTGCAGGTGCGGCAGGTCTCGACGACGTAGACCGAGAACTCCGCATAGCGGGACTCGAGCCGGGCCAGCTCATCGGACCTGCGGGCCGAGCCTGCCGCCTGTCCGAGCTCTGCACCGAAGATCCACGAGACCAACGTCAACCGCTCCTTGCGGCAGACCGGACACGTCTGGTCGCTGGGTTCGCCGTGGAAACGGGCGGCCCGCAGCAGGTACGGACTCGCGTCGCAGACGTCGGCCATCCCGACCCGGCCGGAGTGGACCTCCGCCAGCAGCGCCCGGCGCTGCAACGCGTAGTCGACCACCTGTCGCTGGGTCCGCACCCGACCAGGGTACGCGGGGGCGGCAGGGTTCCTCGCCGGACTGCCAGCAGCGGCACCCGCACCGAACCCGCCGCAGCCCTCTGTGCTGCGCCGCGATGTATCGCCTCGATATAGTGGCGTGTGTTGTTCATCTGACGAGGACGAGCGGGGCGAGGAGGTTGCGATGCTGGAGCTGGCGGTCCTCGGGCTACTCCACGAAGCGCCGGTGCACGGCTACGAGCTGCACAAGCGGCTCGGCGTGCGGCTCGGCGGGTTCCGCGTCTTCTCCTACGGCTCGCTCTACCCGGCGCTGCGCCGGCTCACCCGGGCCGGCCTGATCGTCGAGGACACCGACCAGCCGGTGCCCGAGACGCCGGCGGCAGTGTCGCCGGTGTCTTCTTCGGGAAGCTGGTCCAAGCGCGGCAGGCGGGTCTACCGGATCACCGCTGAAGGCAAGGAGCGCTTCGCGGAGCTGCTGGCCGAGGCCGGACCCCAGGCCTGGGACGACGAGAGCTTCGGCGTCCACCTCGCGTTCTTCTCCCGGACCCCGGCCGAGATCAGGATGCGCATCCTCGAGGGCCGCAGACGATGTGTCGAGGAGCGTCGCGAAGGACTGCGGTCGACGTTGGCGCGGGCCGGCGAGCAGATCGACCGCTACACCCGGGAATTGCACCAGCTCGGGCTGGACAGCAGCGAGCGTGAGGTGCGCTGGCTCAACGAGCTGATCGCGCACGAGCGGGCCGAACAGCGGGACCCACCCGGTGACGAGGCCGGAGAAACGAGATAGCCGGACCATGAGAAAGAAGGAGGAACCGGCCATGAGCCAGGTGCGTGTCGCCGTCGTCGGCGTCGGTAACTGCGCGGCGTCGCTGGTACAGGGGGTCCACTACTACGCGGACGCCGATCCGTCGTCCCGCGTTCCCGGACTGATGCACGTGGACTTCGGTGGTTATCATGTGCGCGACGTCACGTTCGTCGCCGCGTTCGACGTCGACGCCAAGAAGGTCGGTCGCGATCTCTCGGAGGCGATCGGCGCCAGCGAGAACAACACCATCAAGATCGCCGATGTCCCTCCGCTCGACGTGCCGGTTCAGCGCGGGCACACCCTCGACGGTCTGGGCCGGTTCTACCGGGAGACCATCACCGAGTCCGACGAGGAGCCGGTGGACGTCGCGCAGGTGCTGCGCGACACCGAGGCCGACGTGCTGGTGTCCTACCTGCCCGTCGGCAGTGAGGCGGCCGACCGGTTCTACGCGCAGTGCGCCCTCGACGCAGGGGTGGCCTTCGTCAACGCGCTGCCGGTCTTCATCGCCTCGGATCCGGTGTGGGCGGAGAAGTTCCGCGTCGCCGGCGTGCCGATCGTCGGTGACGACATCAAGTCCCAGGTCGGGGCGACGATCACGCACCGGGTGCTCGCGCGGCTGTTCGAGGACCGAGGGGTCCAGCTCGACCGCACGATGCAGCTCAACGTCGGCGGCAACATGGACTTCCTCAACATGCGCGAGCTCGAACGGCTGGAGTCCAAGAAGGTCTCCAAGACCCAGGCCGTGACCTCCCAGATCGACCGTGACCTCGGCAGGGACAACGTGCACATCGGTCCCTCGGACTACGTGTCCTGGCTCGACGACCGAAAATGGGCCTACGTCCGCCTGGAGGGCCGCGCGTTCGGTGATGTCCCGCTCAGCCTGGAGTACAAGCTCGAGGTCTGGGACTCGCCCAACTCGGCCGGCATCATCATCGACGCCGTGCGCGCGGCGAAGATGGCCAAGGACCGCGGGATCGGCGGCCCGCTCCTGTCCGTCTCGAGCTACTTCATGAAGTCGCCGCCGGAGCAGTACCGCGACGACGTCGCCAGGGACGCCGTCGAGCAGTTCATCCGGGGTGAGCGGGCGGACTGACCTCCGCAAGTGCTCGGCGCTGCGTAGGGTCACCGAACATGAGCGCACCCGGCGCGCCCCGCCCACTCGCCCTCGTCACCGGCGCCTCCCGGGGCATCGGGGCGGCCGTGGCCAGGGTGCTGGCCCCGCGCTACGACCTGCTGCTCGGCGGCCGGGACGTCGCCGCGCTCGGGCAACTGGCCGGGTCGCTGCCCGGTTCGCGGCCGTGGCCGGTCGAGCTCACCGACCCGGCCGCGCTCGCCGCGGCCACTGCGGGCATCGACCGGCTCGACGTGCTCGTGCACTCGGCGGGCGTCGGCCTGATAGGGACGATCGCCGAGACCGAGGCGGCCACCTGGCGCCACCAGTTCGACGTCAACGTCGTCGCGGTCGCGGAGCTGACCCGGCTGCTGCTCCCGGCGCTGCGTGCGGCCGGTGGCGCCGTCGTGCTCGTCAACTCCGGATCGGGGCTCACCGCTGGGATGGGCAGGGGCTCCTACGCCGCCAGCAAGTTCGCCCTGCGGGCGTTCGCCGACGCGCTGCGCGCCGAGGAGGCGGGCAACGGGTTGCGGGTCACGTCGGTGCATCCCGGCCGGGTCGACACCGACATGCAGCGCGGTATCGTGACGTGTGAGGGTGGGCGGTACCGGCCGGAGACCTACCTGCGCCCGGAGTCGGTCGCCGGGGCGGTGCTGCTCGCGGTCAGCGCACCCGACGACGCCGTGCTCACCGAGATCGTGCTGCGCCCCACCGGAAGCTGAGCCGCCGGTCCGTCATGGGACGGCCGCGTTCTGGATAGCATTGGCTGGTGCTCGATCCCGACTCGGTCGATCTCCGCGAGCTGTGTGCCGCGCTCGACGACCACACCCCGGGAACCACCTGGTTGATCGATGTGCGGAGCGGACACATCCGGCCCCGGTGCGACGACGACGATGCCGACGACCGTCTCGACCCGGCCGCCGGCTGGGTCGAGATCAGGCCCACCGAGTCGCGCGAGAGCTACCGGGACATGGCGAAGTTCGTCGCGGCCGTGCAACACCGCCGGGCGGCGGACCTGCTCGACCGAGCCATCACCGGGCGCGGTGCCTTCCGGCGGTTCAAGGACACCCTGTTCGAGTTCCCCGAGCTGCGGGACCAGTGGTTCCGGTTCCGGGACGTGCGCTCGCGGCGCCGCGCGCTGAGCTGGCTGGCAGCGGCCGGGCTGGTGTCACATGAGGACGCCGAACGCGCCTCGGCCCGGTTCCCCGACCCTACCGAGGAGGAGGAGGACCTGCCGGCGGCGGTGGCCGTCGACCTGGGAATCCTCTACGGCGACCGGCTCACCCAGGTGCTGGTGTGCGGCGCCTGGGCCCGCGGGAGCGACCCCGCCGAGGCCGATCTCGAGCTGCTCGTCGTCCTGGCGGACCTGCGGGCTCCGTGGGACGAGCTGCGCCGGATGGACGAGACGCTGTGGCGGCACACCTTCGAGTCCGGTACGACCGTCCTCGCGCTGCCGGTGAGTCGCGACGACCTGGTCGCCCCGCTGTCGCCCGCGCTCGTCCGGGCCATCACAGGTGCGGTGGTCATCACATGACGGTGGGAATCGAGCGGGCCCGCGGTGAGCTCGAGGCAGCCCGGTTGCTGGCCGCGGGCGGGTACCCCGCGCAAGCCGTCGCGACCGCGTTCCGGACCGGCCTGCGCGCCGCCGAGGATGCGTTGCTCCTGCTCGACCGGATACCGGCCGCACCGGACGACGTGGTCACGTCGTTCGTGCGCTACGTCGTGCGGGAGCGCGGGCTCGATCCCGGTGCCGGTCGGCGGCTGCGCGGGTTGGCCAACCGGCGCGCCCTGACCGACCAGGCGACGGCACCGGTACCCGCGGCCGAGGCGACGGCCGCAATCGACGACGCCGCGGCGGTGGTGGAGGTGGTCGGTCGGTGGATCGACGAGTTGATCCGGGCCGCCGAGCAGCGAGCGGCACTGCGAACCGGACGTCCGCCGCCGCGGCCGGTCAGACGACGACATTGACCAGCCGGCCGGGCACCACGATCACCGTGCGCGGCGTGCGGCCGTCCACGGCAGCGGTGATCTTCTCGTCGGCCAGGGCAGCCGCCGTGACCGCGTCGGTGTCGGCATCGGTCGGCAGCGTGACCCGGGACCGGACCTTCCCGTTGACCTGGATCGGGTACTCGACGGTCTCGGCCACCAGGTAGCGCTCGTCGACCACCGGGAACGGGCCGTGCGCCAGCGAGACGTCATGGCCGAGGATCGACCACAGCTCCTCGGCGATGTGCGGGGTCAGCGGCGCCATCAGCTGGACCATCTGCTCGGCCACCGACCGCGGGACCCCGACGATGGCGTAGACCTTCGTCAGGTGGTTGTTCAGCTCGATCAGCTTGGCTGCCGCCGTGTTGTAGTGCAGGGCCGCGAAGTCGGCGTGCACCCCTGCGATCGCGCGGTGCAACGCGCGCAGCGTGTCGGGCTCGACGGTGTCGTTCTCGGTGACCCGGGACTCGCCCGTCTGCTCGTCGACCAGGTTACGCCAGACCCGCTGCAGAAAGCGCTGCGGGCCGATGACGTCGCGCGTCGACCAGGGCCGGGACGCCTCCATCGGGCCGGTGTACATCTCGTAGAGCCGGAACGTGTCGGCACCGTAGCGCGCACACATCTCGTCGGGAGTCACCACGTTGCGCAGCGACTTGCCCATCTTCCCGTACTCCCGGTTGACGGGTTGTCCGTTCCACCTGAAACCGACCGTGCCATCCGGGAGGGCCTCCTCGACGACCTCGTCCGCCGGCACGTACCCGCCGCGCGCGTCGGTGAAGGCGTACGCCTGGATGTAACCCTGGTTGAACAGCCTGCGGAACGGTTCCTCCGAGCTCACGTGACCCAGGTCGAACAGCACCTTGTGCCAGAACCGCGAGTACAGCAGGTGCAGCACGGCATGCTCGACGCCGCCGACGTACAGGTCCACGCCGCCCGGGTCGTCCGCGCCGTGACGCGCGGGGTCCTTGCCCAGCCAGTACCGCTCGACCTCGGCGTCGACGAACCGCTCGGTGTTCTTCGGATCCAGGTAACGCAGGTAGTACCAGCACGACCCGGCCCACTGCGGCATCGTGTTGGTCTCCCGGCGGTAGGCCTGCCGGCCGTCGCCGAGGTCCAGCTCCACATTCATCCAGCTGTGCGCGCGGGACAGCGGCGGCTCCGGCTCCGTGTCCGCGGCGTCCGGGTCGTAGGTCTTCGGGGAGTAGTCGGCGACGTCGGGCAGCTCGACAGGCAGCTGCGAGTCCGGCAGCGCGACGGGCAGCTCGTCGCCGTCCCACACGATCGGGAAGGGCTCAC
The DNA here is from genome assembly GCA_038254065.1 of Mycobacteriales bacterium. Lineage (GTDB taxonomy): Bacteria > Actinomycetota > Actinomycetes > Mycobacteriales > Pseudonocardiaceae > Pseudonocardia. The sequence goes on along the minus strand of JBBSGM010000005.1, from coordinate 18,455 downwards.
CCCAGTAGCGCTGGCGGGAGAACAGCCAGTCGCGCAGCTTGTACTGCGTCTGCGCCGAACCGGCGCCCTTCTCGACCAACCACTCGATGATCGCGGCCTCGGCCTCAGTGCGGGTGAGGCCGTTGAGGCTGATCTCGTCATTCGCGGAGTTGATGGCCGGTCCGTCGCCGGTGAAGGCCGCGCCGGCCCAACCCTGCGGAGGCGCCACGGTGCGCACGATCGGCAGCCCGAACGCCAGCGCGAAGTCCCAGTCGCGCTGGTCCTGGCCGGGAACAGCCATGATCGCGCCGGTGCCGTAACCCAGCAGGACGTAATCGGCGACGAACACCGGGAGGGACTCTCCGTTGACCGGATTGGTCGCGTACCCGCCGGTGAAGACACCGGTCTTGTCCTTGTTCTCCTGGCGGTCCAGCTCTGTCTTCCGCGCAGCAGCGTCCCGATAGGCCGCCATCGCCTCGGCCGGGGTGGGGGCGCCCCCGGTCCAGCGCCCGTCGACACCGGCGGGCCAGGTGGCCGCGATGACGGCATCAACCTGCGGATTCTCGGGAGCCAGTACCAGGTACGTCGCGCCGAACAGGGTGTCGGGACGAGTCGTGAAGATCTCGATGTCCTCGTCGGCCCCTGGAACCGGGAACCGGACCTGCGCGCCCTGCGAGCGGCCGATCCAGTTGCGCTGCATCGCCTTGATCGACTCCGGCCAGTCCAGTCGCTCCAGGTCGGCGGCCAGCCGCTCGGCGTACGCAGTGATCCGCATCATCCATTGCGTGAGGTTGCGCCGGAACACCGGGAAGTTGCCCCGCTCGCTGCGGCCGTCCGGGGTGACCTCCTCATTGGCGAGCACCGTACCCAGCCCGGGACACCAGTTCACCGGAGCCTCGGTGACGTAGGCCAGCCGCCATGCGTCGACCACCCGGCGCTGCTCGACGCTCGTCAGCTCCGCCCAGTCGCGGCCGTCCGGAAGGCCACGGGTGCCGCCGGCGAGCTCAGCCACCAGTTCGGTGACGGGCCGCGCCTTCTGCTGGGCCTCGTCGTACCAGGCGTCATAGATCTGCAGGAAGATCCATTGGGTCCAGCGGTAGAACTCGACATCCGTCGTCGCCACCGTACGGCGGTCGTCGTGGGCCAGGCCCAGCTGGCGCAGCTGAGCCTTGTACCGCTCGATGTTGGCCTCGGTGGTGGTTCGCGGGTGGGTGCCGGTCTGCACCGCGTACTGCTCGGCGGGCAGCCCGAACGCGTCGAAGCCCATCGCATGCAGCACGGTGTGCCCGGTCATCCGCAGGTACCGGCCCAGTACGTCGGTACCGATGAAACCGAGCGGGTGCCCCACGTGCAGGCCCGCACCCGAGGGGTACGGGAACATGTCGAGCAGGTAGACCTTGTCGCCGCGGGTCCGATCCGCCTCGGCCCACGGGCCAGCCGGGTTCGGCGCGTGGAAGGTGCCCTCGGCCTCCCAGCGGTCCTGCCACTTGCGCTCGATGCTGCTGGCCAGCCTGGCGCCGTAGCGGAATGGCGGCACGTCGGGTCCGGTCGGATCGGCACGCTCTGCAGGCTCGGTGCTCGTGTCCGTGCTCATGTTCCGTCCACCTCGAGGAAGATCTCTGTGACGCCGCTGACGGCGGCCGCCGCTCTGGCTGCGGGTTACCGCAGCGGAAGGACGGTCTCGCTCAGCTCGGTGCGGCCTCGGCGAGCCAGTGGGCCATGCGCACGACGACCAGCCTAACCTCGCCGGCCGACACGCCACGAACGGGCCGGCCTACCCTGACGGGGTGCCGTGGTCCGTCCGTCTGAGCGCCGGTCTCGTCCTGCTGCTGGTTGGTGTCGCGCTCGGCTCCGTCGCGGTGCTCGGGGCCCGCTCGCGACTGCCCCGCAACCGGTACGCCGGAGTACGCACCGCGGCGACGCTGCACTCCGGACAGGCCTTCGTGCTCGCCAACCGGGTGGCCGCGCCGCTGGTGGGGGCGGCGGGTGCGGTGCTGCTGGCCGCGTCGGGGGTGCTGCTGGCCGGCGCCCCCGACGCCGTGGCGTGGACGGTGCTCGCCATCGCTGTGGTCGGCGCGTTCGTGCTGGCCGGGCTGGGCGGGCTGCTCGGCGACCGGGCGGCCGTCCAGTTCGCCGCTGCCGGACCCGGCTCGGCTGGCTGCGCCGGGGCGTGTGCGGGCTGCGACCGGGTGGCGGGCTGTCGCCGTCCGGACTGACCAACTCACCAGCCCCAGGAGTCGGGTTCACCCTTGACCGGGCCCACCACCGCCGCGGTGAGCCAGCCGCCGTAGAACCCGCCCGGCTGGGGCGTCACGATCTCGCCGTCCACGGTGACCTCGTCGAACGGGGCGGCGTAGCAGGCCACCCGGTCGGCCAGCTCCGGGTAGCGACGGTCCGGTGCCGGGTACCACCAGCCGACCTCGCGCAGCGGTGGCGCGCCGGCCACCACGACGTCGACGTAGCTCGCCGTGCCCTTCCACTCGCAGAATGTGGTCGCCGCGCCGGGCGTGAGCACGCCGGCGGTGAAGGCCGTGCGGGGCAGGTAGTAGGTGGGTGGGTGGCTGGTCTCCAGCACCCGGACGACGTCGGTGGTGTCCACCACGACCGTCCCGGCGTGTCTGATCACGACCCGGCGGTCGACCCGCTCGGCTCGCGGTGGCCGCGGGTAGTCCCAGACGGACTCCTGCCCGGCGCCGACCGGGTCCGGGACGGGACGACGAACCATCCAGCGATCCTAGCCAGAACCAGGTCGCCGGCCCACAGGACGACCGTCGCGGCGCGGCCGAAGGCAGGTCCGCGACCCGTTACCTGTCCCGACCGCCATGAAACCACAGCAGGTTCGTCCAGCGCCGACCCTGCCCGCGTCGCCGGGTGAACCGATGACAGCCTGCTGACCCGCAGACCCCGCAGTCGTGGCCGGGGCGGAAATGCTCGTGCGCTTGCTCGCCGTGCCCGCACCGGCACAGTGTGCCCGCGCTCTGCCGGGTCGGCGACGCGGTCCGCGGCTCCGTCATCGTGCGCATTGCTCTCCCTCGCTGCGTGAGCTCAGCGTCACCGGGGGCGCTGCCGCTGGTTGGCCCGCAAGGCCGCTCATCGGGCGCGAGCGCCGTCTCGATGGTGTGCTCGCTCATCGACCACTGCCCCCGGTCCTGGCGTGGTGTTCTTCACCACGCCGCTCACCGGGTTGATCGCCGCCGACCGCGCCCGCGTGTCAGCCGCGGACCGGTTTCATCAAATAGGGGGTGTTCATCCCGGCCGCCGGTAACGTACGGAGCGGTCAGTTGAGTCCGACCTCGGCCGGGAACGTCGCGAGCAGCGCCAACGGCATGCCCTGGCGGCGCAGCACGCGGCCCCACAGATCTGCGTGGTGGCCGGTGAGCACGTCGTCGGGCAGGGCGGGAACCACGATCCAGTCGCCGCGGTCGATCTCACCGATCAGCTGCCGGACGTCCCAGCCCGCGTAACCCGCGAACACCCGCAGCCCGCGCAGCCGCGGGGCCAACGGCGTCGGATCGCTGTCCAGGTCGACGAGCGCGACCGGAGGGCGAACAGCCACCAACCCGCTCGACCCGCTGGCCGTCTCCCCGGTACGCAGGGCGGCCAGGCACAGCGCGGTGCGGGCGTCCACCGGGCCACCGACGAACACCGAGGGCGGGCTGGTGGACAGGGGAGCCCAGGTCGGCAGCACGTCCCGTACCTCGACCTCGCTGGGCCGATTCAGCACCACCCCCAGGCTGCCCTGGTCCCGGTGCTCGATCAGGTAGATGACGGTGCGGCGGAAGTTGGGGTCGGCGAGGCCGGGTGACGCGACCAGCAGCGTCCCCGGCACCACCGGAACGGAGCTGTCATCGTCCCTCACCTGTTCATCGTCGCACCTCGCGCGGGGCAGTAGCCTTCAGGTCGTGCCGGCGCCGTCCTCCTCTGCGACGACTGCCCTCGGATCTACGCCGTCGGAGAAGCTCGGCATCGGCAACCTGCTGCGCACCGCCGGGTTCCGCAGGCTGCTGGCCGTCCGGCTGAGCGCCCAGTGGGGCGACGGGATGTTCCAGGCGGCGCTCGGTGGGGCAGTGCTCTTCAACCCCGAACGGCACGCCGATCCGCTCGCCGTCGCCGCCGGGCTCGCGGTGATGCTGCTGCCCTATTCCGTCGTCGGACCGTTCGCCGGCGCCCTGCTGGACCGGTGGGACCGCAGCCGGGTGCTGCTCGTGGCAAACGTCCTGCGCGGCGTGCTGCTGTGCGTGGCGGCCCTCGGGGTGGGTGCCGGGATCGCCGGGGCCCCGCTGTTCCTCGGTGCGCTCGTCGTCGTCGGGGTGAGCCGGTTCGTGCTGTCCGGTCTGTCGGCGGCATTGCCGCACGTCGTGCAACGGCGCCATCTGGTCGAGGCGAATGTCGTTGCGAGCACCGCGGGAGCGGCCTGCGCCGCGCTCGGCGGGGCGACCGCGATCGGGCTGCGCGCCCTGCTCGGAGCCGGCGACACCGGTTCGGCGCTGACCACCGCGATCGCGGTGGTCGGCTCGGTCGCTGCCGCGCTGTTCGCCGCGGGGTTCCGCCGCGCCGCCCTCGGTCCGGACGAGACGGACGAGGCACCCAGCACGCTGGTGGCCGTCGCCCGCGGGCTGGGTGACGGTGCGAGGGCGACCGCGGCCACCCCGACCGTCGCCGCGTCGTTCCTGGCCCTGGCCGCGCACCGGCTGTGCTTCGGGATCAGCACGCTGCTCTCGCTGTTGCTGTTCCGTTACGCGTTCGCCGGCAGCGGGGTGCTGCGGGCCGGGATGGCCGGGGTCGGGGAGGCCGTGGTGCTCGCCGCGGTCGGGCTCGGCACGGCGGGGGTGCTCACCCCCTGGCTGGTGCGCCGGTTCGGGGCCGCCCGGGCGATCCGCGGCGCCCTGGTCGCGGCCGCGGTCACCCAGCTCGCCCTGGCCGGCTGGCTGACCGTGCCCATGGTGCTCGGGGCGGCATTCCTGCTCGGCACGGCCGGGCAGGTGGTGAAGCTGTGCGCCGACGCCGCGGTGCAGGGCGAGGTGGGTGACGCCGTGCGCGGGCGGGTCTTCGCACTGTACGACGCCGTGTTCAACACCTGCTACGTCCTCGCGGTCGCCGCCGCGGCCCTGCTGAGCCCACCGGACGGCTGGTCGCCCGCGCTGCTGGTGGCCGCGGCCGTCGGGTATGTGCTGGGGCTGCTGGCGCACGACTGGCAGCTACGCCGGGTGCGGGTGGCCTGACCCCGGACGGCAACGATCCGCGCAGGTCAGCGCAGCCCGGCCGCCACCCGCTGGATCAGTGACACGGCGTCCGGACCGGTGGCGGCGGCGTCACGGGCCACGTCGAACGCCTTGACATGCGCGGTCACTTCCTCTGGGTTGTCGATGCGTTGCTCCCCGGTCAGCGTCTCCACGAACAGCGTCGTGTTGTCGTGCAGGCTGAATCCGGCCAGTGGGAGGATCGGTGACGGGGCATCGCTGGGCAGCACGCCGAGATCCACCGAGGCGAGCCCGGCAAGCATCACGAGTCGGTCAAGCTGACCGAGCAGTGTGTCCACGGTGCCGAAATGGAGGGTCAGCGCGGCCTGCCCGAGCACGATCTGCAAGCGACGGCCGGACTGGTAGAGCAGCTCCTGGCGTTTGACGCGCTGGGCGACCAGCCCCTCGATCTCGTCGGGCACGGCGCCGACGAGTTTTGGTCCACCCGAGGCCGCCAGCATCTCCCGCATGTAGGACGTGGTCTGCACGATGCCGGGCATCATCGCCGGCTGGTACTCGCGAATGACCACGGAAGTAGCCTCGGCCGCGGCGATCTGTGTCTGATGGGTGGCGATCCCGTGGGAGCGATACACGTCGCTCCACACGCTGTAGACGATGCGGGCCGCGGTGAGCATGTCACCGAGTTCGGTGCGTTCCCGCTCACCGGCACCGACGGCTGCCACCCACCTGTCGAGTTCGCCGGGGGTCGGCAACTGGGCGCCCAGTTCGAACTTGGACACCTTGGTCTGCTGCCATTCGAGGTGGCGGGCCATGGCCGAGCCGGACCGAAACCGGGCGGCGCGAAGCTCACGTAGTCGGGTGCCGAGGCGGGCCCGCTGGGGGTTGACCTCTGCCACGGTTCACGCTCCTCCTGGCAGCCGCTGGACCAGCTCCGGATGACGGCCGAGGTATTCGTGCCATGGGACCGCCTGGTGCAGCGCGGCGTCACGGACGAAACATGCCCCCGCGATACGATCGGGGTCGGTCACCACCTGGGCCCCGAGCCATGTCCCGTCCGCGGAGTAGTGCATGTCGAGCAGGTGCCGGGAGTCGAACAGCCAGAAGTCCTCGGTGGGCACGTCAGCGGGCCAGCCGCCATTGGTGGGGATGATGCCGATGTCCTCGCCGGCCCCCTCGTGGGGCCCGTACTCCCAGGTCAGTTCGTACGCGAGGTAGTCGCTGACGGGCTCGACGACGACGTGCACGCGCTGGTGGAGCTTGCCGGCGCTGTGGTGGCTACGCAACATCGCCGCGTACTCCTCCTCCGCCGCGTCCGGCGTATACGGCTCGCCGCGACGGAATGCGGCGATGCTTTCGTCCTCCCCGGAGCCGGCATAGACCTGCAGGGTCTCCAGGCGAAACACCGAGTACCGGAACGTCCGGAACCGCTCGATCAGCTCCGCCACACCGGGGAGCTGGTGCTGGGTACTCACGCCAGCCGGGCGAGTGCCTCGCGCACGATCTCGATCTTGATGCTCACCGCACCCTCGCCAGGCAGCACATTGAGCAGGTTCTCCTCTGTCGCAGCATCGAGCAGGTTTCCCTGGACCACGAAGGTGCCGTCGTCCGCGAAGTAGATCGATGGGCAGCCGTTCTTTCCGGACTCGTTCTCCTTCGCGAGCAGGGTCAGTTCCACGGCGTTCTCCTCGGGTGAGTATGGGTTGACTGCTCCTCAGCATGGCTGGTTCTCGTCTTCCTGTCACCTGTACTAAATTCAACCATGTCCTAACCTTGACTTAGAAGGTTAGTTGATGCATGCTTCGGGTGAGCGTCGGTAACGGCCCGGCGTGAGGTGGCCCGGCAGGGCCTGCCCCTCACTCCGGTGGGGCCGTCACTACCGAGAGGGGGACCAGAGTTCGCTATGACTACACAGACGCTCGTCGCGCGTCCTCCCGCGCGCCTCACCGAGTGGAACGGCCGGGCTCCAGCCGCGGCGGGACCGGAGTCGACCCCGACCTCCTCCGGTCCCGTCGCTCTCATAGCGGCAGTCGGGAAGACGAGTGGGTTTCGATGACCGGCACCGGTGCGGTCCCGAGGTTCGCGCTCGTGGGTTGGGTGTTCCTCGACGAGGGCTACACGGTCCGCTGGCGACGTGGCGACCCGCTGGCGTTCGTGTTCCGTGGCCAGCAGATGGACAACCACGGCAAGGCGGGGGTGCTGGACACGATCGCGGTGCCACCGATGGGGTGGACGGACCTCGCGGAGATCAGACATGTCGGCCAGCGGTGGTTCCAGCGGCGGCGACCGTCCGCGGTGGCGTAGGAAACCTGCGAGTGAGGAGACCAACGATGACAGCGACTGATGACTCATTAGCCCCGGCGAGCGCGCAGTTCCCGCTGGCGCGGCCCGACACCGCCCCACCATCGTGGGACGAGCCGTCACCTGTCGGTGTCCGCCCGTGGGGGCTGCGGAGGATGGGACCGGTAATGGCACCGGCGGGACGATGGTTGGCGTGGGGCTACGACCACGACCGGCAGCTGGCCGCCGACGCGGACGGTGTCCCGGTGCTTGACGCCGCTGCTGGGCCACCGACCGCTCCGACGACACCGGGGGTGGACGGGGAGGATCCGCCGTCCTCGGAGGACTGGATCAACGACTATACGCCGGACGAACCGCTCCAGCCGTGACGGTGCTGATCCTGGCCGCCGAACTGGACGTCAACGCCGATCGGATGGTGCGTGCGCTCGGTGACCGCGGAGTACCGGTGTTCCGGGCCGACATGGGGTGGTTCCCCCAGCAGCTCGCCCTCGATGCCGAGTTCCGGAACGGGCGGTGGGTGGGCCGGTTGGCGACTCCGTACCGCGAGGTGGCGCTGGAGGAGTTGCGGTCGGTCTGGTACCGCAGCCCGTCGGCATTCCGGTTCCCCGTGCAGTTGAGCGGGACAGAGCGCCAGCACGCCCAGCACGAGGCCAAGCTCGGTGTCGGCGGCGTGCTGAGCGCGCTACCGACGATGTGGGTGAACCACCCCTCCCGGCACGCCGACGCGGGGTACAAGCCCCGCCAGTTGGTCGCCGCTGCTCGTGCCGGCCTCGATGTGGCGCCGACCTTGGTGACCAACGATCCGGCCGCCGTACGGCGCTTCGCCGCGCAGTCCGGGCCGGCGGGTGTGGTGACCAAGATGCTCGGTGCGCCCGCGATCACCGAACAGGGTGGGCGTCGGGTCGCGCTCACCGAACGCCTGAGTCCAGCACACCTCGCCGACCTGCGGGGCATTGAGATCAGCGCGCATCAGTTCCAGTGGTGGGCATCGAAGCGGGAGGAAGCCAGGGTGATCGTGATCGGACAGCAGGTGTTCGGGGTGAAGATCCAGGCCGGCAGCACCGCCGCGTACGTCGACTGGCGGGCGGACTACGACGCCCTGAGCTACGAGCAGATCGATCCTCCGGCCGAGGTGCAGCGCGGAGTCCGGACCGTGCTGGCCGATCTTGGACTTCTCTTCGGTGCGTTCGACTTCGTCATCAGCCCGGAAGGGACCTGGACCTTCCTCGAGATCAATCCCGGAGGCCAGTTCGGGTTCGTCGAAGATCGGGCCGGTGTGCCGTTGACCTCGACCTTGGCTGACCTTCTTGCGCGAGGAACCCCGTGAACGACTGGACCGACAGGGCCGCCGCGCTCGCGGACGAACTGGTCGAGACGGGCAAGCTCCGATCTCCGGAGTGGATCGCCGCCGTCCGGGCAGTCCCTCGGCACGCGGTGGTGCCCGCCTTCTACGAGCAGGACCCGACCACCGGGCAGTGGTTGCGCCGCGACGGCACCGATCCCGGCTATCGAGACCGGATCTATGCGAACCGGGGTCTGTTCACCATGATCGGTGAGGAGACCGGTACGTGGGGCACCGCGGTGGTCGGGGTGTCCTCCACCAGTACGCCGGGGTTGATGACCCGCATGCTCGAAACCCTCGACATCCGTGACGGGCACGACGTCCTGGAGATCGGCACCGGCACCGGATACAACGCCGCCCTACTGACCCACCGGCTCGGCGAGACCCACGTGTTCTCCATCGATATCGAACCCGACCTCGTCGACGCCGCCCGCAGCCGGCTCGCGCATCTCGGCTACCACCCCACCCTGGTGACCGCCGACGGCGCCCACGGCTTGCCCGAGCACGCCCCCTACGACCGCATCATCGGAACCTGCGCGGTGCCCGCCATCCCGTGGGCGTGGGTCGAGCAGACCCGCGTGGGAGGGCTGATTCTCACCGACCTGAAACTGTCGACCCACGCCGGGAACCTCGTCCTGCTGCGACGTTACCCTGATCGTGCCGAAGGACGCTTTGACGCCACCTGGGCCGGGTTCATGCCGCTGCGTACCGGAACGCGTGGCGGGGGCCCATTCCCGGTTCGCGACCGAGACCGGGCAGCACGACGACGCACCACCGACCTCGACCAGTTGCGGCCCTGGGACAACCTGGTCGCCTGGTTCCTCGCCCAGCTGTCCGTGCCTGTCGAGATCGGCTATGGGCACAGCGTCGACGAGGAGACCGGTCGCCCCGGAGATATCTTCCTCACCAGCTCCGACGGCTCATGGTGCGAGGTGAGCGAGCGCAGCGGGCAGGTGTGGGAAACCGGACCGACGCCGCTGTGGGGTGCCGTCGAGAACGCGCATCAGCTGTGGCGCGACCTCGGCGAGCCGGGCTGGGACCGGTTCGGACTCACCGTCACCCCCGACCGGCAGTGGGTCTGGCTCGACGCCTCCGACAGCGACCACACCTGGCCCCAGCACTCCCTGCGGTGACCGACACCGTCGGGTACACAACTCATTGCGCGGCGATCAGCCGGGTGTCGTCCTCGACGCGCCGACGGGTGAAGTTCCCGCGTTGGTGAGGAGGGGGTGCGGTGCGGTGTCCGGGCGAAGCCACGTCAGGATCAGGTGCTCATCCGGCTGCCGGCCCGAAGCACCGCATACCTTGCTGTCCAATCCGGACATTTACCGGGTAACGTACAGACTCGCCGCCATCCCGGTGAGCGGGATGAGCCCGCTACGGCCCGGCGTCGCTACCTTCCTTGATGAGTACCTTCAGCAGGTTGTAGGTGTCCTGAATCATGGTGGTCCGTCGGGTCGCGGCGGTGTTGAGGAGCATGACGACGCACCGCGAACGGGAGCCCGGACGCGCCCGAGACGTAGCGGTTGGCCATCCCGGCGTGGCTGTGTTTCTCGATCGCCAACGGCACCGGCCAGCCGTGGCGCAGCGCGTCGCGCAACCGGTGCAATGAGCCGACGCCGGGGTTGCCGCCCCAGGAGAACACCAGCTTCGCCGCGCAGCCCGCGCCGATCATCTGGTCGTAGATCAGGTCCGGGGTCATCCGGACCAGTGTGAGGTCCCGGCGGCCCTGCCGGATGATCTCGTGCCCGGCCGCGAACGGGATCAGGTGGGTGAAACCTCCAGTGCGACGGTGTCACCGTCGTGCACCGGTTCGGCGACGGCCTCGGACAACGACCCGATGTCGGCCACCGTCACACGCTGGCCGCCAGCGGATCGGGCCGCAGACCGTGCGGTCACCGCTGGATCGGCACCGGCACGCCGAGCCGCGCGCAGAGCGTCGCCCAGGATCCGGCCGACGCGTCCTTGGCGCTCATCGCGCCGACCTCGAGCGGCCAGCGGACAGCGAGATCCGGGTCGTCGAAACGGACCGCGACGTCCTCGGCCGGGTCGTGCTCGCGGTCGATGCGATAGCAGGTGTCGGCCGTCTCGGTGAGTGCCTGGAAGCCGTGCAGGCAACCGGGTGGGATGTAGAGCTGGTGCATGTCCTCGTCATCGAGCCGGAAGGTCACCACCCGGCCGAAGGTCGGGGAACCCGGCCGGGCATCCACGACGACGTCGTGCACGGCGCCGTGCGCGCAGCGGACGAGCTTACCCTCACCCAGGCCGAGCCTGCCGTGCAGCCCCCGGATGACCCCACGTCGCGAACGAGACTGTGAGTCCTGGACGAAGTCGGCCGTCCCGACACCGCCGGCGACCAACTGCCGCGTCGAAGGTCCGGCTGAAGAACCCGCGTTCGTCGCGGTGCGGGACGGGTACGAACAGGAGCATGCCGCGGATCGCGGTGCGCTGGGTCTGCACGGACGCCAGTGTCGCGCCCGCCGTAGCATCGCATCGGGGAGGGGGTCCTCGGATCGGTGTCGGAAAGGAAGAGGTCGATGCGCGGTGGGTGACTCCTCGATCCGGTGCCGGTCCTGCGGATCGTCCGCCGGGGAGGTCGTGCTCGATCTGGGGCGCCAACCCTCCTGGGACCGGATGCCCCCCGCGGCCGAACCGCTGCCCGATCCGTCGCACCTGCTGCGCATGTGGTGGTGCCACGACTGCTGGCTCGCCCAGCTCGTCGAGGACTCCGGCATGGTGGAGGAGATCGCCGGGGTGGAGCCGTGGTCCATGAAGGAGCAGTCCGAGGCCTCGATCAACCGGCTGGGCGAGCAGGGTCTGCTGCGGTCGGGCGCGCGCGTCGTCGAGTTCGGCAGCCCGCACGGTGGGTCCTGGTTGCCCCGCCTCACCGAGCACGGACTCGTGCCGCAGGCGGCCGGGAGCGCCGACAACGACGTCATCGTCGACTTCTACGGGTTGATGCACGAGCCCGACCAGGACGCCGCACTGCGCAGTCGGGTCGCTGCGCTCGCCCCCGGCGGTGTCCTGGTGCTACAGCTGCACAGTTTCGCGACCGTGCTGCGGCACGCCCAGTGGTACGACCTGCGGCACGGGCACTACGCGTACTGGTCGCTGCCGGCGCTCGACGCGGCGCTGCGGCGCTATGGCTTCGGGGTGCACCGGGCTTGGTGGTATCCGCTGTCGGACGGCACCCTGCTCGTCACGGCCACCCGCACCCCCGAACCCGACCGGGCCACCCGGGAGCTGATGGACGCCGAGCGCCGCGACGGCGTGGGCAGTGCGGAGCGGATCCGCGCGCTGCAGGACGACTCCGCCTCCGCCGGCATTCTGCACGCGTGGCTCGGGGCGGAGCGCGCCGCCGGGCGGCTGGTGCTCGGTTACGGCGCCGCCTCGCGGGCGGTGCCGCTCGTCGCGCACGCCGGGATCGACATCGATCTGCTCCCCGCGGTGGCCGACGCGTCGCCGGCCAAGCAGGGCAAGCGGATGCCGGGTACCACGATCCCGATCGTCTCGCCCGGCGAGCTTCTCGACCGCGCCCCGGACCGGGTGCTGCTGTTCCTGGCGGGGCTGGCCGCAGAGGTGCGCGGGGCGCTGCCCGGCGTCGAGTCGGCGGGCGGTCACTGGGTCGTGCTTGATCCCTCGCCGCGGGTTCTGGAGCACGCGTCGACGGGCTGACCCCAGCGGCCGTGACGAGGACCGGCGCGGCTCGGTGAGCACCGTCGCCATCGCGGGAGGCGTCATCCGCGGGCTCAGTGAGCTCGAAGCCGCCGTGGTGCCGACGATCACGGCCGGACCGATGGGCCGCCGTCGGGACGATGTCGCCGGCCATCGCCGTCCGCACTGACTCCGCTCCGTTGCCAGAATTCCCGCAGCTGGCCTAGTGAATACACACAGTCGATTACTGTGAGCTGAAAGACGCTCTGGTGATTAGCTCTTTTATGGGGTGCGTACGCCAAACGTGGCAAATGTAGTGACAACTGGTGCTTACTGAGGTCGGCGCGACGGTGTCGGTGAACGTCCGGCACGCCGCGGGGCCTGTCGGGGCCCGGGTCACCGGCCGGCCCGCCGGCTTCCTATGAGCGGGCGTCAGCGGGCTCGCAGCGGTGCCCGCCGGCCATCGACGACAGCCGCAACCTGGCAGTTTGCTGGTCGCCAGGGTCTGACGGCTCCGCGGGTCGTAGATCATCGCGGCACGTCCGTCCAGCGCGACAGTCGTCAGAACTCGCTACCGGGGTCGGCGCTGAAGCCTGCTCCCGACTGTCGGACACAATCGAGACATGAGTCGACAGCGCGATGATCCGGGCTCGGGAGTGGGGCCGAACCGGCCGTCAGGTGTCGAATCCTGGTCCGGGCGGCTGCTTCCGGTGTCGCTCCGGATGCGAGAACGCATGCCAAGGAGGGCAGATCGGCCGAACGGCTGAACTTGGCCGGTTGGCTGTAGTTGTCGTCCCTGACCCGTACCCACGGTCGGGTGACCCCGTTGTGGGTGGCAGAGTGCGTCGCACGCGCCCACCCCGGTGGGTTCGATCGGCATCATCCGCCGGGCGCACGAACGACAGCAGACTCATGGAGGTGCGACGCGTGTCGGAGCAGGCAAGAGGCCTCAGCGGTACTGCCGGACGGCGGCGAAATGCGGTCCGGTTCCCGGTCGGTGAGACGGATGGTGGCCCGTTCCCCGGCCGTCATGCCAGTCGTGCGGAGATTGCCGCGGAAACTCCGATCTTCCATGCGCTGACCGTGGGCGGCTGGCGCAGTCGGCAGCACGAGCCGTCGGCTGCAGTCCGGCCGACCGTGACGGCCGACCCGTTGAAGGCCTTCAGTCGCGACCCGCTGACCGCCCCCATCCCGATCCAGGCACTGGTCCCGGCGTCGGTCCCCGCGCAGACCTCCCCGCGTACCCGGCGGGCCGCGAGCGAGGGGAAAAACGTCGTGCCCGAGCAGGGCGGTGGACGGCACCGCCGGCCGGCTCCGGTGCCGACGATCGGTTGATGATCACCCGCGGCGGCAGCGTCGCCGCGGAGGCGAGCGACCACGGGGAGCGGTCGCGCAGGAGGGTCGGCGGCCCGATCCGGACCGGCACCGGATCAGCCCCGGCCCTCCGGTGGGTCCGAGGCGCAGCGTGACCGTAGCTCAAGTGTGGCCGGATTCCGCCCGATGCCGCTCCTTGCCGGCCTCCACCGTGAACGCGTAGGCGAGTTCGGCTCGTTCCCGGGCGGAGTCGCCGCCGCGCAGCGCCGGGCCCAGCCGGGCAAGCAGCGCCTACAGCGCGGTGAGCGCCTCGTCCACCCGGCGCACCCATTCCGCCAGTCGGAGCGCCCAGGACGTCGCACGCTCCACGAGCAACCCGGCCAGCGCCAGCAGGCCGATCCCGGTACCGACCACCGCGACGTAGCTCAGGAACGTGAGGATCAGGTCCGCGACCGCCTCGGCCAGCTCGTCGCGGACCACCGCGCGGACCGCCAGCACGAGCTGACCCGCCGTTCGCACGATCACCTCGGCGACCTCGGCTGCGGCCGCCGAGGCGGCTCCGACCGCGGCCAGCCCGTACGCGATCGGTCGGTACGCCTCGATCGCGGGACCACGCCAGGGTGTGGTGTCGGCGTCGACCACCGAGCGCAGGTTCACCGCCGCGACGTCGGCCCGGGTCGCCACCCGCCGCCAACCCGCACCCAATGCGTCGATCCCGGCCCGATCTCCCGCCAGCTGGTCGAGTGACTCACGCAACTGTGGCACGTGCTCGATCAACCAACCCAGACCGGCCGCGATGAGCTCTGCCAGCGGATCGGCCAGGAACGCCACCGTCTCCGCGGCGCCGCCCGCCAGCGTCAGCAGCGCGCCGGCCCAGTCCCCAGCCTGCAGGGCCTCGGCGACGCCGACCACGCTGTCCAGCAGCCGGGCGCCCTCGGTCGGCGACACCGCCGCGGCGTCGGTCACCGGCCGAACCCGTCACGGATCCGGCGCTCGACCTCGTCGTAGGCGTCGGCCATGCCGTCGATCCCGCCGGCGGCCCGAGTGACCAGCACTGCGTGCGCGCGCAGCCCGGCGGCTGCCGCCGCGGCGAGCGCGAGGGCCTCACCCGCGAGCGCCGTCCCGATCAGCCCGAAGGCACCCGCGTGCACCTGCGCACCGTCGGCGCTTCCGGCCGCGGCGTCGAACTCGCCCGCCGTCGCCCGAAGCCGGGCGGCGTGCGCGCGCATCGCGTCGGTATGGACGTCGAACCCGTCGTTCCCCATGGCAGTACCTGACGGATGTGCCGGACGTTCGGTTCCCGGGTTGGACGGATCGGCCGGTCGTCACACGGCCGATACGCTCCGCCGGATGTGGACCAACTGGTCCGGTGGGCAGCAGAGCCGGCCGGGCAGGATCGACCGCCCCCTCGACGAGGCCGGGGTCGTCGCCGCCGTGCAGCGAAGCGCTGACCGAGGGCTGCGGCTACGCCCGGTGGGGGCAGGCCATTCGTGGAGCCCACTCGCCGTCACCGCCGATGTGCAGGTCGACTGCTCTGCGCTGACCGGCGTGGTGGCCGTCGATGGCGATCGGGTGCGGGTCAGGGCCGGGGCCACCTTGGCCCAGCTGTTCACGGTGCTCGCCGCACACGGGCGTACCCTCGCCGTCGTCCCGGACACCGACGCGATCACCGTCGCCGGGGCGATCGGCACCGGGACGCACGGCAGCGGCGCCTCGGTCGGCTCACTGTCGGCGCAGGTCACCGCTGTGCGGCTGGTCGACGGCCGGGGCGAGGTGCGCCGGGTCGACAGTACCGCGCTCGATGCGGTGCGCACCGGGCTCGGCGTCCTCGGCGTGCTCACCGAGGTCGAGCTGCGCACCGTTACGGCCGGGCTGTTGACCGTGCGCGAGGAGCCCGGGAACCCGGGCGAGCTGCTCGCCGAGGACGGTGTGCTCGGCACTCACCTCTGGGCCGAGGTGATGCTGCACCTGCCCAGCGGCGAGGCACTGGTCCGGTGGGGCGATCCGGTGCCGCCGGGCTCGGCGCCGGCGCCCCCACGGCGTGACCTGGTCCGGGCCGCGGCCGTGGGCTCGGCGGAGGCGCTGGGCCGGATGGTGTCGCGACTGGCTCCAGCGCTGTGGCGGACGGCGCGGTGGGGCGGCCCCGCGGTCGGTCCCGCGTACCGGCTGCTGCTCGATCCGCGTCCGCAGCGCGCCGAGTCCGCCGAGTGGGCGCTGCCCCGCGAGGCCATCGGGTCCGCGGTGCGCGAGTTGGCCGCGGCGACGGCGGACCGCGGTTTGGAGCCGAGGAGCCCGGTCGTCGTCCGGGTGGGGCCGGCCGAGACCGGGTGGCTGCACCCGGCGTACGGGCGGTCGACAGCCTGGGTCGCCGTGCGGGCCCATCGCGGCAGCGACACCGGACCGCTGTTCGACCTGGTCGGTTCGGTACTGGGTGCGGCCGGTGGGCGGCCGCACTGGGCCGGCCGGCACGCGTGGACCGCCGCCGAGGTAGGCTCGGCCTACCCGCGGTTGGCGGAGTTCAACGCCGTGCGCGACCTCCTCGACCCCGACCGCCGGTTTGGTAACGAGCACCTGGACGCCCTGCTCGGCCCGTGAACCGTCGCGCAGCTGTCCTGCCTCGGTCGCACGAATACCCCGACTCGGTCGCACGAATACCCCGACTCGCGGGTGTGTGGTCAGGCGGCGCGGAGGCGGGTTGCGGCGGCGCGGAGGGCCTGTCGGGCGGCGGTCCGGTCCACCCTGGTCGGTTCGCCGTCGGCCAGCACCTGGTCGCCTGCCACCCAGACGTCACGGACCAACCGGGCCCCGCCCGCCCAGACCAGGTTGGAGATCAGCTGCGCGTCGTCGGACGGGGCGACGAACACCGCGTCGTCCAGGTCGACGTGCACCAGGTCGGCCCAGCGGCCCGGCTCCAGTGCGCCGAGGTCGTCGCGGCCGAGCGCGGCGGCGCCGTCCCTGGTGGCCAGCAGCAGCAGCTCGGTGGCGGTCAGCGCGGCTGCGTCGCCAGTGGTCACCCTGGCGAGCAGCCCGGCCAGCCGGGCCTGCTGCCACAGGTCGAGGTCGTCGGCCGACGCGGGCCCGTCGGTGCCCAGCCCGATCCGCACTCCGGCCCGACGCAGCTCCATCACCCGCGCGATGCCGACGGCGAGCTTGGCGTTCGACCCGGGGCAGTGCGCGACGGCGGCGCCGCGGCCGGCGAGCAGGGCGATGTCGGCGTCGGAGAGCTGCACCCCGTGCGCGGCGAGCAGCCGACCGTCGAGCACCCCGAGCCGGTCGAGCATCGCCGGTACCGAGCCGTGTTCGGCCCGCTGCACGGCGTCCTCCTCGGCCGACTCGGCCACGTGGATGTGCACCAGCGCGCCGCGCTCGCGGGCGTGTTCGGCCACCGAGGCCAGCGCGTCGGGCGGCAGCGTGTAGGCGGCGTGCGGGCCGTAGCCTAGCTCGATGCGCTCACCGGGGCCCGACCGCAGCCCGACCGAGTCGATCCTCGCCGACACGTCGTCGAGCATGTCCTGCCAGCTGCCGAGCCGATCCCAGCCGGGCGCAGCGATGACCCCGGGGGTCACCACCGCACGGGACCCGACCGTGAGTACCGCATCGACGAGCGCGTCGGTGAAGAAGTACATCTCGACGCTGGTCGTGCAGCCGGTGCGCAGCAACTCCACGCAGCCCGAGACCATGCCGGCGTGCACGTCGTCGGCGGTCAGCCTGCCCTCGGCGGGCCACATGACTTCGGTCAGCCAGCTTCGCAGCGGCAGGTCGCCGCCCATCCCGCGCAGCACCGTCATCGGCGTGTGGCAGTGCGTGTTGACCAGTCCGGGCAGCAGCAGTCCCGGCAGTGCCCGCGCCGGCGCGTCCGACGGCGGCGCGCCGGCGCGCGACCCGACCCAGGCGATCCGTCCGTCGGCGTCGACGTCGACGACGGCGTCGCGCAGCACCGAGCAGCCCGGGTCGCACGGCAGCGCGACCGGTGCGGTGAACCGGATACTCATCGACGGGGCTCCAGCAGCGAGCGCAGCGACCGGAACGGCGGCAGCCAGGCACCCTCGTCGGGCAACGTCTCGAGGGTCATCCGGGGCAGCGGCTCGCGGAAGACACCGTCGATGTCCTCCAGGTCGAGGAACGAGATGACCTCGGAGGTCAGGGCGAAGTTCGCGTACTCCCGGAACCCGATCACCGTGACGTCGGTGCCACCGGCGACGAGCTCCTCGAGCGGCTCCCGGAAGGCGCGACCGTCACCGGAGGCCACCACCACGTGGCGCAGCAGGCCCTCGGTGGCGCGCAGCCCGATGTGCCGGAGCATGTCGTCGTCGACGTCGGAGTCTTCCGAGCTCTTCGGCTTGGCGAAGACCGCGAAGCCGACGTTACGCAGCGCCTCCACCCAAGGCCGCACGACCTCCGTGCTGCCCGGCACGACGTTGGTGAACACGGTGGCCTCGGCGATGGCCTCGGGGCCGGCCAGGTCGAGCAGCCAGCGGCCGATGGCGTCGAAGCGGGGCCGGTACGCCGCGGTGGGGCGGGCCCCGAGCAGCGAGCCGAGGCTCATGTCCATATTGGGCGCGTCCCAGACCAACAGCACCCGGGGAGCCGGACCGAGGGTCGTCACGATGCTCGCCCCGGCGGGCACGTCGCGGTCATTGCCGGACCCTATCCCGGGTCCCCCCGGC